>NZ_CP093341.1:972126-1296168 GCF_022637455.1 Lysobacter sp. S4-A87
CCAACGCCTGCCGCTGCGGCTTTTCGCTTGAGCGGCAGCATCGCGCGCAGGCGCGAGTCCAGCACCAGCACGGTCAGCAGATAGGGCACGCCGATCAGCAGGCCGCCGAGCATCAATCGCTCCCAGCCCGGCCGCAGCTGCAGGTACGACGCCAGCCAGGCACCGGCCAATCCCGCCGCGAGCGCCGCGCCGGTCGTGGTCAGCGTTCGCCGGTCGGGGAACTGCCGCAGCGCCGGCGACACCAGCAGGCAATGGGTGATGGCCGCCGCAATGGAACTGGCCAGCGTTGCGTAGACCGCGCCCATCACCCCATAGGCCGGAATCATCACGAAGTTCAGCGCCGTGTTGAGCAGCACCGAGCCGCACATCATCACCAGCACCACCTTGGTGCGACGCTCGAGCACCAGGCCGTAGCCGCACACCAGCGCCACCGGCAGCAGTGCGTTCATCGCTCCCATCCAGGCGAACACCGGCCCGGATGCGGTCTTGCCGTGTCCGCTCAGGGCGATGATCGTGTCGGTGCCCAGGCACCACAGCAGCAGCGCCACCGCGACCGCGGCGTAGGTCATCGGCATCAGCATCCGCAGCTTGAGCGCGCGCACCGCCGAAGCGTCCTGGGTCACGTAGAGGCGGTTGGCCACCGGCGCGAACGACTCGAACACCGTGAGGTTCATGAACATGTGCACCTGCATCGCCAGCGATGCACCGACGCTGTAGATGCCGACCAGGGCGAAATCGCCGGACAGTCCCTTCAGCATCAGCCGGTCGATCGACACCAGCGCCACGGCCAGGATCTCGGTCGCCACCAGCGGCAGGCCGTAGCCCATCGACTGCTTGACCGACGCGGTGTCCACGGCGTCACGCGAGAACCCCAGGTTGCGATGCGCCCAGGCGATGTAGAACACGCAGCCGATGGCCACCGCCAGCAGCTTGCCACCGTAGGCCGCGGTCGCACTCTGCTGCAGGGCGAGCACGGCGACCAGCATCAGCAGCAACTGCAGCCAGCGCCAGCCGACGCGGGTGAGCATCACCATGCGCGAGCGCTCTGTGACGCGCAGGATGGTCTCCACCAGGCTGCCGTAGACCAGCATCGGCGTCATCACCAGCGCCATCCAGAACACCGGCGAATGGCCGATGCCGGTGGCCTTCCCGTAGGCGATGACGCCCAACCCGACGATCACCCACAGCAGCAGCGAACCGGCCAGGGGCAGGTAGAACAGATTGGTCGAAAAGGCGCGCTGGCTGGCGCCGTCGCCGTTGTGCGGATAGAAGCGCTGGATCGAATGCTGCGCGCCCAGCTTGGCAACGGCCACCGCCATCAGCACCCAGGTGTCGTAGTAGCCGAGGATGCCGAACTGGGTGTTGTCCAGCAGGCGCGTCAGCACCGGGAACGAGACCAGCCCGGCCAGGATCACCAGGACGTTGGCGGTCGAATAGCGCAGGTAATGCGTGCCAATACCAGCCGAACCAGCGGAACCAGCCGAACCAGCCGAACCATTGTTCATGTCGATGCGTTCTCGGGAGGTGCGCCGGACGGTTGCCCCCAGCTCGATGCCATCCAGTGGCTGATCCGGGCAAACAACATCTCCCGATGCTTGCGCAGGTAGAAGGTGTGGTCGTACTCGCGCCAGTATTCCAGGCTCACCTGCGACGAACGTGCCGCGCGGCCCAGGCAGGCCGTGAGCTGCGAGCGATGGTTGAAATAGGTGTAGGCGCCGCCGGTGAACACGAACAGCAGGCGGGTATCGCGCGCGACCATGTCGGCCAGCATCCGGGCCGCATCGGCCTTGGCCGGGAAGTCGCGGAAGTCTGCAAGCGAGGGACCGGCATTGCGACGCGAGCGGAGGTAGGCGATGACCTTGGCCGGATTGAGAAGCCGCGGCAGCGCATGGCGCAACCAGAAGCCCTGGGTCGGATACGCCAGGCCGTCGAGCAGGATCGCGCCGGCGACGCGGTGATCGGCCGCGGCCACGTGGAAAGCATCGTCCGCACCCGAGCACAGGCCGCACAGGACGAAGCGCTCGGCGCCGGTGTGCTGTGCCAGCAGCGCCATCGCCGCGTCGATCTCATGACTGCGATGATCGGCGTCGGCCTGGTCCGGCAGCGCGCTGTCGCCCAGGCCGGATTGGTCAAAGCGCAGGACGGGATAGCCTTCGCGCGACAGCCGGCGGGCCAGTTCGGCATAGGCGCGATAAGGGCCGATGTGACGGGTCAGGCCGGCGTTGAGCAGCACGACGCCGATCTTGGATGCATTGATGCGCGAGGGATTGTACGCCTGGCCATGGCTGATCACACCGATCAGGCCATCGCCGAAACGGTGCGCGGTCTCGTCGATGGCGTCTTCGGCACGCGGCAGGGTCACCGCCGCGTCCGCTGCCACGGCCTGGGCGCGTCCCTGTTCGAGGTAGTCGACCTGCAGATTCATCGCGCCGACTCCAGTCGCTGCGAAATCTTGGCGACGCTGCGTCGCGGGTAGGCCTGGCTGCCGAACTGGGTGGGTTCCTCCCAGCCGGGGCGGTCGAGGTCCTCGAGCAATACGGTCTCCACTGTCACACCGTGCATGCGCTGGGAATGACTGAAGCGCACGATGTCCTCGTCCGCCTGCCACAGCAGCAGGCGCACATGGCTGCCACGTGGAAGCTGCAGCTGCGTCGCATCCAGGGCCCGCAGCGTGCCGAGCAGGGAGGCATCGACGGCGAAGCCCAGGAGTTCGTCGGGTTCCGGCTCGTGGCGTGCGTGCGGATAGCGGCCGCTGCCGTACATCTGCGCGCGGTGCTGCTCGTACCAGGATTCGACCAGGGCCGTCCCCGACAGTTGCGGATCCCACAGCACCAGCTCGACCGGTTGCGACTTCGCGGCCAGGTGCACCAGCAACGGCAGGGCCGCGCTGCGCAGTGCCAGCCACTCGATGCGGTCCGTGCCTGCCCGCACCGACAGCGTCTGCCGGGCCAGGTCCAGGTCGGCGAGCATCCCGGCCAGACTCAAAGCAGTGTCTTCGCCGCCCGAGTCGCCGGTCCCGTACCAGTCGAAGCACAGGCTGGCGACGCCGCTGGCGGCTGCCGATTCGGCCAGCACCCACAGGGCGCGATGGCTACGGATGCCTTCCTGCAGCAGCGGCGCACACAACACCATCGCGCGCCGCTGCGGCCCGGGCTGCGAATGCAGCAGCCCGAACAGCGTCCGTTCGCGAGCACCAAAGAACAACGGCTCGTGCAGCGGCGCCCGGTTCACGCCCCCGACGTTCGTGCCCCCAACGTTCATGACCCCACCGTTCATGACTCTACGGTTCCGGCGGCACGCAGCAGCCGCTTCATCTTCCGCGCCATCTTCGCGCCGACGCCGTCGTTGCCTTCGCTGGCAAACGATACCGGCAGCTCGGCGGCGATCTGCGCCAGGTTCTGCGTCGCCAGTCGCATCAGCTGGATGCGCACGCCGGTGTCCTTGACCACGCGACTGGACATCTGCACGGCGAGCATGGAGTTGCCGCCGAGGTCGAAGAAGTTGTCGCCATCGCCGACATCCACGCCCAGCAGCTCCTTCCACAAGCTGCGCAGGTAGGCCGATCGCGCGTCGTCCCGGCCGACAGGCACGGCGTCGCTGGCTCCGGTCGCAGCCGGCATGACCGGCACGACGGCAGAGACGATTTCTTCCTCGCCCGCCTGCCCGTGCTGGGCGCGACGGATGACCTGGCTGAGCGTCTGCACCAGCACCGGCGCCTCGATCATCCCGCGGTGGCTGCCCGGTATCGCGATCACTTCGACCGCGCCGACCATCGTCTCCCAGCCCAGCGCCGGCTTGTCGTGCAGCTGCGGTGGCTGCTCGCTGGCGCGGAACAGCACCATCGCCGCCGGGTACGGGCGAACGACGTAATCGATGTATGCACGCGTGTGGGTGGCTTCGATCTCGGCATAGCGCACGTTGTGCGGAAGCTCGGCACCGCTGGCACGCGCCTGTTGCGCCTGCTGCCGCAGCTGACGCGCCTGGATGCGGCCGTTGACCATGCTGCTGATCGTCGCCAGGCGCTCACCGAACGATTGCCCCTGCAGGCGCTGCTGCAGGCGCTGCACTCGCGAGCCGAGGCCATTGCGGGCCTGCTTGCGGTAACCGACGCCGAACTCGGCCGAGGTATCGATCAGGCCCAGCAAGCCCACGCGCTCACCGGCAGCAACCAGCTGCTGCGCGATCTCGTAGGCGATGATGCCGCCCATCGAACCACCGGCCAGGTGGTACGGCCCCTGTGGCTGCACGTTGCGGATCTCGCGGACGTAGCGCTCAGCCATCTTCTCCACGCTGGTCAGCGGCGACGTCCTGCCGTCCAGTCCCAGCGCCTGCAGGCCATAGACCGGGATGCCCTGCGGCATCGCATCGGCCAGCGAACGGTAGTTGAGCACGTTGCCGCCCACGGCATGGATCAGGAACAACGGCAGCTGGTCGCCCTGCGGACGGATCGGAACCAGCGGCGACCACGGGTCGTGGCCAGGCGCCGTGGCATCGTCCTTGTGTGCGCCTGCGCGCCGGTATTCCTCGGCGAGCGCGCGCACGGTACGCGCAGTCAGCAGTGTCGCCAGCGGCAGGTTGATGTCGGTTTCGCGATTGAAGCGGTGGAACATCTGCACGGCCTGCAGCGAATGACCGCCAAGGGCGAAGAAGTCGTCGTCGGGCGTGATCCGCGGGTTGCGCAGCAGGTCGCGCCAGATCGCCAGCAACTGCTGGCCTAGCGGGTCGAGTTCGGCCGCGACAGCGGCATTCGCCACCACGGGCTCGGCAACAGCGACTGCTGGCGCGGCTTCCTGCGTCTTGCCGAACAGCTGCGGCTGGCCGTCGTCGAAGGCGGTCAGCTCCGCCAGCGTCTTCGACGGATCGTTGCCGAGTGCTTCGAGCACGGCGATGTAGCGATCTCGCAGCAACGCGGTGGTGTCGTCGAGGAAGATGTCGGCGTTGTAGATGAAGCCGCCCGACAGGCCGGTGTCCTGCTCGACGAACCACAGGCCCAGGTCCTGGGTCGACGCGGTCTGGAACACCGGATAGCGCTCGTGCCGCAGCGGACCCCAGTCGCACATGCGCTGGCGGATGTCCTGGAACGAGAACAGCGCGTGGTAGAGCACTGCCCCGCCCTCGCGGCTGCGCACGCTCAGTTCGCGCACCAGGTCCTCCAGGCGGATGTCGGGATGGGCGAAGCTGTCGAGCACCACGTCCTTGACCTGCTTCACCGCCTGGGCAAACGTCAGGTTCTGGTCCATCTCCATGCGCAGCGGCAGCAGGCTGGTGAAATAGCCCATGAGGTTCTCGACCTCGGCCGTGTTGCGGCCACGCACCGGCGTGCCGACGATCAGTTCGCGCAGACCCGAAGTGCGGCTGATCAGCGTGAAGTACGCCGTCAGCAGCACCATGTAGAGCGTCGCATCCACCTTCAGCGCGGTGTCGTGCAGCTTCTGCGTGGTTGCGTCCGACACCACGATGCGATGGGTCACGCCGCGCCCGGACATGCCCGGGCGACGCGGCATGTCGGTGGGCAACGCCTCCACGCTTTGCCCGGCGCTGCCCAGGCGCTCGCGCCAGAACGCCAGCTGCTTCGCGTACTCCGGCCCCTGCAGCCACTGCCGGTGCCAGACGGAGAAGTCCAGGTAGGACACCGGCAACTCGGGCAGCGACGGTTCGCGCTGTTCAAGCTGCGCGGCATAGAGCTCGGCCATGTCGGTGTACATCAGGTCGAACGACCAGCCGTCCCAGATCAGGTGATGGGTCATGAAGAACCACACGTGCTCTTCCGGACCCAGGCGGAACAGGCGCGAACGGATCAGCGGCGAACGGTCCAGTTCAAACGGCGTCTGGATCAGCACGTCCATGCGCCGCGACACTTCCTTGTCACGCTGGTCGGCGAGGAAGCTGCCGACATCCTCGACGTCGGTGATGTCCAGATCGACGCTGTCGTGGACGACCTGCACCGGCTCGCCGTCGACGATGCCGATTGTCGTGCGCAGCGCGCTCTGGCGCTGGATCATCGCGGTCACGGCGCGCTGGAAGGCGGCCACGTCCAGCGGACCGCGCAGGCGATGCGCGGACGGCGTGTTGTAGGTGATCTGGCCGGGATTGAACTGCTCCAGCAGGTACAGGCGCTCCTGCATCACCGACATCGGCCCGTGCGACTGGTCGGCCAGGGCCACGATGGGTTCGCGCACCGGTGCCGCCTCGCCGTCGTGCTCGCTGACCAGGCGCGCCAGCCGCGCCACGGTCGGACCGTCGAACAGGGCACGCAGCGACAGCGAGATGCCCAGCTCCTTGTTGATGCGCGAGGTCAGCTGCGCCGCCAGCAGCGAGTGACCGCCGAGCGAGAAGAAGTCGTCGTCCACGCCCACTTCGGCCACGCCGAGAACCTGTGCCATGGCCTGGGCGATGGTGCGCTCCAGCGCGTTGCGCGGAGCCACGCGCTCGCCGGCGAGTTTGATCGCCATGTCCGGCACCGGCAGCGAGTTGCGGTCGATCTTGCCGTTGGGCAGCAGCGGGATCGCGTCGAGGAACATGATGTGCTGCGGGATCATGTAGTCCGGCAGCGACGACTTGAGGAAGGACGCCAGCGCAACTTCTTCCAGCGCGGCGCCGGGCTGCAGCACCGCGTAGGCGACCAGGCGCACGTCACCGGGCCGGTCCTCGCGCGCGACCACGACCGTGCGCGCCACCTGCGGATGCGCGGCCAGCAGCGCCTCGATCTCGCCCAGTTCGATGCGGTAGCCGCGCACCTTGACCTGGAAGTCGAGGCGGCCCATGTGCTCGAGCACACCGTCCGCGCGCCAGCGGCCACGGTCGCCGGTGCGATAGAGCAGCGCCGACGGCGCCGTGGAGAACGGATCGGCAACAAAGCGCTCGCCGGTCAGTTCGGGGCGATTGAGATAGCCCTGGGTGACGCCATCGCCACCGATCCAGATTTCGCCCGGCACGCCGAGCGGACACAGCTCGCCACGCGGATCGAGGATCCAGACCTGGGTATTGGCGATCGGCCGGCCGATATGGATGTCCATCGACTGCCCCGCCCTCAACAGCGTGGGCGCCGGCGCGACGATGCGCGCACAGGTCGACCAGACCGTGGTCTCGGTCGGGCCGTATACATTCCACAGCGAGCCGCAACGCTGCAGCAGCTGCGCCGCCAGGTCGACCGGCAACGCCTCGCCACCGCACAGGATCTTGAACGTCGCATCGCCCTTCCATTCGGCGTCGAGCAGCAGACGCCACGATGCCGGCGTGGCCTGCATCACCGTCGCCCCGCTCTGCTTAAGCAGTGCCGCCAGGGCGACGCCGTCGGCAGCGGTGACGCGATCGGCCAGGATCACTTCCGCGCCAACGCTGAGCGGCAGCAGCAGCTCGAGCACGGCAATGTCGAACGACAGCGTGGTCACCGCGACCAGGCGGTCGTCGATGCCCAGGCCGGGCTCGTCGCGCATGCTGGTGAGGAAGTTGCTCACCGCACGATGCGGCACCTGCACGCCCTTGGGGCGCCCGGTCGAGCCGGAGGTGTAGATCACGTACGCGATCGATTCGGGCTGCGCCGCGCCGTCGTCACGGCCGATGGGCGTGCCCGGCATCGCGGCCAGCTCGTCCTGCAGTCGGTCCAGCGCGAGCACCGGGCGGCCTCGCAGGTCGAAGTTGCCTGCGTGCGACTGGGTGGTCAGCAGCGCGGCAAGGCCGGCATCGCCGGCCATGTAGGCCAGTCGTTCGGCCGGGAAATTCGGATCCAGCGGCACGTAGCCAGCGCCGCACTTGAGCACGCCGAGCAGGCCGGCAAGCATGTCGACGCCACGGTCGAGCACCAGGCCGACCAGGGCACCGCGGTGGACGCCGCGCGCACGCAGCAGGTGGGCGATGCGATTGGCGCGGTCTTCCAGCGCTGCATAACTCACGGCCTCGCCGTTGAAACGCACGGCGACGCGGTCGGGCGTGCTGGCGCACTGGCGCTCGAAGAATTCGTGCATCCGGCATTCGCGGTCGAATGGCGTGGCGGCAGGCTGCAATGCCAGCAGCTCCTCGCGCGCGCGCTCCGACACCAGCGGCAGCTTGCCGTAGGCCATGTCCGGCCGGGCCACGGCCGAACGCAGCAGGGTTTCGTAGGCGCGCAACCAGCGGCGCACCGTCTCGTTGTCGAACAGGTCGGTGTTGTACTGGCACTCCAGGCGCATGCCGCCACGCACCTGCACGGCGTTGACGAACAGCTCGAAGTTCTCGTAGCTGCGCGGATTGGTGATCAGC
The DNA here is from genome assembly GCF_022637455.1 of Lysobacter sp. S4-A87. NCBI lineage: Bacteria > Pseudomonadati > Pseudomonadota > Gammaproteobacteria > Lysobacterales > Lysobacteraceae > Lysobacter > Lysobacter sp. S4-A87. Next base: position 980,365 of record NZ_CP093341.1, read on the forward strand.
TGCATCGACAGGCCGTGGAAGCCGGTGTGCTCCTGATCGAGCGCCTGGTCGATGTTGAACATCACGCTGACCAGCGGCAGCCGCGCGGGATCGCGCTGCAACGGCAGCTTGCGCAGCAGCGTGCCGAAGGTGTAGCGCTGGTGCTCGATCGAGTCGAGCAAGGCCTCCTGCGCCTGCGCAAGCGCCTGCTCGAACGGCTGGGTCAGGTCCAGTTCGAAGCGCAGCGGCAGCAGGTTGACGCAATGGCCGACCAGATGATCATGGCCGTCCAGCGACTGTCCGGCGGCGGGGATACCCACGACGACGTCCGACTGCGCCGTCAGTCGCGTCAGCAGGCCGGCGAACCCCGCCAGGAGGGTCGCGAACAGGCTGGCGCCATGACGGGCACCGAGGCGGCGGATCGCGGCCACCAGTTCGTCATCGAGGACATGGTCCTCGCGAATCGAGGCGAACGTGCGGCGAGGCGGACGTGGCCGGTCGGTCGGCAGGTCCAGGATCGGACCGCCGTCGGCAAAGCGCTGGCACCAGTAGGCTTCGTCGTCGCGATAGAGGCTGCACGAGGGATGCTCGGCCTCGGCCAGGGCGTAGTCGGCGAACGACTCCGCCGGCGGCAGCGCCTCGGCGGCATGGCCCAGGGCCTGGGTGTACAGCGTGCCCAGCTCGCGCACGATCACCCACCACGACCAGCCGTCGCAGACCAGGTGATGGGCAGTGAGCACCAGCAGGTGTTCCTCGCCCGCCAGCTTGAGCAGCTCGGCGCGCAGCAGCAGGCCGTGGTCGAGCTCGAACGGTGTTTCTACGACCTCGCGCGCGTGCGCGGCAACGCGCGCCTCGCGCTGGTCCGGCGCGAGCGCGGACAGGTCGACCAAGGCGAGGTCGAAGTCCACGCTCTCTGCCACACACAGGGTCTTGCCGTCCGGGCCGAAGTTCGAGCGCAGCACATCGTGGCGAGCCACCAGCTGGCGCAGGGCGGTGCGTAGCGCATCCGCATCCAGGCGACCGTGGAAGTGCAGCGAGATCGATTCGTTGTAGGCCAGCGATGCATCGCGGCCAAGGCGGTCGGCCAGCCAGACCTCGCGTTGCGGCTCCGTGGTCGGAGCAACGCGGGCCAGCCCACCTTCGGCGAACGGGTCGTAGTCGACGCTGGCGTCGGCCGGACGCGTCATGTCCAGGCTGCCGTAATGGATCTCGGCCGCATTCATGCACTCACCTTCATGTACTTTCCGGGCTGCTCGGGGTTCGGCACGAACCACGCCGGGGTGCCATCGGGCTCACGGCCAATGCGCGCACCCGGCACGACCGGCTTGCTCGCATCCATCACCGTGCGCGGCGTGGCGCTGTTGCGCGGCAGGAATTCCATGTCCTGCATCTCGACCACCGACTCCTTGTAGGCGGTGGCGATCTTGGCAATGTCCTCGTCGCTGTGGGCCGTGGTGAGGAAGCACGGGAAGTTGTCCAGGATGTGGATGCCGCGGCTGCGCATCAGCGCGAACAGCAGGTCCTGCAGCGGATGGTTCTCATGGAAGTGGGTCTTCCAGACCGAGGCGAACTGCTTCACCGACACCGGCGCGCCGGCTTCTGCGCAGAACGCATTGATGTCGGCGACCATGGCCTCGGTGCGGGCATTGAGACCCTGCTGCAATGCCCCGCCCTCGCGCTTGAAATGCTCCAGCACGGCCTTGGCCGCGACCAGCGCCAGCGGATGGCGGACGAAGGTGCCGGCGAAGTAGGTCACGCCTACGGTAGGCACCGAGTCGTCGCCGTACTGCCAGTGGCCGCCATCGAGGGCGTCCATGTACTCGCGCTTGCCGGCGATCACGCCGATCGGGAAACCGCCGCCGATGACCTTGCCGTAGGTCGCCAGGTCGGCCTTGATGCCGAAGATCGACTGCACGCCGCCCGGGTTGGCGCGGAAACCGGTGACGACTTCGTCGAAGATCAGCAGCGCGCCATTGTCGCTGGTGATCTGGCGCAGGTCCTTGAGGAACTCGACCGGACGGAAGTCCAGGCGCCGGCTCTGCACCGGCTCGATCAGGATCGCGGCGATCTCGCTGGCGCGCGAACGGATGATCTCCAGCGACTCGGGCGTGCCGTAGTCGAGCACCAGCACGTTCTCGGAGGTGTTGCGCAGGATGCCCGGCGCGGCCGGCACCGCGCGCAGCGACTTGGTGCCGCGCACGATCACTTCATCGACGATGCCGTGGTAGGAACCAGTGAACAACACCACCGTGCTGCGGGCGGTAACGGTGCGGGCGACGCGAAGCGCGCCGAGCACGGCTTCCGAACCGGTATTGCACAGCGCGGCGCGCTCGTGCCCGGTGACCTCGCAGATCAGCTGCGCGACTTCGCCGGCCACCGGATGCTGCGGGCCGATCTCGTAGCCAAGGTCGAGCTGCTTGCGCACCGCGTCGAGCACGAACTCCGGCTGCCAGCCGAACAGGCTCATGCCGAATCCGTTGAGCGCATCGACGTAGTCGTTGCCATCCAGGTCCTGCACGTGCGAGCCCTTGGAACGCTCGACGACGATCTGGTAGACGATCTCCTTCACCAGCGGGCGGAACCCGTTGACCACGCGCGGATCGGCGAGGTGGCCGCGATGCTCCTGGGTGTAGTCCTTGGACTTGCGGGTGCGGGCGATGTAGCGGCTCATGAAAGCATCGAGCTTGCGCCGCTGCTGCGGGTTGAGCTCGAACTGGGCGTTGTTGTCGATCCGGGCGATCGCACCGAACGCCTTCTTGATGTCGTACTTGATCTGCGGCGCGGCCACGTCTTCGTCGCCGGCATCGCTGGCGGCTGCGGGACTGGAGGCGGCAGGCGTAGCAACGACGGGTGCCGGCGCGACGGGCTGCTGCACCGGTGCCGACACGGCAACGGGAGCGGCGACCGCACCGCCCGACAGCAGCGCCAGCTGCTGCGACATCAGCTGCATCTGCTGGGCGATCACCTGGCGGGTGAAGTCGTTGCCGCCATCGAGGGTGGGCATTGCCATCGCCATTGGCGCGGTGGCGGTGGCGGCGGCCGCTGGCGCCTGCACGGATGCAGGCGGCGGCGCCACGGGCGCTGCCACCGCGTCCGGCGGCAGCTGGGCATCGATCGCGCTGACCAGCCGCTGCAGGCTGGAGCACTCGCCCATCAGCTGGCGGAACCCGATCGAGACCGGGAACGTCTTCTGCAGCTGCAACGCCACCTGGGTCAGCATCAGGCTGTCCAGGCCCAGCTCGATGAAGTTGGTATCGGTGTCGGCATCGGCCATGTCGAAGCCGGCGACGTTCTCGAACAGGCCGCGCAGCTGGCCGATCAGGCGGTCGCGGCGAGCGGAGCCTGCCTCGGGCTGTGCGGACGGCGCGGCGGCTGGCAAGGCGGACTGCGGCATGACGGGCTCCAGTTTCGGGGTTGTCGCAATAGCGGGATGGGGGATGACGTTGGACGTGGCGTGAGTGACCGCCTCCACCCAATAACGTTGCCGCTCGAACGGATAGGTCGGCAGGCGAAGGCGAAGTCGACGCTCGCGCCGGTCGAAGCTGGCCGGATCGATCGCCACGCCCTGGCTCCAAAGCCGTCCGCTGGCCGCGCGCAGGTCGCGCAGCTCGTTTTCGGGGCTGTCGGACAAGGTCGAAACCGTGGCCATGCGCTGCTTCTGCACCGCGGGCTGCTGCCGGGCGAGGGCGTTGAGCGTGGTCCGCGGCCCGACCTCCAGCAGCACGCGGGTCGGCACGTCCAGCAGGGTCTGCAGCGCGGGCGAGAAAGAGACCGGCTCGCGCAGGTGGCGGGCCCAGTAGTCGGGCGAGGTCGCCGTGGCGGCATCCAGCCAGGCGCCGGTGACGGTCGAGACCACGGGCAGCGAGGGCGCATTCATCGACACCGCCGCGACGGCTTCGCGGAACGGCGCGACCACCGCTTCCATCATTGCCGAGTGGAAGGCGTGCGACGTCCGCAATGCACGGCAGGCGACGCCTTCTGCTTCCAGCTCGGCCTGGAACCGGGCGACGGCTTCGCCGGGGCCGGCGACGACGCTGGCCAACGGCGAGTTCTCCGCCGCCAGCGAGATCCCCTCGGGCAGTCGCGAACGCAGCGAATCGGCCGGCAGGCGCACCGACAGCATCGCGCCCTGCGGCTGCGCCTGCATCAGCGCACCGCGCCTGGCGACCAGGCGCAGCGCATCGGACAGGGTGAACACGCCGGCGAGCGTCGCGGCGACGAACTCGCCGACGCTGTGGCCGATCATCGCCGAGGGCATCACGCCCCGGCTCATCCAGGTCCGCGCCAGCGAATACTCGATCGCGAACGTGGCCGGCTGCATGACCGAGGTCGGCAGCAGCCGCTGTGCGTCCTCGTCGAACATCGCCTCGCGCAGGTCGAAGCCCAGCACGTCGCGCGCAATCATGGCGCACTCGTCGAGGGCGTCGCGGAATGCCTCCTCACGCTCGTACAGGCTGCGGCCCATCCCCGGGTACGTGGCGCCCTGCCCCGGGAACATGAAGACAACCTCGCCCGCCCGCGCCGGGCGGCTGCGCGCCGCTTCGGCCTGCGCATCGGGATCGCGCAGCGCGGCGATCGCGCCCGCGTTGTCGTCGGCGACCACGGCGATGCGATGCGAGAACGCCTTCCTGCCGACCGCCAGCGTCCAGGCGACATCGGCCAGGTTCTCGTGCGGGTTGGCCTGCAGGTGGTCGGCCAGTCGCGTCACCGCCGCGCCCAGCGCGGCCGGGGTACGCGCCGACAGGACCAGCAACTGCGGGTCCTGCGCGGGCGTCGACGGCGCCTGCTCCGGCGCCTCTTCCATCACCACGTGCGCATTGGTGCCGCCCAGGCCGAACGAACTGACGCCGGCGCGGCGCGGACCGCCATCGCTGTGCCACGGGCTCAACTGCGCGTTGACCACGAACGGCGACGCGGCGAAGTCGATGGTCGGGTTGGCGGAGTCGAAATGAATGCTCGCCGGGATGCGCTTTTCGTCCAGCGCCAGCGCGGTCTTGATCACGCCGGCCGCACCGGCGGCGGTCACCAGGTGGCCGACGTTGCTCTTGAGCGAGCCGATCCGGCAGAAGCCGGTGTCGGCGGTGCCCCTACGGAACGCCCGGGTCAGGCCTTCGATCTCGATCGGATCGCCCAGCGGCGTCGCCGTGCCATGCGCCTCGACATAACTGATGCTGCGCGGATCGATCCCGGCGCGGTCGTGCGCCATCGCGATCACCGCCGCCTGGCCCTCGCTGCTCGGCGCAGTGAAGCTGGCGCGGTTGCTGCCGTCGTTGTTGAGCGCCGCGCCGCGGATCACCGCGAAGACGTGGTTGCCATCGGCCACCGCGTCCGACAGCCGCTTGAGCAGCACCACCGCAGCGCCGTCACCGAACACGGTGCCCCTGGCATTGGCGTCGAAGGTGCGCGTGTGCCCGTCCGGGGACAGCATCGAACCTTCCTGGTAGAGGTAACCGCTGCGCGGCGGACAGGTCACCGCGATGCCGCCGGCCAGGGCCATGTCGCACAGTCCGGACTGCAGGCTGTCGACTGCCTGGCAGATCGCCACCAGCGACGTCGAGCAGGCGGTGTTGAGGCTGATCGCCGGGCCGTTGAGGTTGAGCTTGTGCGCAACGCGCGTCGCGATGTAGTCCTTCTCGTTGCCGAGCATCACCTGCAATGCACCGACGCGATTGATCAGCTCCGGATGGGCCGATGCATGCCGCTGGAAGTAGGTCGCGTTGTTCATGCCGGCGAAGACGCCGACCGGCACGGTCGTCGCATCGGGCGCATGACCGCCGCGCTCCAGGCATTCCCAGCACAGCTCCAGGAAGATGCGTTGCTGCGGATCCATCAGTTCGGCCTCGCGCGGGCCGATGCCGAAGAACGCCGCGTCGAACATTTCCACGCCGTCGATCACGCCGCGCGCCGCGACGTAGGCCGGATCGCTGCGCTCGGCGGCGCTGACCGCCGGATCGAGTTCGTCGATGCGGAACTTGCTGATCGTGTCGCGCCCCTGCAGCAGGTTGTCCCAGAAGCCCTCGACGTCATCGGCGCCGGGGAAGCGGCCGGCCATCGCGATGACGGCGATCGGCTCGCGGTTGTCGAGCACGCGCGACTTCGCGACCCGCTGGCGCACCGCGCCGCCGCTGCCATCGATGGCGGCCGCGAGGGCCGCGACGGTCGGATGCTGGAAGATTGTCGTTGCGGCGACGCGGATCCTGGCCGCCGATGCGGCGTCCTGCCAGCCCTCGTTGCGGATCTGCTCGGCCAGGCGTACGGCCAGCAGTGAGCTGCCGCCGAGTTCGAAGAAGTTGTCGTTGCGGCCGACGCCCTCGATATCGAGCAGCGCACCGAACGCCTCGCAGATGCGCGTCTCCAGCGGCGTCGCCGGCGGCGCGTAGTCGCAGGTCAGTTCGGGACGGCGACGGTCCGGCGCCGGCAGCGCGCGCCGGTCGACCTTGGCGTTGGCGGTCAGCGGCAGTTCGTCGAGGCAGACGTAACGGGTCGGCACCATGAAGTGCGGCAGGCTCGCCGACAGGTGTGCGCGCAACTGCTGTGGGGTTGCGCCGTTGCCGGTCGTTGCAGCGACGTAATAGGCCACCAGGCGCTTCTCGCCCGGGAAATCGGCACGCGCCTCGACCACGCACGAGGCCACCGACGGGTGCCGTGCCAGCACGGCCTCGATCTCAGTCAGCTCGATCCGGTAACCACGGATCTTCACCTGCGCATCGGTGCGGCCGACGAACTCGAGCAGTCCATCGGCGCGATAGCGGACGTGATCGCCCGTGCGATAAAGCACCTCGCCCGGCGCGCCGAACGGATCGGGCACGAAACGCCCGGCGTTGAGTTCGGGTCGGTTGAGGTAACCCCGGGCCACGCCGGCACCGCCGACGCACAGCTCGCCGATCACGCCGACGGGTACCAGCTGCCGGCGCGGGTTGAGCACGTAGACGCTGGTGTCCTGGACCGGACGGCCGATCGGAATGGACGACACCTCAGGCGTCAACGCCGGGATCGGATACTGCGTGCACAGGATCGTGCACTCGGTCGGCCCATAGCCGTTGCCGATACGCAGTGCCGGAGCCAACGGCTGCATGCGCCGCACGTGGTCGGCGGAAAGGGCTTCCCCGCCGATGAGCAGGTCGCGGAAGTTCACGAACAGTTCCGGCGACTCGTCGACGACGGCATTGAACAGCGCTACCGACATCACGCCGCCATTGGGCGCGTGCTGCGCGATCGTGCGGGCCAGGCCACCGATGCTCGGCACGTTCTCCTCGTTGACGACAACGACGCCTCCGTTGAGCAGCGCGCCCCAGATCTCCAGGCCGGAGATATCGAAACCCAGCGGTGCCGCATGCAGCATCCGCGTCTGCGCATCCAGCGCCATGTAGTCGACACCGTGCGCGCGCCGCAGCAGCGAACGGTGGCGAACTTCGACGCCCTTGGGCGTGCCGGTGGAGCCGGAAGTGAACAACAGGTACGCGAGCGAATCCGCGTCGGTCCCGCACTCGCCGCTCCACACCGGCTCGTCGCCATGGACGGGCACCTTGACCACCGTGTCAGGCAGCAGCAGCGTGGTGCCGTCGGCAACGACCACGGCATGGACCTGGGCATCGCCGAGCATGAATGCCACGCGCTCGGCCGGCAGCGACGGTTCCAGCGGAAGGTAGGCAGCACCGCACTTGAGCACGCCGAGAAGGGTGACGATGGAATCCACCGAGCGCGGCACGGCCATGCCCACGACCTGCCCTGTCGTGACGCCGGCGTTGCGCAGCCGGGTGGCCAGCGAGCCGGCGCGGCGATCGAGTTCGGCGTAGGTCAACGACGAACGCGAGTCGACGACCGCGATGGCATCCGGCGTCTGCGCGCAGGCTTGGGCGAAGCGGGCATGGACGGTGCCGTCCTGGGTGCGCGCGGCCGGAGCGGTGCTCCACTCGCGCAGCTGCCGTTCGCGCTCGACGGGATCGACCACTTCGATGGCATCGCTGGACAGCTCCGGGGAAGCCACGGTGGCCTGCAGAACGCGCAGCACGCAGCCGGCCAGCAGCGTGGTCGCGGCAACCGAGAGCGGAGCCCGGAACACGACTTCCAGGGTGGCTTGCGAACCCAGCCGCAGGCACCACGAAGACGCAGCGCCCTCATCCGTCTGCCCTCCGGAGACACTGGCCCACAGCACCGGAGCGGCCTGGCCGTCGACGGATTCCGCCTGGCCGATGCTTGCGCGCAGCGACGACAGCGCGCCGTCAACCCGGACGCGCGCCTGGCGTGCGCCATCGGCGCCGACGATGCGCACCGTCACTTCATCGGCACCGCCCAGGCGCGACTCGACCAGCGCCAGCGCCGTCGCGAGCCGGCACGCCGTAGCCGCCGAATCCGCCGCATCGGCGGCCTGCGCTTCGCGCAATGCCTGCGCCAGCGTCGCCTCGACGGAGAACGCCAGGGTGCCCTGCTGCTGGCCGGCCAGGCTCGCCGCCGACTGCGGCAGCACATCCAGGAGCGATGAGTCGAATGCATCGGGCAAACCGCCCGTGCGAACCTGCGACGCTGCCATCGTTCCAGCCGTTCCAGCCTGCGTGCTCATGCAACTTTGCTCCCAAGTTTCGTCTGGCAACGGCCGCTTCCTGCCCCGCTGGCAGCCATTACGTGCAAATCCGGCACGAACGGCCGACGGCATGGTTGCGCCATCCGCGCTTGCGCCATCTGGATTCGGATCTGCAGGCGGGTGGATGGCCCGAGGCCGCGCATCGTGTCCGGCGTGCCGTCACGGGCGGCGCATTGATGCGTAGCTCCAACCCCGGACGACACCCGCTCCGACTCCCTGTCCTGCAAGACGCGTTCTGGTGGAAACGCAGGCACCCACCGGTCCTTCCGCCCCAATCACCTGATCAAACGGTTCGCGCCGCCTTCAGCGGCCATGCAATGGAAGAAAACACAGGCTAGGATTAGCGCGACCCGGGGGGCCTCCATGAGTCAGGACTTCGCGCTCTTGTACTACCAGCTCGGCCTTGAGCCCGGCTGCAGTCTCGAAGACCTCAAGCGTGCCTACCGCGTGCGTGTCGGCGAGCTTCATCCGGACCGGCACCTGGACAAGGCCGCATCGGCCGACACGCACCTGGCGCTGACCGAGCTCACCGCGCTCTACTCCAAGGCCATCCGCTTCCATCGCATCCATGGCCGCCTGCCCGGCGCTGCGCCCAAGGTCACGGTCCACGCTGCGCGCGGCTTCGAAGCTGCCGCGCCGCCCCCGGGGCCACGCACCGCGACGCTCGACGACCGCGTGTCGCAGAACCACACACCGGCACTGGCGACGATCACGGTGCTGGCATTGATCGTGATCATGGTGGCGCTGCACTGGTCGGAGAACCAGGTTGCGAAAAAGGCCGAAGAAGACCTCCAGGCCCAGCAACAGACCGTGCGCACTGCCGGCACGGAGCAGCCGATCCTCGAACTGGGCATGGAAGAGGCCGCGGTGATCTCGATCCAGGGTGCCCCGGTGCTGGTCCAGGACAACGTCTGGAACTACGGCTCGTCCTGGGTGCGCTTCGAGGAAGGTCACCTGGTGGACTGGAGCAGCGTGCCGCCGAACCGGCTGATGACGCTGACGCCCAGGCCGGTGCGCGAGGAAGCCGAAGAAGAAGCCAACTAGCCGGTCGAAGCCGGTCAGCGTGCCCCACGCTGGAACAGCACCACCTCGACCGTCTGCAGCAGGATGATCAGGTCGAATGCCAGGCCGTGGTTCTTGACGTAGAACAGGTCGAACTTGAGCTTCTCCTCGGCATCGCGCACCGAAGCCCCGTACGGGTAGCGCAACTGCGCCCATCCGGTCAGGCCCGGCTTCACGCAATGGCGCACCGCGTAGTAGCGGATCTCACGGCTGAGCATGTCGACGAACTGCGGGCGTTCCGGCCGCGGACCGACGATGCTCATCTCGCCGCGCAGGATGTTGAACAGCTGCGGCAGCTCGTCCAGGCGGGTCATGCGGATGAAACGGCCGACCCGGGTGGTGCGATCGTCGCCGGTCTGCGCCCAGCGGGCGACGCCGTCGTTCTCGGCATCCACGCGCATGCTGCGGAACTTGATCAGCTCGAACGGGCGGCCACCTTCGCCGATGCGAGTCTGCTGGTAGAGGATCGGGCCGTTCGATTCCAGGCGGACGCAGATCGCCACCAGCGCCATCAGCGGCCAGGTGACCATCAGCAGCGCGCCGGCGGCGAGCACGTCGAAGAAGCGCTTGTTCATGCAGCGCGAGGTCGAATGGTCGAAACCGCCGGAGAACACCAGCCACGAGGGATCGACCAGGTTGGTGGTGACGATGCCGGCCTCGCGTTCGAAGAATGTCGACAGGTCGGTCATGGTGACGCCGAGCTGCACGCAGGCCAGCATCTCGTCCATCGGCAGGCCGCCGCGGCGCTCGTCCGGAGCCACCACCACTTCGCTGATCTGCAGGCGGTGGGTCAGTTCGGCCAGCCCATCGGAAGGGGGCACGAGCAGGTTGGCGGGCACCGCCGCTTCCTGCCCCGGAATCGGCACATAACCGACCAGGGTGAAGGCACGACGATCGCTGTTGCGGCGCAGCCGGTTGTTGATCAGGTTGGCGTTGTGGCCGGCGCCGAGCACCAGCACGCGGCGGCGGAACAGGTCGCCGGCGAACACCTGCAGCACGCCCAGCCGAAGCAGGGCCATGCCGCCCAATGCCAGGATCAGCGCGATCACGATGACGCCACGGCCGATGTACGCCGCCGGCACCAGGTAATACAGCACCATCAGGCCGACGCCGCCGATCGCGAACGAGACCAGCATGCGCAGCGCGAACTCGAACCGGTTCAGGCGCCCGTGCACCTCGTACAGTCCCAGCGCCGCCATGGCCGTGGTGACGAACATCGCCACCAGGAAGGCCCTGACCGCGAGGTTCTCGGAGAAGATCTCATGGCCCTCCGGGTCGTTCATGAAACGCAGCCACGCCGCGCCTGCAACCGCCGCCATCACCAGCAACAGTTCCAGCAACCAGATGAGCACCAGCGCCCGGTTCTTGAGACTTGCCTTGCCGAAGACCATGAAACCGCACTCCCGCGGGGGGCATGCAAGACCCGATCGTTGCGGGCTGCATGCGGTTGACGCACACGCTGCGTGGGGGCTCCACGGCATCGCGTGCCATGGCAACCGTGCATTGCGTCGAGGGGTGTGGGCGGATCTGGTCAGGATGGCTGTCGCCATCTCCCCGGCCGTCGTTGCCTATCCCCTCAACGACTGACTCACGACACGTACAACGCCGGCTCGGCGACCACCCGGCCACCGACCGGTCGCAACCAGACGCCTTCGATCACCGCATCCACCGGCGCGGCAACAGCGGCGCTCCAGCGCGCACCAATCTCCAGCATCGACAACCGCACCGGACCGGCGTTGTCGGCCGTCGACGCAGTCAACGGCAGGACCGCGCCGTCGGCCGCGACAAAACTGGTCATTTCACGCTCAAGGCCGATGCCTTCGGCCTTCAGCAACGCTTCCTTGCGCACCCATAGCGCCAGCAGCTCACGGCTGTAGAGCGGCTCGCGCAGCCCGGCGAGCTGGCGCGCCTCTGACGCGTGGCAGACACTGGTCGATACCTGCGGCAACTCGCTCGCACGTAGCGACGGTTCGATGTCGATGCCCACCGGCCCCATCGCGCAGACGGCGAAGGCGGCCACGCCCTCGGCGTGGCTGAGGCTGGTGTGCAATGCCATGCCGGGCAGGCATGGGCAGCCACGCTCGTCGCGCGACAGCGGCACCTCTGCCGCCGGAATGCCGAGCACGCCGGCCAGCACCATTCGGTGCAGGGCGTAGGCAATGGTCAATGCTTCGCGGTCGGCCGGCAGTCGCCGATGCAGCACGCGCGAGCGTTCGGCCGGATCGAGCAGGGTCCAGGCTTCGTCCAGCCAGGACTGCCACGCCTCAAGCTCGGCGAACGCGACCACGCACGAGCGCGCCCGCGAGGGCCGCAGGTCCGGCGCGGCGGGCATGGCGCCAGGCACTCCGAGCGGGCGCACGGGCACGATCAGTGTCATCCGACACCCCGCGCCGTGTTGAATCCCCGTGCCATCTGTTCCCCCTGCCCGGCCTTGCGCCAGCTCACTGTCGATCACGACTACCCTCAACGCGGGAGCGCACGTGCTCAGGCCAAGTCGCCCATGGCGGGCCGCTTGCGGCACCTTCGCGTCGCCCGCGCGTCCTGTTCCGGCCCCGCTGCGCGTTATCTGCTGCGAGGCCGGATATCACCACCGTGATGTCGCCTCCCACAGGGGCCACCATGCGCGAACGCCAGCACAGCCATCCGTCCACGCCTTCGCGCGGCGCGTGCCGCGTCGGCGCCTGAGCACCATGGACACCACCGATTTCGAGGGCGGGCACGTTCCTGGAGGGCACGTTCCTGGAGGGCACGCTCACGGCGCCACCCGTGAAGGGCGCGGCGCCGATGGCCGTGCAGCCGCGCACGGCGCAAGCGCGGCACCCGCGCCGGCGACTTCGGCACCAACGTCGCTGCAGACCGTCAAGGTCGGCGTCGTCGGGCTGGGCTACGTCGGGCTGCCGCTGGCGGTCGCGTTCGCCAAGTATTTCGACACGGTCGGCTTCGACATCAATGCCGCCCGCGTCGAGGAACTGCGCCAGGGCCAGGACAGCACGCTCGAAGTCGATCCGGCCGAGCTGGCCGCGGCGCGCCGGTTGCGCTGCAGCTGCGACCTGGACGAGCTGCGCGAGTGCAATGTCTACATCGTCACCGTGCCGACCCCCATCGACGCGGCCAAGCGCCCCAATCTCGGGCCGCTCGCGCGCGCAAGCGAAACGATCGGCAAGGTGCTCAAGCACGGCGACGTGGTCGTGTACGAATCCACCGTCTACCCGGGTTGCACTGAAGAAGTCTGCGTGCCGATCCTGGAGCGCTCGTCGGGGCTGGTGTTCAACCGCGATTTCTTCGTCGGCTACAGCCCGGAGCGGATCAACCCCGGCGACAAGGATCATCGCCTGACCTCGATCCTGAAGATCACCTCCGGATCGACGCCGGAGGCCGCCGACTTCGTCGACCAGCTATACGGGTCGATCATCGAAGCCGGCACGCACAAGGCAAGCTCGCTGAAGGTCGCCGAAGCGGCCAAGGTGATCGAGAACACCCAGCGCGACCTCAACATCGCGCTGATCAACGACCTGGCGATCCTGTTCAACAAGCTCGGCATCGACACCCTGGAAGTGCTGCAGGCGGCCGGCACCAAGTGGAACTTCCTGCCGTTCCGGCCGGGCCTGGTCGGCGGCCACTGCATTGGCGTCGATCCCTACTACCTGACCCACAAGGCGCAGGAGATCGGCCACCACCCGGACGTGATCCTCGCCGGTCGCCGCACCAACGACGGCATGGGCTCCTACATCGCCAGCGAAGTCGTGCGGCTGATGGTGCGCAAGGGCATCAACCCGGTGCAGGCGCGGATCCTGATCCTGGGCCTGGCGTTCAAGGAGAACTGCCCGGACCTGCGCAATACCCGCGTGGTCGACATCGTCCACGCATTGCGTGGCTACAACGCCAACGTCGACGTGCACGACCCCTGGGTCGATGGCGACGAAGCCGCTGCCGAGTACGGCATCACGCCGATCGACGTGCCCGCGACGGGCGACTACGACGCGGTGATCGTGGCCGTCGCCCATCGCCAGTTCGCCGAGCTCGGCGCACGGGGCGTGAAGGCGCTTGGCAAGCCGGTGTCGGTGCTCTACGACGTCAAGTACGTGCTGCCGCGCGACGCGGTCGACGGCCGGCTGTGACATCGCCCGCCCATTCCAACCCTTCCCCCACCCCTTTCGGAGATCCACCGCGATGAAGGTCCTCGTTACCGGCACGGCCGGATTCATCGGCTCGCATGTCGCGCTGGAACTGCTGCGGCGCGGTGACGAAGTGGTGGGATTCGACAACCTCAACAACTATTACGACGTCGGCCTGAAGAAGGCGCGGCTGGCGCGCTTCATCAGCCACCCGCGCTACACGCACCTGCATGCCGACCTGGCCGACCGCGACGCCGTCGAGGCCGCGTTTGAGCGCCATCGTCCGCAGCGGGTGGTGCACCTGGCCGCGCAGGCGGGCGTGCGCTACGCAGCGGAGAATCCGCACGTCTACATCAACAGCAACGTCACCGGTTTCCTGCACGTGCTGGAAGGTTGTCGCCGCCACACCAGCGAGCACCTGGTATTCGCGTCGACCAGTTCGGTCTACGGCGCGAATACGTCGATGCCCTTCTCCGAGCACCAGCCGACCGAACACCCGTTGACGCTCTATGCGGCGACGAAGAAGGCGAACGAACAGATGGCGCACAGCTACGCGCATCTGTACGCGATCCCGAGCACGGGCCTGCGCTTCTTCACCGTCTACGGCCCCTGGGGACGTCCGGACATGGCGCTGTTCCTGTTCACCAAGGCCATCCTGGCAGGCGAACCGGTGCCGGTGTTCAACCATGGCCGGCACAAGCGCAGCTTCACCTACATCGACGACATCGTCGCCGGCGTGGTGCGCGCCCTGGACCGGATCCCGACGCCCGACGATGGTTGGCGCGGCGAATCGCCGGACCCGGCCAGCAGCGGCGTCGCGCCGTACCGCCTGTACAACATCGGCAGCCGCGAGAGCGTGGAGCTGCTGCGCTACATCGAAGTGCTGGAGCAATGCCTGGGACGCAAGGCCACGCTGCAGATGCTGCCGCTGCAGGCCGGCGACGTCCCGTCGACCGAAGCCGATTGCAGCGACCTCGCGCACGACATGGGCTACAGCCCGCAGTTCACGGTCGAGGAAGGCGTGGAGAATTTCGTGCGCTGGTATCGCGACTACTACCACCTCGGCGCAGCAGTACCAGCACGCCAATACGCCTGACACAAAGCAAAAGGGCCGATGGTTTCCCATCGGCCCTTCGCTTTCTTGTGTGGCGCGCCCGGAGAGATTCGAACTCCCGACCACCAAGTTCGTAGCCTGGTGCTCTATCCAGCTGAGCTACGGGCGCTGAGTTGAAAAATTATGACGGGTCGATTTCGATTCGTCAAACATTTTTCGAACATTTTCCTGTCGATTGCCTCGCTCATTGCGAGGGTCTTCAGGACCACGAAACACCCGGAGGAGTTTCGTGATTGGCGAAGTCCGCGGTTCCGGGCATCGCATGGAGCCATCCATGTCGACGCGTTCTCAGGAGGTGCATTGCACTACCTGCGGAACCCGGCCCCGCCGGAAAAACTGGCGGAGACTGAGGGATTCGAACCCTCGATGGAGCTTTTGACCCCATACTCCCTTAGCAGGGGAGCCCCTTCGGCCTCTCGGGCAAGTCTCCGCGACAAACTCAATTCGGCGCGGGCGCAAAGCATAACGGCTCGCCCCGCGCACGGCAAACAATTTGTGTCAGCCGTCGGTGCTCTTGCCCGCATCGTCAGCGGGTTCTTCGCCGCGCTGGATTCGCTGGTAGATCTCTTCGCGGTGCACAGCGACATCTTTCGGTGCGGTAATTCCGATACGCACCTGGTTGCCCTTGACGCCGAGCACGGTGACAGTCACCGAGTCGCCGATCATCAGGGTCTCACCGACGCGACGCGTCAGGATCAGCATCTAACATCTCCTATGGCCGGCAGGTCCGCCGCCGGCAAATGGACGCTCCCGGGAGCGCCTCCAGTTCTGTACACAAACGTGAACCATATTAGCGGCCGGTCAAACGTGACCGCAACCGCAGAAGGTCATGTTTCTCGTTCAGTTAAGCTTGCCTTCGACCCACCCGGCGACGCCTGCCAGCGCCTGGACCAGGGCCGGGCCGTCATCGCCGCCGCCCTGGGCCATGTCTGCCCGACCACCGCCCTTGCCGTTGATCTGACTGGCCACGTGGGCCAGGAGTTCCCCGGCCTTGACCTTGCCGGCCGCGGCACCGTTGACGCCGGCGACCAGGGCCGCCTTGCCGTCGCTGGCACCGGCCAGCACGATCACCGAATCGCCAAGCTGCTGCTTGAGGCGGTCGACCGCATCGCGCAGGGCCTTGGCATCGAAGCCCTCCAGACGCGTCGCCACGACCTTGATCGCGCCGACCTGCGCCGCCGAAGCGCCCAGGTCGGACGTCGCGCCGGAGGCGGCCTTGGCCTTGATCGACTCGAGCTCTCGCTCGAGCTTCTTCTGCCGGTCGAGCAGGCTGCGCAGCTTGTCGGCGACGTCCGCGGCGTTGCCGCCCAGCAGGCTCGCCGCTTCGTCGAGGCGACGCTCTTCCTCGGCGACGAAGTCCAGGGCGCCCTGCCCGGTCAGCGCCTCGATGCGACGCACGCCAGCGGAGACACCGCCCTCGGACACAATCTTGAACAGACCGATGTCGCCGGTGCGCGACACATGCGTGCCGCCGCACAGTTCGGTCGAGGTATCGCCCATGCGCAGCACGCGCACTTCATCGCCGTACTTTTCGCCGAACAGCGCCATCGCGCCAAAATCCAGCGCTTCCTGCATGCCCATGTGGTGCACTTCGGCGGCATGGTTGCGGCGCACTTCGGCGTTGACGCGACGCTCGATCTCGGCCAGGTCGCTGGCACTGACCGGGGCGAAGTGGGCGAAGTCGAAACGCAGGCGATCGGGCGCGACCAGCGAACCCTTCTGGGTGACATGGTCGCCGAGCACGCTGCGCAGTGCCGAATGCAGCAGGTGCGTGGCCGAGTGGTTGAGCACGGTTGCGGCACGACGCACTGCATCGACGCTGGCGCGGACGCGATCGCCGCGCTTGAGCGAGCCGCTGGCGAGGTTGCCGACGTGGCCATGGAACTGGCCGGCGAACTTCTGCGTATCGCGCACGGCAAAGCGCGCCGCACCGGCCTCTAGATCGCCGGTGTCGCCAACCTGGCCACCGCTTTCTGCGTAGAACGGCGTGCGATCGAGGATCACCACCGCATCGTCGCCGGCGTCGATCTGGTCGACCGGGCGGCCGTCCTTGAGCAGGGCCAGCACGTGCAGGTCATCGGCACGCAGTTCGTCGTAGCCCAGGAAGCGGGTCGGCGACAGCTGCGCGGCCAGTTCGGCCGGCATCGTGGTGGCGTTGCCGAACTTGCCGGCCTCGCGCGCCTTGCGGCGCTGTTCGTCCATCGCCTGGTCGAAACCGGCCATGTCGACCGACAGGCCGCGCTCGCGCGCGATGTCGGCGGTCAGGTCAACCGGGAATCCGTAGGTGTCGTAGAGGCGGAATGCATCCGCGCCCGGAATGACCCCCTGAGAGCGCGAAGCCACTTCATCGAACATGCGCATGCCCGAATCCAGCGTTTCGGCGAAGCGCTCTTCCTCGGCCAGCAGGGCGCGCTCGACGAACTCGCGCTTGGCGGTCAGTTCCGGATAGGCATCGCCCATCACTTCGACCAGCGGCGCGACCATGCGGCTGAAGAACGGGCCCTTCTGGCCCAGCATCCAGCCGTGGCGCAGGGCGCGACGGATGATCCGGCGCAGAACGTAGCCGCGGCCTTCGTTGCTCGGCAGCACGCCGTCGACGATCAGGAACGAGCACGCGCGGATGTGATCGGCGATCACGCGCAGCGACTTGTTGCCCAGGTCGGGCGTCGAGGTGAACTCGGCAGCCTTGGCAATCAGGTGGCGGAACAGGTCGATCTCGTAGTTGCCATGCACGCCCTGCAGCACGGCGGCCAGGCGCTCCAGGCCCATGCCCGTGTCGACGCACGGCGCCGGCAGCGGCACCAGGGTGCCGTCGGGCTGGCGGTCGAACTGCATGAACACCAGGTTCCAGATCTCGATGAAGCGGTCGCCATCTTCCTGCGGCGAACCCGGCGGGCCACCGGCGATGTGGTCGCCGTGGTCGTAGAAGATCTCGGTGCACGGGCCGCAGGGGCCGGTGTCGGCCATCTGCCAGAAATTGTCCGAAGCGTACGGCGCGCCCTTGTTGTCGCCAATGCGGATGATGCGCTCGGCCGGGATGCCCATCTTCTGGTTCCAGATGGCATAGGCCTCGTCATCGGTGTGGTAGACCGTGACCAGCAGGCGCTCGGCCGGCAGCTTCCAGACCTTGGTCAGCAGCTCCCAGGCCCAGGCGATCGCGTCTTCCTTGAAGTAGTCGCCGAACGACCAGTTGCCCAGCATCTCGAAGAAGGTGTGGTGGCGCGCGGTGTAGCCGACCTGGTCGAGGTCGTTGTGCTTGCCGCCGGCACGCAGGCAGCGCTGCACGTCGGCCGCGCGCACGTAGCCGGGCTTCTCGCTGCCGAGGAAGACGTTCTTGAACTGGACCATGCCCGAGTTCGTGAACAGCAACGTCGGATCGTTGGCGGGCACCAGCGGCGCCGACGGCACGATCGTGTGGCCCTTGCCACGGAAGAATTCGAGGAAATCGCTGCGGATTTCGCTGGTGCTGATGTGATGCGGGTTCTTCATGCCTGCGCGCGGAGTCAGTGACCGGACTGGGCGGACCGGCCCATGTCCCTCACGATGGGGACGTCGACAGGAGCAGGCAACCCAGGACCCGAAAGCCGGTTAGGTTAACAGGACCGCGCAAGCTCTGCGCGAAGGCCCGGGAACCCCTGGCCGGTGCCTGGCAGCGGCTGCGCGGATGCGTCGATCAGTACCAGCATCTACGAAAAGTTCGCCGGTGTGTGCCATCCGGCTCGGCAGCCGGGTCAGTCGTCCGGATCGAAACGGGTGGCGGCGCGCACGCTGGCGCCGTCGAAGCCCCGACGCATCAGGAAATCCGCGGCCTTGCGCCGCAGGTTCAATTCTTCGGTCACCCCGGGGCCGAACCGGCGCTGGACCAGCTCACGGGCGTTCTCGGCCCAGTCGCCCTCATAGGTCTCCATCGCCCGGGCGACGGCCTCGCGGTCCAGCCCGTGGGTGACCAGTTCGGCGCGGATCCGGACCGGCCCGTAGCCACTGCCGGCACGGCCACGGACCAGGCTTTCGGCGAAACGCTTGTCGTCCTGCCAGCCCTCGCCTGCCAGACGGCCCACGGCCGCCTCGACCTGCCCGGCATCCAGTCCGCGCGAGGTCAGCTTGCGACTCAGTTCCTTGCGCGAATGCTCGCGCCGGGCCAGCAGGCCCAGCGCTCGCTGCAACGGCGTCTGCTCCGGGCGCCCGCGGCGACGGGCTGGGCCGGGGCCGGCGCCGGGGTCGGCGCCGATACCGTCGCGGTCACCGGCCCCGGACCCGATGCCCGGTGCGTCATCGTCTGGCGAGTCGCCGTGCATCGACGCCTACCCTTCCCTTGCGGTCCGTCACTCTTCGGCGACTTCGTCGTCGCTGCCTTCGTCACGACGGGCATCGGTCGCCACGAACTTCTCGCGCAGCGCCGCTTCCAGGCGCTTGGCGATCTCGGGGTTGTCCTTGAGGTACTGGCGGGCATTTTCCTTGCCCTGGCCGATGCGCTCGTCGTAGGCGCTGTACCAGGCACCGGACTTCTCGACCAGCTTGGCGTCCACGCCCATGTCGATCAGCTCGCCTTCGCGCGAGATGCCCTCGCCGTACAGGATCTCGGTGACGACCTGCTTGAACGGCGGTGCCAGCTTGTTCTTGACCACCTTGATGCGGGTCTGGTTGCCGATGATCTCGTCGCCCTTCTTGATCGCGCCGATGCGGCGGATGTCCAGGCGCACCGAGGCGTAGAACTTCAGCGCGTTGCCGCCGGTGGTGGTTTCCGGGCTCTGGCCCGGCATCATCACGC
This sequence comes from Lysobacter sp. S4-A87, assembly GCF_022637455.1. Lineage (NCBI taxonomy): Bacteria > Pseudomonadati > Pseudomonadota > Gammaproteobacteria > Lysobacterales > Lysobacteraceae > Lysobacter > Lysobacter sp. S4-A87. The sequence goes on from NZ_CP093341.1 coordinate 999,984, forward strand.
CGATCTTCATGCGCAGCTGGTTGATGAAGATGACCATGCAGTTGGAGCGCTTGATGTTGCCGGTCAGCTTGCGCAGCGCCTGGCTCATCAGGCGGGCCTGCAGGCCCGGCAGCTGGTCGCCCATCTCGCCTTCGATTTCGGCGCGCGGGGTCAGCGCGGCGACCGAGTCGACCACGACCATGTCGACCGCGCCCGAGCGCACCAGCATGTCGGCGATTTCCAGGGCCTGCTCGCCGGTGTCGGGCTGGCTGACCAGCAGGTCGTCGACGTTGACGCCGAGCTTGGAGGCGTAGGTCGGGTCGAGCGCGTGCTCGGCGTCGACGAAGGCCGCGGTGCCGCCCAGCTTCTGGCACTCGGCGATGGTCTGCAGGGTCAGCGTGGTCTTGCCCGAGGACTCAGGACCGTAGATCTCGACAACGCGACCCTTGGGCAGGCCGCCAATGCCGAGCGCGATGTCGAGCATCAGCGAACCGGTGCCGATGACCTCGGCCGGCTCCGCCACGCGGTCGCCCATGCGCATCACCGAGCCCTTGCCGAACTGCTTCTCGATCTGGCCCAGGGCGGCCGAAAGGGCGCGCTTCTTGTTCTCGTCCATCGTGGATTCCTTGAGGTCTGGTTGGCGTGTTGACGGCATTCGTGTTGGGGACAACTTAGGCTTGGCAGGTCGCACGGACTGAGACTCCCGTGGATGGACTGCAAATCTGTTCGATCAGGGAACCGGTGGGCATTGGCGCACTCCAAAGCGGATGGTGGGGAAAGGCCGCACCGCGGTGCTGGAACACCCCGCTCCGGGTCATGAAAAAGTTCATCGGTTCGGCCTCACCAGCCCGCAGTACAGGCCTTCGATGGCGAAATCCTGGTCGGGCTCGACCTCGATCGGCGCGTAGTCCGGGTTGCGCGGCAGCAGGCGGATGCGGTCCTTGCCGATCTTGAGCAGCTTTACGGTGATCTCGTCGTCGATGCGGGCGACCACGATCTGCCCCGAGCGCGCGTCACGGGTGCGGTGCACGCCGATCAGGTCGCCGTTGAAGATGCCTTCGTCGCGCATCGAGTCGCCCTTGACCTTGAGCAGGTAGTCGGGCGTCGGCGAGAAGAACACGCGGTCGAGCAGGACGAAATCGTCGGAGCCGATGTCGGCACCGATCGGCCGGCCGGCGGCGACCTGCCCCAGCACCGGCAGCCGCAGGGCATCGTCGGAGACGGCGGCGGGGTCGGCGGCAGGGTCCACGGCCTGGACGGCAACCGTGTCGGCCACCTCCGCCACCGGCGCCACCAGGCGGATGCCGCGGGCCCGGCCCGGCATGCGCTGGATCGCGCCGGCCTGCTCGAGCGCCTCGAGGTGGTACTGGGCCGCACGCACGCTGCTGAAGCCCATGGCGCGGGCGATCTCGGTCTGCGAAGGCGGCACGCCCTCGGCTTCGATCCGCTCGGCGATCAGGGTGAGGATGGCGCGCTGGGTGCTGGTGATGTCCATTAGTAGCAATACTACTAACAGGCTTTTCCCGCCGTCAACCCCCTGCCCGCCCTGCCTTGCGCCCTCAGGCCATCAGCTCGACCAGCCCGTGCAGGGCCGCGGCCACGGTCTGCCGGCGCACGTCGTCGCGGTCGCCGTCGAAATGGAAGGTCACTGCGGTCGGGTAACCGCCACGCCGCTTCCAGGCGATCCAGACCGTGCCGACCGGCTTGTCCTCGGTTCCGCCACCGGGTCCGGCGATGCCGGTCACGGCGACCGCCAGCGTCGCGCCGGAATGCACGAGCGCGCCGGAGACCATCTCGATCACCGTGTCGCGGCTGACCGCGCCGTGCTGTTCGAGCGTTTGCGGGCGCACGCCCAGCAACGCCTGCTTGGCCTCGTAGCTGTACGCCGCCATGCCCGCCTCGAACCAGTTCGAGGAGCCGGGGATGTCGGTCAGCATCTTGGCGATCCAGCCGCCGGTGCAGCTTTCGGCGGTGACCAGGGTCTGGCGGTGGTTGCGGGCCGCTTCGCCCACCTGCTCGGCGAGGCGATGCAGGGCGGCATCGGAGACGTCGTTTTTCATGCGCGCATCATAGCCGCAAGCGAAGCGGCAATCCCCTCTCCCGCGAACGCGGGAGAGGGGCCACATCTGCGATCAGTACAGGATCCGCAACGTCATGCCGTAGGTGCGCGGCGCGCCGAGGAATCCGTTGAACGAGTTGAACGGATTGTTCGGCGCCGGCGACACGTTCTGCAGCGGCGCGTCGAAGCCGACCTGGACATAGTCCTCGTCGGTGAGGTTCAGCGCCCACAGCTCGACCATCCAGTTCCTGTTCTGCTTGCCGATGCCGATGCGTGCATTGACCACGGTGAAGCCGTCCTGGACCTTCTCCACGTCCAGGTCCGAGCCGGTGTTGTACTCGGACATGTACTTGGCGCCGAGGTTGAAGCGCGCCAACAGGTCGCCGGCGAACGGATAGTCGTAGGTCACCGAGGCCGATGTCGACCAGTACGGGGCGAAGCTCACCCGGCTGCCCGGCAGCTTGTACAGCGCGCCCGTGGGCGCGACGAAATCGCCGCCGGGAATGTTGTCGCCGTAACGGGTGTCTGCATAGGTCACGCCACCCTGCACCATGAGCCCGCGAGTGGCCTGCCACAGCACCTCGGTGTCGATGCCCTTGGAGATCACTTCGGGAATCGAGCGCACCACGAAGCTGGTGCCGAGGAAGCTGTTGAGCTGGAAGTCCTCGTAGGTCTGGTGGAACAGCGTGGCGTTGAGCAGCAGGTTGCCTTCGTCCCAGGTGGTCTTGGCGCCGAGCTCGTAGCTGTCGACGAACTCGCCCGGGAACGAGGTGTCGTTGACCGGCAGGATGCCCGAGCCGCCACTGGACAGGCCGGTGTTGGACTGCACGCGGTCGAGGTTGAAGCCGCCGGCCTTGTAGCCGCGTGCGGCCGAGGCGTAGCCCATCCAGTGCTCGTTCCAGCGGTACGCCGCCTTGAGCGTGCCGGACCATTCCTTCTCATCGCTTTCCTGGTGGGTGACGCGGCCGTTGTGCAGCGGATTGGCCCACGGCAGGCAGGAGAAGCCGATCACCTGCGGGATCACCGTCGGCAACGCCGCCTGCGGGACGCCGCGCGCCAGCAGCGCCGCCGCCACGCGTTGCTGCCCGCCCGGTCCGAGCATCGCCGAGCAGCCGGGGCTGCCATTGGGATTGCTGTAGGCCGAATCGAGCTCCTTCTCCTCGCGGGTGTAGCGCAGGCCCAGGGTCAGGTCCAGCGCATCGGTCGCGTGCCAGGTGTTGTTGGTGAAGATCGCCGCACTCTTGGCGTTCTGCTTGTAGACGTCGTCGGCACCGAAGCCGGCGAACACCGTGCCGAACGGCCGGCCGCTCGCCTGCGACAGGAACAGCGGCGCGGTCGGGCTGCGCCCCAGTGCCGGGTTGATCATCGACAGCAGCGCCACCGACAGGTAAGGCTCGTAGGCATTGCCGATGCGGTAGGTCTCGTTGCGATCGAGGTCTTCGTCGGAATAGAACAGCCCGACCATCCAGTCGATGCTGTCGCTGGCGCCGGTCAGGCGGAATTCCTGGGTGAAGGTCTCGAAGCCGGTCAGCGACTCGTCTTCCTCGCCGTTGCGGTAGAGGATGTCGGCGCTGCTGAAGTCGAAGTCCAGGCCATTGATCGAATCCCACTCGCGCCAGGCGGTGATCGAGGTCAGCGTCGCCCCGTCGAACCACGGCGTGATCCAGTTGACCTCGGCGGCGACACCCTTGTCCTTGATGTCCTGCTTGGTGCTGCGGTTGCTCCAGGCCACGCGTGCGAACGGATCGGCCACTGGCGCCACGCCTTCGTCCGGCGACAGGGCGTTGACGATGTCGCCGGTCGCGCCGCGCACCGTGGTCACGCCGACGCAGCAGTTTTCCTCGCGACTGGTGAAGTCGGCGATGAAATTGATGTCGAGGTTGTCGGTCGGCTCCAGCAACAGCTGGCCGCGCAGGGTGTGGAAATTCTGGTCGCCGTCGTCGGTCTCCACGCGCGGGCCGGCGCCGGTGTGCACGTCGGTGAATCCGTCGCGCTTGCGCTTGGCGGCGTAGACACGGAACGCTGCCATGTCGCTGATCGGCACATTGAGCGAGCCGGCGACACCGACCGCGTTGTAGTTGCCGACCGTCAGCTCGCCTTCGACCTGGGTGAGGTAATGCGGGCGCTTGGTGATCACGTTGATCACGCCTGCGGAGGTGTTCTTGCCGAACACGGTGCCCTGCGGCCCCTTCAGCACTTCGATGCGCTCGATCTCGCCGAGGTCGCCGAAGCCGACGCCGTTGCGCGGCCGGTACACGCCGTCGATGACCACGCCGACCGACGATTCCAGGCCGGCGTTGTCGCCGACCGTGCCGATGCCGCGGATGCGTGCGGTGGTCTGGGCTTCGCTCTGGGTGCTGGTGACGGTCAGGCCGGGCACCAGCACCTGCAGGTCCTTGACGTCACGAACGCCGGTGTCCTGCAGCAACTGCTCGGGCAAGGCGGTGATGGCGATCGGCACGTCCTGCAGCGCTTCCTCGCGCTTCTGCGCCGTGACCGTCAATCCAGCCAGCGTGGTCGGTTCTTCATCCTTCTTCAGCTCGCCGCCCTGCAGGACCGGGGCCGCTGCAGCCTCCTGGGCCTGGACCGACCAGACTGGCGTCGCGAGCGTCGTCGCGATCGCGAGCGCAAGCAGCTTCCTGGTCACGTTCTTTGTGGTGCCCACTGAAATAACTGGCTTGCACGAAACCATCGCGTCCCCTCCCCTCGAGTAATTGGATGTACGGCGTCCTGACCCAACAGCCAATGCACACGCCCCCTTTTGGCGCGACCGGCGACACCCCCACCCAACGCAACACGGTCCCGATGGGCATACGGCAGCGAACGGCAACGGAAACGTAACATGTCCTTCGGACAGGCAATGTGGCAGTGCAGCAGGGAGTGGGGCGCGGCCGGCCAGCGAGCACGGATTCGCCCTGCAGGCAACGGGGTCCCGAATCCGCCCACGGCTGATAGCCTAGCGACCTCCCTCGCCGGCCCCCTGCGCCGGCCCTCCCGCACGCATACGAAGATCCACGATCCATGAGTTCAGCCGAACGGCCGCCCGAGCACACGCCCCTGATGAAGCAGTTTTTCGCCGCCAAGGCGGAGCATCCGGACGTGCTGATGTTTTTCCGCATGGGCGACTTCTACGAGCTGTTCTTCGACGACGCGCGCAAGGCCGCGCGCCTGCTCGACATCACCCTGACCCAGCGCGGCCAGTCCGGTGGCCAGCCGATCCCGATGGCCGGCGTCCCGCACCATTCGGCCGAAGGCTACCTGGCGCGGCTGGTGGCGCTGGGCGAATCGGTGGCGATCTGCGAGCAGATCGGCGACCCGGCCCTGGCCAAGGGCATCGTCGAGCGCAAGGTCGTGCGCATCGTCACCCCGGGCACCGTGACCGACGAGGCGCTGCTCAACGAGCGCCGCGACACGCTGCTGCTGACCATTGCGCGCGGAAAGAGTGGCTACGGCCTGGCCTGGGCCGACCTCGCCGGCGGCCGCTTCCTGGTGAACGAAGTCGCCAGTGAGGACGCCCTCGAAGCCGAGCTGGCCCGCCTGGAACCGGCCGAGACCCTGATCGCCGACGAGGACGGCTGGGCGCCGTTCGTGGCCGAACGCACCGGCCTGCGCCGACGCGCCCCGTGGCTGTTCGACGCCGACAGCGGCCGTCGCCAGCTGCTGCGCTTCTTCAACCTGCACGACCTGTCGGGCTTCGGCCTGGAAGACAAGCCGCTGTCGATTGCCGCCGCCGCGGCACTGCTCGGCTACGTCGAGGAAACCCAGAAGCAGCGCCTGCCGCACCTGACCTCGATTGCGGTCGAGTCGGGCGACGGCGCGATCGCGATGAACGCCGCGACCCGCCGCCACCTGGAAATCGACAGCCGTCTCGACGGCGACCACCGCCACACCCTGCTCGGCGTACTCGACTCGACCATCACCCCGATGGGCGGACGCCTGCTGCGGCGCTGGCTGCATCGTCCGCTGCGCGAGCGCACGCCGCTGCGCCTGCGCCAGCAGGCGGTGGCGACGCTGCTCGATTCGCGCGCCGGCGATGCCCTTCGCGAACGGTTCCGCGCGCTCGGCGACCTCGAACGCATCCTCTCGCGCATCGCCCTGCGCAGCGCCCGTCCGCGCGACCTGTCGACGCTGCGCGACGGCCTGGGGATGCTGCCGGAGGTCCGCGCCGAAATGGCACCGCTGGATTCACCGCACCTGGCCGCGCTGGCCGCGGAGCTGGGCGAGCACGACGAACACGCGCACCTGCTGCAGTCGGCCATCGTGACGCAGCCGCCGGTGCTCGCCCGCGACGGTGGCGTGTTCGCCGAGGGCTACGACGCCGAGCTCGACGAACTGCGCACGCTGTCGACGCATGCCGACCAGTTCCTCATCGACCTGGAGGCACGCGAGCGCGCCAGCAGCGGCATCGCGACGCTCAAGGTCGGCTACAACCGCGTCCACGGTTATTACATCGAGATCAGCAAGGGCCAGGCCGACAAGGCGCCAACCCATTACACCCGTCGCCAGACCCTGACCGGCGCCGAGCGCTACATCACCGAGGAGCTCAAGCAGTTCGAGGACAAGGTGCTGTCGGCGCGCGAGCGTTCGCTCAGCCGCGAGCGCCTGCTCTACGAACAGCTGCTCGACGCGCTGAACGAACGCCTGGAACCGCTCAAGCGCTGCGCCGCGGCGCTGGCCGAGCTCGACGTGCTGTGCTGCTTCGCCGAGCGCGCGCAGTCGCTGGACTGGGTCGCACCGACCCTGGGCGACGAGCCCGGGCTGCACATCGAACGCGGCCGCCATCCGGTGGTCGAGGCCGTGCGCAGCGATCCGTTCGAGCCCAACGATCTGGTCCTGGGCGAAGACCGGCGCATGCTGGTCATCACCGGTCCGAACATGGGCGGCAAGTCGACCTACATGCGGCAGAACGCATTGATCGTCCTGCTCGCGCACACCGGCAGCTTCGTGCCGGCATCGCGCGCGACGATCGGCCCGATCGACCGCATCCTCACCCGCATAGGCGCGGGCGACGACCTGGCCCGCGGGCAATCGACCTTCATGGTCGAGATGAGCGAGACCAGCTACATCCTCCACCACGCCACCGCCCAGTCGCTGGTGCTGATGGACGAGATCGGCCGCGGCACGTCGACCTACGACGGCCTGGCCCTGGCGGAGGCGTGCGCGCGACACCTGGCGCACCACAACCGCGCCTATACGCTGTTCGCCACGCACTACTTCGAGCTGACCACGCTTGCCGAACCCGGCAGCGGCATCGCCAACGTCCATCTCGACGCGGTCGAGCACGGCGACCAGCTGGTGTTCATGCACGCCGTCAAGGACGGCCCGGCCGATCGCAGTTTCGGCCTGCAGGTGGCGGCGCTGGCAGGCCTGCCAAGGGCGGTCGTGCAGCAGGCGCGTGGACGACTGGCCGAACTGGAACAGCAGAGCCGCGATGCACCGGTGCCGTCGCTGGCACCGGTGGCGCTGGATGCACCGCAGCAGTTCGGCCTTTTCTCGCCATCGTCGGCCGCACTCGACGCACTGGCATCGCTGGAGCCTGACGAGCTGACGCCGAAGCAGGCGCTGGAAGCGCTGTATCGCCTCAAATCCCTGAGCTGAGTCCGCACTGCCACTCTGCGACCACATCGCTACACTAGGTCGCAGAACGGGGACAGGGGTGGTCATGGAGCTTTGGTGGTTCGCGGGCGGCGCGTGCGTCGCCCTGGCGGTTCGTTTCTTGTTTGGCATCCGGCGCACGCCGCCGGCGGTACCTGCCCCCTCGACCACCGTCGATGCGATGCCCGACGTCGCGTCTGGCACGGCGACCGATCCCCCCGCGGCCGCGAGCGAGGCACCGGCCGATCGCCTGCATCGCCTGAAGCTGGAACTGGAAGCACAGGACGATCGCATCCAGCGCCCGGCCGACCTGGCCGCGCTGCCTGCGTTCGACGAAGGCGTGCGACTGCTGGCCGGCAGTGATTTCAGCGCCGAGGACCTGACCAATGCCCTCACCAGCCCCGGCTACGTGCTGCCTTCCATGGCCGCCGCGGCGCTGCGGTCGCGGCCGGATGTCAGCATCGACGCCGCCGTGGCGGCGGCCCCGAGCCTCGGCGGCTTCGCCCTGCAATTCCTGCTGGCGCACTTGCAGGCCCAGCCCGATGCGGCCGCCCTGCCGCAATTGATGCGGCACGCCCGCGACTGGTGGTGGGATTTCCAGCCCTGCCGCCTGCGCTTGCGCGACTACCTGCGCTGGGCCGACGCCCACGCCGCCGCGCACGCCACGGTGGCGCCGCTCGACGACCTCGACGAGGACGCACTGGAGAAACTGCGCCAGGTCCTGGAGAAGTTCCAGGAGCCGGCACTGGGCGCGGTCCTGGCCCGGGTCGATGCGGACCTGGCGCTGCGACGCGAACGCCGCGTGCTCAGCGGTTTCGGCCGGGTGATGTCACGCCCGACCGAACGGCGCCGGATCGATCACACCGAGCTGGACCAGAACTGGCAGCGCCTGCATGACCTGAGCGCCGGCCAGGAACCAACCTCGGTGCTGGTGGTGGGCGAGTCCGGCGTCGGCAAGACCACGCTGATCGACCGCCTCGTCGATGGCCTGCTTGGCGAGGGCTGGCTGGTGTTCGAAGCCTCCGCCGCGGAGATCCTGGCCGGGCAGAAGTACATCGGCGAACTCGAGCAGCGCGTGCGCGAAATGCTCGGCGTCATGCACCGCAAGCGCGCGTTGTGGCGCGTGCCGGACTTCTTCGACCTGCTGAACAAGGGCAGCCACGACCGCGATCCGCGCGGCATCCTCGACCTGCTGATGCCGGCGGTGGAGCGTGGCGAGTTGCTGCTGGTCGGCGAACTCACGCCGCGCCAGCTGGCGCAGTTGCTGCTCGCCCGTCCAGCGGTCAAGCACCATTTCGACATCGTGCAGCTGCAACCCATCGCCGCACCCGTGCTCGGCGAGATCGCAAGCGGCTGGGCCGCGATGCAGGCACATCGCGCCGGCACCGGCGTCGCCGACGCGGCGACCCTGGATGAAGCCGCGCGCATGGCCGCCCAGTACTTCCCCGAACAGCACGAACCCGGGCGCACGCTGCGCCTGCTCGAAGATGCTCTGTCGACCGCGACCGCGGCCGAACCGCCGCGCCTGCCCCTGGACGGCGAAGCGCTGCTGGCGGCGATCGCCAACCGCAGCGGCCTGCCGCTGGAAGTGCTGGACGACCGCCAGGTGCTCGATCTGGATACGTTGCGCGCGTTCTTCGGCCAGCGCGTGATTGGCCAGCACGAAGCGGTCGAATGCCTGATCGATCGCATCGCCATGCTCAAGTCCGGCCTGGTGGACAGTTCCCGGCCGGTCGGCGTGTTCCTGTTCGCCGGGCCCACCGGCACCGGCAAGACCGAAATGGCCAAGGCCCTGGGCGAACTCCTGTTCGGCAGCAGCGAGCGCCTGTTGCGCCTGGACATGAGCGAGTTCCAGTCCGAGGACTCCGCCTGGCGCCTGACCGCCGACGACGCCAACGGCAGCGCCCGCTCGCTGACCTCGATGATCCGCGCACAGCCATTCTCGGTAGTGCTGCTGGATGAGTTCGAGAAGGCCCACCCCAAGGTATGGGACCTGTTCCTGCAGGTTTTCGACGACGCCCGCCTCAGCGACCGCAGCGGCAACACGGCCGACTTCCGCCACAGCATCATCATCCTCACCAGCAACGTCGGCTCGACCATTTCGCGCAGCGCCGGCCCTGGCTTCACCGCCTCCACGGCCGGCAGCTATTCGCGCAGCCACGTCGAGAAGGCGCTGTTCGAAACGTTCCGGCGCGAGTTCCTCAACCGTCTAGACCGCATCGTCCTGTTCAACCCGCTCGATCGTTCGCTGATGCGCGAGATCCTGCACAAGGAGCTCAACCGCACGCTGACCCGTCGCGGCCTGCGCAATCGCGACTGGGCGGTGGAATGGGAGCCGTCGGCGATCGAGTTCCTGCTCGACCGCGGTTTCACCCCGGACCTTGGCGCGCGCCCGCTGCGGCGCGCGATCGAGCACCACCTGCTGGCGCCATTGGCGCGCAGCATCGTCGAGCATCGCGCGCCGCACGGGGGGCAGTTCCTGTTCGTGCGCAGCGCCGGCGATCACCTCGACGTCCAGTTCATCGACCCGGACGAGGCCCCGGCCACTAGCGGAACTGCGGCGGCGAGCGGGCTTGCGCACGATGCCGACCTGCGCGACCTGGTGTACCAGCCGTCGACCGGGCCGGACGCACGCGCCCGCCTGCTCGAACGGCTGCAGCAGTTGCAAAGCGCCGTCACCACGGATGCGTGGATCCAGGCACGCGACGCTGATTTCTCGCGCATGGCCCACACCGACTTCTGGTCCGAACCGACGCGTTTCGACGTGCTCGACCGGATCGAGCGACGCGACCGCATCGAAAGCGCGCTCGACAGCGCGCAGCGCCTCAGTGCCCGACTCGCCGGGGACGGCGGCAATGGCGAATTCGCCGCGCGCCTGACGCAGCTGCTGTTCCTGCTCGGCCTGGCGATCGACGCCGTGCTCGAGGGCCGCGCACAGGATGCCCTCATCGACATCAGCGCCAATGAATCCGACCTGCGTCGCGATGGCGCGCAGACGCGGATCTGGTGGCAGCAGGTCCTGGCCATGTACCTGGAATGGGCGCAGCGCCGAAACATGCGGGTGGAAGTACTTGCGCAGGATGCGCAGCAGTGCAGCGCATGGCTGGCAGTCAGCGGCTTTGGCGCGCTCGACCTGCTCCAGGGCGAGGCCGGCCTGCACGTGATGGAGCAGGAGGCCGAAAACCAGGCATCGCGTCGCATCGCGCTGCATGTCCAGGTCGCCGCCGATCTTCCGGGACAGGCACGCCGGCCACTGCGTCGGGATGCCGAGGACCGGCAAATCAGCCGGCGATACCGCTCCTCGCCCTCGCCGCTGGTGCGCGACACGGCGCGCGGCTGGCGCAGCGGCCGCCTCGACCGCGTGCTGTCGGGCGAGTTCGACGTCATCAGCGACAACAGCGGCTGACTCGGGGGCCGGCAGGGGCGCAGAAATCCGGCCTGCCTTCGCCCTGGTTGGCCCCGTCGCTCTGCTGACATCTCAACAGTCGCGGCATGTAGACGCCGCGTGAACGCCTGAACGTTTACAACACCACTGCGCCCGCCACACGGTCGCGGTGCGATTGACCGTGCACGTCAATAGCTTCCCCCTATCGGGTCATTCGCCAGAAACGATTTTCCTTGATCGTTATTCCTCCTTAGCCTCGTAGCCACATCGCCAACGAAGGAACGCGCCATGAGCAACAACCCCACCGACAAGCCCGAAAAGACCCCGCTGACCACCGCCTTTGGCGCACCGGTGGTCGACAACCAGAACAGCATGACCGCCGGCCCGCGCGGCCCGGTCCTGATGCAGGACGTATGGCTGATCGAGAAGCTCGCCAACCTCAATCGCGAGATCATTCCCGAGCGCCGCATGCACGCCAAGGGTTCAGGCGCCTTCGGCACCTTTACCGTCACAAACGACATCAGCAAGTACACGCGCGCGAAGATCTTCAGCGCCGTGGGCAAGAAAACCGAGATGTTCGCCCGCTTCACCACGGTCGCCGGCGAGCGTGGTGCCGCCGACGCCGAGCGCGACATCCGCGGCTTCGCCCTGAAGTTCTATACCGAGGAAGGCAACTGGGATCTGGTCGGCAACAACACGCCGGTGTTCTTCCTGCGTGACCCGCGCAAGTTCCCGGACCTCAACAAGGCGGTCAAGCGCGACCCGAAGACCAACATGCGCAGCGCGCGCAACAACTGGGATTTCTGGACCAGCCTGCCCGAAGCGCTGCACCAGGTCACCATCGTCATGAGCGACCGCGGCATTCCGGCCAGCTATCGCCACATGCACGGCTTCGGCTCGCACACCTACAGCTTCATCAATGCCGCCAACGAGCGCTACTGGGTCAAGTTCCACCTCAAGACCCAGCAGGGCATCAAGAACCTGACCGATGCCGAAGCCGCGCAGATCGTCGGCAGCGATCGCGAAAGCCACCAGCGGGACCTGTTCGACGCGATCGAGCGTGCCGAATTCCCGAGGTGGACGATGTACATCCAGGTGATGCCGGAAGCCGACGCCGAGAAGGTGCCCTACCACCCGTTCGACCTGACCAAGGTCTGGCCGAAGAAGGACTACCCGCTGATCGAAGTGGGCGTGATGGAGCTCAACCGCAATCCGGAGAACTTCTTCGCCGACGTCGAGCAGAGTGCGTTTGCTCCGAACAACCTGGTCCCGGGCATCAGCGTTTCGCCGGACAAGATGCTGCAGGCGCGCCTGTTCGCCTATTCCGACGCGCAGCGTTACCGGCTCGGCGTCAACCACCACCAGATCCCGGTCAATGCCGCACGCTGCCCGGTGCACAGCAACCACCGCGACGGCGCGATGCGCGTGGACGGCAACTACGGCGGCACCCTGCACTACGAACCCAACAGCTACCAGCAGTGGCAGGAGCAGCCCGAGTACCGCGAGCCGCCGCTGAAGATCAATGGCAACGCCGATTTCTGGAACTTCCGCGAGGACGATGCCGACTACTACAAGCAACCCGGCGACCTGTTCCGGCTGATGTCGCGCGAGCAGCAGCAGGTGCTGTTCGACAACACCGCCCGCGCGATGGGTGACGCGCCGGAGTTCATCAAGCTGCGCCACATCGGCAACTGCTCGAAGGCCGACCCGGCGTATGGCGCCGGCGTGGCGAAGGCACTGGGACTGGAATCGGCGGTGGCTGCACAGCGCAGCAACGAACCGATGGAAGCGGGCTGAGGCGCCACGCCGTGCCCACCACGAGGGGAGTCTGAGACTCCCCTCGACGTCATCGGGCGAGGCGCGATGACGACTTCACACCATCACAGCCACTGAACGGCGCAGCGCTAGCATCGGAGCCCCACCCAAAGGACTGACAGAAATGACCACTTCGTTGACCGATGATCTTCTCAACCAGCTGCAGGGACAGCCGCTGGCGCAGATCGGACAACAACTCGGACTCTCGCCGTCGCAGGCCACCGGTGCCGTGTCTGCGGCGTTGCCCTTGCTGCTGGGCGCACTCGGTCGCAATGCCGGGCAGCCACAGGGCGCGCAGGCGCTGTACGGCGCGCTGGAACGCGATCACGCCAGCCTCGACCTCGGCAGTGTGCTCGGCTCGGTGATGGGCGGCGGCGGCGCTGGCGCAGGTGGCCAGATCCTCGGCCACATCTTTGGCGCGCGCCAGCAAGGTGCTGCGCAGGGACTCGGTGCCGCAACCGGGCTTGGCAGCAATCAGGCCGGCACGTTGCTGCAGGTGCTTGCCCCGATCGTGATGGCCTATCTGGCCAAGCAGGTGTTCTCCAGCGGCGGCAACACGCTGGCCAGCCAGTTGCCGGCATCGCCGCAGTCGCTGGAGCAGGCGCTGGGCCAGGAACAGCAGACGATCACCCAGCAGGGTGGCGTCGGAGGCGGCCTGCTCGGTGCGGTGCTCGACCGTGATGGCGATGGCGACACCGACTTCTCCGACCTGATCGGACTGGCCGGTTCGATGATGGGCGGGAGCGAGCCGAGGCGCTGATCGCGCCCCTCGCAGTGAAGTCCGGGCATCCAGGTACCGGTCGCCGACCATGGCGACCGGACACGTGCCTGCGCTAGCCGGCCTTCTTCGCCCAGGCCGAACACCAGCCTTTCGCCGCGACCGTGTTCTGCGGAAACATCAGGCACGGGCCGTAGGCCTGCCCGGCGGCGCCCTTGTAGAAGTTGCAGTTCGCGCAGTCGCTGCCGGGCTTGAATAACGGATGCTTTACGCCGGCGGCGTTCTCGGCATAGCCCAGGGCCTGGGCCTGCGGGTTGGTCAGTGGCAGTTTGGGCAGCGCAGCCGGCTTGCCGGCCGGCGGCTTGGCCTGGCCTGCCGCCGTGCCCACGGCCAGGGCCGACAGCGCCAGAGCCGCCAGACGGGCAAGGAAACCGCGTCGCGAAGGGTCGTATGCGTTCACGGGGCACCTCCAGGCGCAAGTATGCGCCCGCGGCGTTGCCCCGGCGTTGCGGCCCATTGCCGAAACACGGCATTGCCCCCGGTTTCGCTACACTTTCGCCATGACCACCCCACTGCCTTACGACCCCCAGCGCCTGGCGCATTGCGCCGGGGAGATCATCGTCAACGTGCGCGAGCTGTCGGAGCTGGGCTGGACGCCGGCGACCAGCAGCAACTTCTCGCGCCGCATGGACGACCAGTACATCGCCATCACCGTCTCCGGACGCGACAAGGGTCGCCTGACCGAGGCCGACATCATGGTCGTCGACCTGGAAGGCAATCCGGTCGCGACCAGCAACAAGTCCTCCGCCGAGACGCTGCTCCACACCCAGCTGTACAAGCGCTTCCCCGAGATCGGCTGCGTCCTGCACACCCACTCCAAGGTGCAGACCGTGGCCTCGCGCCTGTATTCCGGCCAGGGCCACGTGCACCTGGAAGGCTACGAACTGTTGAAGGCCTTCAGCGGCAACACCACCCACGAGATGAGCGTCGAGCTGCCGGTGCTGCCCAACAGCCAGGACATGCACACGCTGGCCGCGCAGGTCGATTGCCTGCTGGACCGCAAGTGCATGTGGGGCTACCTGATCGACGGTCACGGGCTGTACGCCTGGGGCAAGGACATGCCCGAGGCCCGGCGCCACCTGGAAGCATTCGAATTCCTGCTCGGCTGCGAGCTTGAAATCAGGAGACTGCAGCGATGAGCCGCCTGCGCATTTTCAACGAAACCGACACCACCACGCCGACCCTGGCCACGTCCGACCAGGCGGAGATCGCGCGCGAGCTGCAGCGGATCGGCGTCGCCTTCGAGCAGTGGCAGGCCAGCGCGCCGGTGGCCCCGGGCGATGCACCGGAGACGATCATGGAGGCCTATCGCGCCGACATCGATCGCCTGGTCAGTGAGCGCGGCTTCAAGACCGTCGACGTGGTCAGCATCGCCCCGGACAATCCGCAGCGCGAAACCATGCGTGCGAAGTTCCTCGACGAGCACTTCCACAAGGAAGACGAGGTGCGTTTCTTCGTCGCCGGATCCGGACTGTTCACCCTGCACGTCGGCGAGCAGGTCTATGAGATCAAGTGCGAGCAGGGCGATCTGATCGCCGTGCCCGACAGCACCCGCCACTGGTTCGACATGGGGCCGGAACCGAGCTTCATCGCGATCCGCTTCTTCACCGAGCCCGATGGCTGGGTCGGCCACTTCACCGGCACCGACATCGCCCAGCGTTTCCCGCGCTACGAGAAAGGACAGGCGGGCTGAGGCCTGGCTGCATCCTTCGGCCTACCTTCACACACCGTCATTCCCGCGCAGGCGGGAACCCATGGACGTTCTGCTCCCAGGCGTCCGGCAAGCCACGTCCAAGGATTGCCGCCTGCGAGGGAATGACGGGACCGACAGGCAACTGGAAATTCCATGACCACCCGCGCCATCCTCACCGACATCGAGGGCACCACCAGCAGCATTTCCTTCGTCAAGGACGTGCTGTTCCCGTACGCGCGACGCGCCCTGCCCCGCTTCGTCGCCGCCCGCGGCAAGGAGCCGGCCGTGCGCAAGTGGCTCGATGCCGTCGCCACCGAGAATGGCGGCATGTGCGACGACGCCATGATCGTCGAGGTGCTGCAGGGCTGGATCGACGAGGATCGCAAGCACACGGCGCTCAAGGCGCTGCAGGGCATGATCTGGGCCGACGGCTACAAGGGCGCCGACTTCACCGCCCACATCTATCCCGACGCCGCGCCGGCGCTGCGCGGCTGGCATGCCGCCGGGCTGCCGCTGTACGTGTACTCCTCCGGCAGCGTCCCGGCGCAGCGCCTGTTCTTTGGCCACAGCGATGCCGGCGACCTGACCACGCTGTTCTCGGGCTGGTTCGACACCGAAGTGGGCGGCAAGCGCGAAGCGCAGAGCTACCGCAACATCGTCGAGGCAATCGGCACGCCGGCCGGCGACATCGTGTTCCTCTCCGACGTCGTCGAGGAACTGGACGCCGCCCGCGAGGCCGGCCTGCAGACCGTGCTGGTCGATCGCTTGCAGGACTATCCGCAGTCTCGACAGGGTGACGCGGCGCACGGGCACACCCGCGTGGAGCGTTTCGACCAGGTCGATCTGGCCTGAGATGACGTCATACCGGCGAAAGCCGGGGTGCAGTGGCTGCGGCACTACGGGTGGATCTTCTCGCCCCTGGCGAGCATCTCGACGAACTTCGCCGCACGCGCATTGCGCGTTTCCGGCTTCTTCGCCGTGTGCACGCGCCAGCAGAACGCATAGCGGTTGGTGCCATCGAGTTGCTCGAAGAACCTGCGCGCCTTCGCATTCTTCGCCAGCGCCGCGGCCAATTCCGGCGGGACCTCCATGCCACTGGCCGCGTGGTATGCCGCCTGCCAGCGGCCGTCGGCGCGCGCCGCTTCGACTTCGCGCAAGCCGCCGGCCTGCATGCGCCCTTCCGCGATCAGCCGTTCGATCTTGCCGACGTTGATCTTTGACCACAGGCTTTTGGCCCGGCGCGGCGTGAAGCGCTGCAGGAAGTACTGCTCGTCACAGGCTCGCTTGAGGCCGTCGATCCAGCCGTGGCACAGCGCCACATCCAGGGCCTCGGCATAGGTCACCGAGACCACGCCCTGGTCCTTCTTGGCGATCTTCAGCCACAGTCCAGGCGCGCTGCCGTGACCCAGCAGCCACTGCTCGAAGGCCGCGGCATCGCGGAACAACTGGATCGGCAGGTCGGTCGGCAGCGGCGAAGCCATGGCCGCTACTCCTTGGCCTGGTCGAGACGGTAGCGCGTTTCCGACGTCAGCTCACCGCGCCAGCGATCGAACACGCGCACCTGGATGCGATGCTCGCCAGCGCCCACATCGGTCGGCAGGACGCCACGCCACAGGTGGGTCGAGGGGACGGCTTCAGGCGAGCGGTCGTAGCCACGCAGGCGCTCGGCGCTGTCGTCGGCGAGGTTCTCCGCCACCAGGGTCGGATCCGGCTGCGACACCCGACGCATCGGCTTCCACGCGCCTTCGTCGATGCGGTACTCGACGCGGCTGTCGGCGTCGCCCATGAACACGTTGGCATAGACGCCATTGGCGGCCCAGGCGCCCAGTCGCAGCACCTTCGGCGCGTAGAGCGCCATCGCCCGGTCTGCCGGCGCACGCGCGACCTGGTAGCGCAGCGAGTATTGGCCGTCAGGCTTGAAGGTCAGCCAGGCGTAGCCGTTGGGCGTGCCGTCGCTCATGGTGGTGTCGGGGATTCCCTGGGCATCCTTGACGCCCGACCAGAACGCGCCGCAGGTCGCACCGACGTTGTACTCGTGCAGCGGCTGCGCGCCGTGCCAGCCGGTGCTGGCGTCATGGCGGTAGTGGCGCTGGTTGTGGGTGTGCGCGCTGAGCAGCAGGACCTGGCTGTGGTCCTTGAGCATCGCGAACAGGCGATCACGGTCGACACGGCGGAAACTCTCCACGCCCGGGTACGGCTCGAAGAACGGGATGTGCACGGAGATGACCACGCGCCGGTCCTTGGACAACGTCGCCAGGTAGGCCTGCAGGAACGCGAACTGGTCTTCGCGCAGCCCACCGATGTAGGCCGGCTGCTGGCCCGGCAGGTAGACCACGTCGTCGAGGACGATGAAACTCGCCTGCGGTTCTTCCCAGGCATAGCTGTCGGGGCCGAAGACGTTGCGGAACGACAACAGCGCATCCTCGTCGCGCCCGGCGTCGAAATCGAGGTCGTGGTTTCCGGGCACGTGCATCCACGGCACGCCCAGCTGCGAGGTGACGCGGTTCATCGCCGGATACAGGCTGATGTCGTCGTTGACGATGTCGCCCAGGCTAAGCCCCAGCCGCACGTCGTGCTTGCCCACCAGCGGCTGCACGATGTCGCGTTCGTAGTAATCGACATCGATCAGGCTCTTGGGCTGCGGGTCGCCGAACACCAGCATCTTCAGGTCACCGCCGGACCGCTTCAGGTCACCGCCCGCCAGCCTGCGCAATGGGAAATCCAGCTCGCCGGCCGTGGTGGCCGCGATGCCGCCGTAGCGCAGCTTCGGCGAACCGGCAGGAAAGACGTGATGCCAGAACAGCGGCAAGCCGTTGGCGCCGGTCGCAGTGGAGTATCCGGGCGGCTTGATCACGAACACCGTGCTGCCGTCGCGTGCCGGCAACCGGTAGCGGCCCTGCGCGTCGCTGGTGGCCAGCTCGCGCCCGTTGGAGACCTTGATGCCGGCGATTCCGCGCTCGGATGCGTCGCGTCGCTGGTTGCCATTGCTGTCGTTGTAGACGGTCCCGGTCAGTTGCGCGGTCTGCGCCTGCACATCGGCATGGCTGGCGGCCAGCAGGCCCAGGACGACGGCGCAAAGGGACGATCGCAGCATATGGCGTTCCAGGGATTCGCGGTGGCCGGGTGATTATCGGCCCGGGCTGCAGCAACCGGAAGGGTCGCCCGCCGGCCCGCCACACTCAGCCACGATGGCGTTGTCGCAGCAGCGCTTCGACCTCCGCCAGCCCGAGGCCGCGCGCGCGCAGCAACACCATCAGGTGGAAGATCAGGTCGGCGGCCTCGCCCAGCAGTTCCTCGTCCGGCTGCGCCACCGCGGCCAGGGCGGTTTCCACGCCCTCCTCGCCTACCTTCTGCGCGATGCGGCGCATGCCGCCCTCGAACAGCGACGTGGTGTAACTGCCCGCCGGACGCTCGCGGTCACGCGCGACGATCAGCGCATCGAGTTCGCCCAGGAACGACGAGCGCGCAGGCGCCTGCGGGAAGCAGCTGGCGCGACCGAGGTGGCAGGTCGGTCCCTGTGGCCGGGCAAGTACGAGCAGCGTGTCGGCATCGCAGTCGGGCTCGACCGACACCAGCTCGAGGAAATGGCCGGAACTCTCGCCCTTGGTCCACAGGCGCTGGCGACTGCGACTGAAGAACGTCACGTGGCCGCTGGATATCGTTGCCTGCAACGCATCGCGGTCCATGTAGCCAAGCATCAGCACCGCGAGCGTGTCGGCGTCCTGCACGACGGCGGGCAGCAGACCGCCCTGCTTCTCCCAGGCGAGCTCGTCGAAAGGTGACTGCAGCGAAGCAGCTTCAGCGGTCATGCGCGCACCTCGATGCCCTGCTCGCGCAAGTGCCGTTTGAGTTCGGGAATGGGCACGGCGCCGGAGTGGAACACGCTCGCCGCCAGCGCGGCATCCACATCGGCTTCGCGGAACACGTCGGCGAAATGGCCGATGCTGCCGGCGCCGCCCGAGGCCACCAGCGGCACCAGGCAGCGCTCGCGCACGGCCTGAAGCTGCTCGATGTCGTAGCCCTCGCGGACGCCATCGCTGCCCATGCAGTTGAGGACGATCTCGCCGGCGCCACGCTGCTGAGCCTCGTCGACCCAGTCGAGCGTGCGTTGCGGCAATGCCCGTGTGCGCGACGGGTCGCCACTGTACTGGCGCACGCGCCATTGGCCGTCCTCATCGCGCAGGCTGTCGATACCGACCACGACGCATTGCTGCCCGAAGGCATCGGCGATCTCGCCGATCAGCTGCGGACGCTCCAGCGCCGGGGTATTGATCGAGACCTTGTCGGCACCGGCATGGAGCGCCGCGCGTGCGTCCTCCACCGAGCGGATGCCACCGGCGACGCAGAACGGGATGTCGATTTCGCGCGCGACGCGTTCGACCCAGGCGCGGTCGACGCTGCGGCCTTCCGGGCTGGCCGTGATGTCGTAGAACACAAGTTCGTCGGCGCCCTCGTCGCGATAGCGCAGCGCCAGCTCGACGATGTCACCCATGTCGACGTGGTCGCGGAAGCGCACGCCCTTGACCACGCGGCCGTCGCGCACGTCCAGGCACGGCACGATGCGCCGGCTCAGCATCGCCGCACCCGCTCGAGCGCATCATCGAGGGCAAAGCGTTGCTCGATCAGCGCCTTGCCCAGGACCGCGCCACTGCAACCGGCCGCGCGCGCAGCCAGGATGTCGGCGACGTCGCGGATACCGCCCGATGCCTGCACGAGCAGCTCCGGCGCCAGACTGGCAATCAGCCGGTACAGATCCAGGTTCGGTCCGCCGAGCGTGCCGTCGCGGGAAATATCGGTGCAGAGCAGATGACGCACGCCGCCATTGGCGAAACGCCGTACCAGCGTCTCGAGCCGGGCGGCGCTGCTTTCGGTCCAGCCCGATACCGGCAGCTGCCATTCGCCGTCGGCGTCCTGACGCGCGTCGAGGGCGATGGTGATGCGCTCCGGGCCGAAGCGCTCGACCCACTCCAGCACCCGCTCGGGTTCGCGCACCGCCAGCGAGCCGACCACGACGCGGTCGGCACCGGCCTGCAGGATCTCGGCGACATCCTCCTCGCTGCGTACCCCGCCACCGGTCTGCACGCGCAGCCAAGTCGTGCGCGCCAGCACCCGCAGCAGCGGCTGCAGGGTGTAGCCGCCGTGACGCGCGGCATCGAGGTCGACCAGGTGCAACCAGCGCGCACCCAGGCGGGCATGGCGCATCGCCATCTCGAGCGGGCGTTCCCCGTAGCGTGTCTCGCGCCCGTAGTCGCCCTGGTGCAGGCGCACCATGTGGCCTTCGCGCACGTCGATGGCCGGATACAGCTCGAATTCCATTCCAGGCACCGGCATCTGCAACGGATCGGCGCTCATGCCGCCTCCATTGCCAGGAAATTCGCCAGCAGCCGCTGGCCCACCGCCGCCGACCGTTCCGGGTGGAACTGCGCGCCAAAGCAGCGGCCGTGCCCGGCCACCGCGGTGAAGCCGCCGCCATGATCGCTGCTGGCCAGCGTGGCCGCGCTCAAAGGTGCCGCGTAGCTGTGCACGAAGTAGGCGTGCGCGCCGGCATCGATGCCGTCGAGCAGCCCCGTCGGCTGCGACGGTTGCAACTGGTTCCAACCCATGTGCGGCACGCGAACCCCCGGTCCAGATGTCATGCGAACGATGCGGCCGGGCAGCAGGCCCAGGCATTCGACGTCGCCCTCGTCGGAGGACTCGTACAGCAGCTGCATGCCCAGGCAGATCCCGAGCAGCGGCTGCCGCAGCCGACGGATCGGCTCGACCAGCCCGAGCTCGCGCAACCGCGCCATCGCCGGCGGCGCAGCACCGACCCCGGGCAGGATCACGCGTTGCGCAGCGGAGATGGTCGCGGCGTCGGCACTGAGCACCGCGCGCGCACCCAACCTCTCAAGCGCGTAACGCACCGAGCCGATATTCCCCCCACCCCAGTCGATCAGCACCACTTCGGTCACTTGTGATTGCACTCCAGTCACATTCATCACTTCATTGCGCGGCAAGCGCTACAGGCTGCCCTTGGTGCTGGGCAATTCGTTTCCCTCGCGCCGTATCGCCTGGCGCAACGCGCGCGCAACCGCCTTGAAGCAGGCTTCGACCTTGTGATGGTCGTTTTCGCCTTGCACGCGCAGATTGAGGTTGAGCCCGGCGCCCTCGCACAGCGAGCGGAAGAAGTGCGGCACCAGTTCGGTCGGCAGGCCGCCGACACGCTCGCGGTTGAAGGCACCGTCGAAGACGAAGTACGGGCGGCCGGAGAAATCCAGCGCGGCACTGGCCAGGCTTTCGTCCATCGGCAAGGTGAAGCCGTAACGACCGATGCCACGTTTGTCGCCCAGCGCCTCGCGCAGGGCCTGGCCCAGCGCCAGGGCACTGTCTTCGACGGTGTGGTGCTCGTCGATATGGAGGTCGCCTTCGCAGCGGAGCTCCAGGGCGAAACCACCGTGCTTGCCGATCTGCTCGAGCATGTGGTCAAAGAAGCCCAGGCCGGTCGTCACTGCCGGATCGGCGCTGCGGTCCAGGTCGAGGCCGACTTCGATCCGGGTCTCGCAGGTGGTGCGCGTGACGCGTGCGGTCCGCGGCACGTCCGCCAGGGCATGGGCGATACCGCTCCAGTCCCACTCGCCGCCGAACTGGGCGGTGCGCAACTGGAAGGCGCGGATGCCGAGGTTGCGGGCGAATGCGTTGTCGGTTTCGCGATCGCCGACCATGGCCGAGCGCGTCCAGTCGATTCCACGGTCCTGCAGATACGGCAGCGCCAGGCCGATTCCGGGCTTGCGCGTGGGCGCGTTGTCGGCCGGCAGGCTGGTGTCGATCAGCACGTCGCGGAACCGGATTCCCTGGCTTTCGAACACCTGCATCATCAGCGTGTGCGGGCCTTCGAAGTCCGCGCGCGGGAACGCCTCGCTGCCGAGGCCGTCCTGGTTGGTGACCATCACGAACTGGTAGCCGGCATCGCGCAGCCGCAACATCGCCGGGATCACACCGGTGACGAAGCGAAGCTTGTCGAAGCGGTCGATCTGGAAGTCGGACGGTTCCTCGATCAGCGTGCCGTCGCGGTCCACGAACAGGATGGGCGTCGCACTCATGGCGCGCCCTCCGCCGGCATGGACAGCACGGACAGCACCTGCCGGTTCTGCTCCGGCGTTCCGAGGCTGATGCGCAGCGCATCTTCGAGGCCGGCGGCGGCGCGCATGTCGCGGACCACCACGCCGGCGGCGAGCAGGCGGTCGAATGCGGCCTGGGCATCGTCGAAACGCGCGAGCACGAAATTGGCGCGCGAGTCGTAGGCACGTCGCACGCACGTCAGGCTGGACAGCGCCGATCGCAGGACATCGCGCTCGCTGCGAATGGCGGCGACACGCTCGACAGTGCGTGCGCGTGCCACCGGCGCCAATGCCTGCAGCGCCTGCGCGGTGCAGGCGGCAGGCAGCGGGTACGGCGCCTGGCAACGTCGCAGCACTTCGATGAGATCGGCATCGGCGATCACGCTGCCGATGCGTGCCGCCGCCAGCGCATGCGCCTTCGACAGCGTGCGCAGGACGACGACGTTGCGTTGTCCCGGCAACAGGCCGATGGCAGACGGCGCGTCGGCGTACTCCAGGTAGGCTTCATCGACGACGACGAGTGCCTGGCCGTCGAGTTCGCGCGCCAGGGCCGCAATGTCCTCGAGCGCGAGCAGCGCGCCGGTCGGATTGCCCGGCGAGCACAGGAACACCAGCTTCACGCCATCACGCCGCACCGCTGCAGCGATCGCAGCGAAGTCGCACTGCCACCCCTGCGCGGTTTCGGACAGCGGCACGTCGACCACGCGCGTGCCATGCAAGCGGGCACTGACGGCATACATGCCGAACGTGGGCGTGGTGACCAGCACTGCATCGCCACCGGGGCGGCAAACCGCACGCACCAGCAGATCGATGCCTTCGTCGCTGCCGCGCCCCGCCAGCAGTTGTGCCGGCGCGCAGCCATAAAGCTCCGCCAGGGCGCTGCGCAGGGCCTGCGGTTGCGGATCGGGGTAGCGGCGCAGGGTTCCTTCGCGGTCGGCGTCGTTGCACCACGGCGATTCGTTGGCGTTGAGCCAGACCTGTCCCTGCAGGCGCTGGCTGCGCGCGGACTGGTATCCGGCGAAGCCGCGCAGGTCCTCACGCACCAGCTGCAAGGGGCTGGTGGCCGGACGCAGCGTGTCGGCGGCCGCGCTCATGCCGCCACCGCCTGCAGGCGCAGCGCCACGGCCTGGAGGTGCGCGTCGAGCCCTTCTGCTCGCGCCAGTTCCACCGCGCACGGCCCGATCGCCTCGATACCCTGGGGCTGCACTTCCTGCACGGTGATCGCGATCTGGAAGCTGGCGACATTGAGGCCGCCGCTGAATCGCGCCGCACCGCTGGTAGGCAGGACGTGGTTGGTGCCGCTGCAGTAGTCGCCGAGGGCTTCCGGAGCCCAGTCGCCGAGGAACACCGAACCGGCGGCCTGCACGCGCGGCAACCATCGGCGTGCCTCGCGCACGGCCAGGATCAGGTGCTCGGGTGCGTAGTCGTTGCTTACCTGCAGGGCCTGCTCGATGGAGTCGACACGGATTGCGCACGAGGCAGCCAGCGCCTCCAGGGCGATGGCGGCGCGCGGCAGCGCCTGCAGTTGCTCGCGCACTTCGGTCGCAACCGCATCGAGCATTGCCTCATCGTCGCTGAGCAGGATCACCTGCGAATCCGGGCCGTGTTCGGCCTGCGACAGCAGGTCGGCGGCGACGAACGCGGCGTTGGCGCCGCCGTCGGCGATCACCAGCACTTCCGAGGGACCGGCCGGCATGTCGATGGCCGGGCCGTCCTGGCCCATCGCCACCTGCCGCTTGGCCTCGGTGACATAGGCGTTGCCGGGACCAAAAAGTTTGTCGCAACGCGGCAGGCTGTCCGTGCCCAATGCCATCGCGGCGATGGCCTGGGCACCGCCGACCTTGAAGATGCGATCGATGCCGCAACGCTGCGCTGCGTACAGCACGGCCGGGTCGGCCGTGCCGTCGCGCCGCGGCGGCGTGCACAGCACCACCTCGGGACAGCCGGCCAGGTGCGCCGGCACGCCCAGCATCAGCGCGGTCGACGGCAGTGGCGCCGATCCGGCCGGAACGTACAGGCCGACGCGACGGATCGGCCGCAGCACGCGCTCGCAGCGCACGCCAGGGGCGGTGTCGATGGCGTAGGCATTGCTCATGCCGGCCTCGTGGAACAGGGCGATGCGGGCGGCGGCTTCGTCGATGGCCTGGCGCAAAGCCGGTGTCAGCTTCGCGTCGGCGGCACGCAGTTCGTCGGCGCCGACGCGCAGGTCGTCCAGTGCGACGCCGTCAAAGCGCAATGCGAAGGCACGCAATGCGGCATCCCCGTTGTCGCGCACCTCCTCGATGATCGCCGCGACCGCGGTCGTGGTGATCGTCGACGTGCGCTGCGAGGGACGACGCAGCAGCTGGCTGCGTTCGGCATCGTCGAGCCGGTTCCAGTCGGCGCGGCGCATCAGTAGCGCAGTGGCAGTGGCGCTCATGCCAGCATGCCCTCGACCGGCAACACCATCAGCCCACGCGCGCCGGCGCGCTTGAGTTCCTCCAGACGCTGCCAGGTGACGGCACCGTGGCACAGCGCCTGCAACGCCAGGTCGTCGCCATCGTCCAGGCGCATCACCGTCGGTGCTTCGGCGTCGGGAAGCAGCGGCAACAGGCTCGGCAACAGGTTGCGCGGGGCCTGGAACATCAGCAGCTTGCTGTGGCGGATGCGCAGCGCGCCATCGAGGCGGCGCAGCAGCAGGTCGGCGAGTTCGCCGCGAACCGGGTCGAACGCCTCGGCGGGTCCGGCCAGCACCGCTTCGCTCTCCAGCAGCGTCATCACCGGCTTGAGCTGGTTGGCCGACAGCGTGGCGCCGCTGGAGACGAGGTCGCAGATCGCCTCGGCCTGGCCCAGTCGCGGCGCGATCTCGACCGAACCCGAAAGCAGCACCACGTCGGCAGCGATGCCCTGCTCCTCGAGCCAGCGCGACAGCAACGCCGGGTAGCTGGTGGCGATGCGCTTGCCGGTCAGCTGCTGCGGACCCTGCCAGTCCCAGGCATCGGGCACCGCCAGGGCCAGCCGGCAGCCACCGAAGCCGAGTGCACGCCACTCGCGGAACGCCGACGCGCGGCCGTTGCCTGCGCCTCGATCGGTAGTGCGGCTGCCGTCCTGCTCGAGCAGGACATTGCGGCCGACGATGCCCAGGTCACAGACGCCGTCGGCGATCAGGCCGGGGATGTCGTCGTCGCGCACCAGCAGCAGATCGATTGGCAGGCTTTCGCCGTAGCAGAACAGGCGATCGCGGCTCTCCCGCCAGCTCAGGCCGCACGAGGCGAGCAGCGCGCGCGCCGGTTCGGCCAGTCGGCCGGATTTCTGGATGGCGATGCGCAGACGATCGCGCACCGGGGTATTGGCTGGGGGACTCATCGACGGCGGACTCGGCTAATCGCTGTTGCGGGGGGACGCCGGTCCGGTCTCGCCGGTCTGACGCTGGTAGGCGATGGCGTAGCCGCCGGCGCCGCGTTCGAGGGTGCGGGCGACGCGCCCGATGGTGGTGACGCTGACCTGGGTGCGGTCGTGGATCTCGCGGTACGGGACGTTGCCGTACAGCAGCGGGACCACACGCCAGCGGTCGGTCATCGCCTCCAGCTCGGCCGGCGTGCACAGGTCCTCCAGGAAGGCCCGGACCTCCTCCGGGCTGCGCAGCCCCAGCAAGGCCGAGGCGAGGCCGGCGAGGTCGTCCTCGCCACGATCCATTTCCTGGGGACGTCGCTTCATGATCTTGTATTAATGTAATAACGTGCTAATACATTAATCCGGCATCGGGACCCCCGTCAACCCTGCGGGCGACGCCCCTGCCCGGCTGAAGGCCTGTCGGCGGCATTCACGCCGTTTGCCAGGCGATACGGATATAGGTGTCAGCCGAGCCTGACGGGGACGGATGGCGCAACTGAATCGAGCGCGCATAAGCTGCGCGCACGCCGACACCGTCCGCTCCGCGGCGGCACCGGCGACTGGGCAAGGGGGAGACATGGGACGTGGTTCTTGGCGTTGGTGGTGGCCATGGCTGGCAAGCCTGTGCCTGCTGTTGGCCGTACCCGTCCAGGCCAGCACCACGGGCTCGATGACGCTGCCACTGGGCGCGAATGTCGAGCACGTGGCCCTGTCGCCCTACCTGGGTTACTACCACGACGCTTCTGCCGAAGATGATGTCGACGCGGTCGCGCGGCGGCTGGCGCAGGGACAGTTCGCACCCCTGCCGGGCGGACGCAGCGCATTCGGTTTCCGCACCGGCGCTTTCTGGTTCCACACGCGCGTCGTCAACCACGGCAACCCCGAGCAGCGCTGGTTGCTGGTGCAGAGCTACGCGCTCAGCGACAACATCGATGTGTATGCGCGCTACGCCGACGGCCACACGACCTTCCAGGCCGGTGGCGACCACCTGCCCTTCAGCGCCCGCAGCGTGCGTTACCGCCACCCCAATTTCTGGCTGACGTTTCCGCAGGGCCAGCCGGTCGACGTATTCGTGCGCGTGCGCAGCGAGAGCTCGATGCAGGTGCCGCTGGACATCTACACGCCCGTCGCTTTCGCCGAACTCTCGCGCGATGCACAGCTCGTGATCGGGCTGTACTACGGCATCCTGCTCGCGCTGTTCTTCTACAACCTGGCGCTGTGGCTGAGCCTGCGCGATGCCAGCTACTTCTGGTACCTGTTCCACCTGTCGGCGTTCGGGCTGGTGCTGTTCACCCTCAACGGCTTCGGCTTCGAGTACCTGTGGCCGCAGTCGTCATGGCTGAGCGACCGCATGGTGCCGCTGTCGATCTGCCTGGCGCAGATCGGCATGCAGCAGTTCGCCCGCATCTTCCTCGGCCTGCGCGAACGCTGGCGCCTCGGTGACCGGATCGGCCTGGGCCTGATTTCGTTCTTCGCCCTGCTCGGCATCGCATCGACGTGGTTGCCGTACCACATCTCCACGCCGATCGCGTCGGCGGCGGTGCTGGTCAGCATCGCCTGGATCGCGGTGGTGTCGATCTCGGTCGTGCGCCGCGGCTATGCGCCGGCGCAATTGTTCCTGCTGGCGTGGGCGATGTTCCTGCTCGGCACCGGCCTGTTCGTCGCCATCGCCTTCGGCATGATGCCCAAGACGTTCATCACGGAGTATGGGGTCCAGATCGGTTCGGCGCTGGAGATGCTGCTGCTGTCGATCGCACTGGGCCACCGCTACGCGGCGCTGCGCAACGAGAACGAGCGCATCGTCCGCGAGGCCAGGGACCAGCTCGAGCACAAGGTCGAGCAGCGCACCACGGAGTTGCGAAGCGCGCTGGGTCAACTCGAGGATGCGCACGCACGCCTGCGCGAGAGCAGCCAGCGCGACGCCCTGACCGGGCTGCACAACCGCAGCCACTTCCGCGACCGCTTCGAGTCGTTGCTGCGGCAGTCGCGCGAGCATCGGCGCCCGCTGTCGCTGCTGATGATCGACCTGGACAACTTCAAGCTGATCAACGACCAGCACGGCCATCTGATCGGCGACGACTGCCTGCGCTGGGCTGCGCGGACGCTCGGCCATGGTCTGCGTCCGCATCACGATGCGCTGCTGGCGCGCTTCGGCGGCGAGGAGTTCGTGATCGTGCTGCCGGGCCTGAACCTGTCGGCGGCGACCCAGGTGGCCGAGGACCTGCGCCAGCATCTGCGCGATCAGCCGTTCCAGAGCGCCGACAGCCACATCACCGTCACGGCCAGCATCGGCGTGCATGCGATCGAGACGGTGTCGTTCGGCGGCATCGATCCGCTGCTGCAGCTGGCCGACCAGGCGCTGTACCGGGCCAAGGCCGACGGCCGCGACTGCGTGCGGACGTCGCAGGTGGAGACGGTCTGAAGTGAGGGATCTGCTGGTGCTGTTGCTGCTGCGTGCTGGGCTTGTGCTGCGGAACGGCGTCGGCCGCCGGGCCGGGGATTCGTTGCAGAGACTTCGATAGCGTCGGAACCCGTTCATTCCCGTGAAGGCGGGAACCCATGGACGTTGCTCCCAACGCGCTCTAGCCCTTCATTGGGGACTACGAGCTTCAAGCACGCGCGGCTGCCAGGATGGTGCCTTGCTTCACCAGCCGCACCGCGGTGGCGACTTCGCCATCCATGGCGCGGTCGCGATCGAGGAACGGAATCGCTTCGCGGATTGCCGCGTGCGCGGCGGCCACTGCTCGACCGGGATGGAATTCGCCGGCTGCGGCCAGTTCGGCGCGCAAGCCTTCGACTTCGGCCAGGAAGGCGTCGAACTCGGGGCTGTCGGCGGCCGGTGCGCCCTGCACCTTCGCGGCCAGTGCACGCGCATCGGCACGATCGGCCAGGTCGCGCGCGGCGTTGATCATGTCGCGGCGCAGGTCCAGCGCCTGCGCGGCGGTGTAGAGCTCCAGCGCCAGCACCTTGCCCAGGTCATCGGCCATCGCCAGCACGTGGCGCGCCTCGTTGGCGCCCATCGAGACATGGTCTTCGGCATTGGCGCTGGTCGGGATCGAATAGACCGACGCCGGGTGGGCACGGCTGGCCAGGTCGTTGACGATGGCCGCGGCGGTGTACTGCACGATCATGTGCCCGGACTCGGTCGAGTCCTCGTTGCCGATCAGGAAGCCCGGCAGGCCGTCGTTGGTGGCCGGATCGACCAGCTTGTTGAGGCGGCGCTCGGAAATGCTCGCCAGCACCGGAATGGCCGCCTTGACGTAGCTCATCGCCAGCGCCAGCGGCATGCCGTGGAAGTGGCCGGCAGAAATCACCTGCTGCTCGACGAACTCGGCCTTGGCATCCGGGAAGATGATCGGGTTGTCGGTCAGCGCGTTGAGCTCGACCTCGAGCACGCGCGCGGCCTGTGCGACGGCATCGCGCACGGCGCCGTGGACCTGCGGGATGCAGCGCAGCGAGTAGCTGTCCTGCGGCTGGTGCTTCTTGCCGCCGCGGAACGGGCGGAAGCGCAGGTAGAACTTCTCGCGGCCGTGGCGCTGGCTGAACGGTACCCAGTCCCAACCGATGTCGAAGCGCAGCGCCTGCGATTCGGGCGTGTCCCAGCTGCGCGGCTGCCAGGCACGGAACTTCGGCACCAGGTGGTACGGGATGTCGGCCAGCGTGGAGCCACCGAGCAGGTCGCGCAGATGGGCGGCGCTGTGCACCTGGCCCGGGTGCGGGCGCAGCGCGTGCACTTCCTCGGCGAACGCGCCAAGGCGGCCGGCGAAGGCATCGATGGTCATCGCCGCGGCGAGGTCGGCGGTGTCGAGCAGGTCCTCCAGCTGCGCCAGTGCGAGCACGCCACAGGCAAGCATCTGCGCGGTGCCGTTGTTCAGCGCCAGGCCTTCCTTGTACGACAGCGTCACCGGCGACAGGCCGGCGCGCCTGAGCGCTTC
This sequence comes from Lysobacter sp. S4-A87, assembly GCF_022637455.1. Classification (NCBI taxonomy): domain Bacteria; kingdom Pseudomonadati; phylum Pseudomonadota; class Gammaproteobacteria; order Lysobacterales; family Lysobacteraceae; genus Lysobacter; species Lysobacter sp. S4-A87. The sequence goes on from NZ_CP093341.1 coordinate 1,029,692, forward strand.
GCCACCCGGGATGCGCTCGCCTTCAAAGAAGGCTTCGCCACCGCCCAGCAGCACGATCGCCAGGTGCGACAGCGGTGCGAGGTCGCCGCTGGCGCCGACCGAACCCAGCTGCGGCACCACCGGAACGATGCCGGCGTTGAGCATGGCGGTCAGTGCCTGCAGGGTCTCGACGCGGATGCCGGAGTGACCGCGCATCAGCGTGTTGATGCGGATGCACAGCATCGCGCGGACGATCTCCGGCGCGAACGCTTCGCCGACGCAGACGGCGTGGGTGACGATGAGGTTGCGCTGCAGCTCCTCGTGCAGGGTGACGTCCGAGCGCGCGGCGCCGGGCAGTTCGTCACGCAGGTGGTGGTTGCCGAGCAGGCGGTCGGCATTGCTGCCGAAGCCGGTCGAGACACCGTAGATGGGTTCCTCGCGCCGGACCTGTTCGGCCAGGAACTCGGCCGCGCGGGTCACCGCCGGCAGTTGCTCCGGTGCCAGCTGCACATGCGCGCCGTAGGCCACGTCCACCAGCTGCGCGCGGGTCAGCGAGCGGCCATCGAGTCGGATCGGTTTCATCGTTTCACCTTGCAGCTGACTGCCATCTGCGCCGGCGGATGCACTTGGGCGTGCGCCGGCGTCCCCTGTCCTGAACGGCGCGGGCGGACCGGATCGTCCACCCCGCCTGCGTTTGCGCCGGCCTCAGCGGCCGGCGAGTGCGCGGTACTGTTCCAGCTCCACGCGCAGCGTGCTCGCCAGTTCCTCCAGCGGCACTTCGAACTGCTCCTCGCGCAGCAGGTCCTTGACCGCGACCACGCCACGCGCCTTCTCGTCGTCACCGGCGAGGGCGACGAAGCGGATGCCGGCGCGCGAGGCGTACTGGAACTGCTTGCCGATCTTGCGCGCCTCCATCTGCACTTCGGTGTTGATGCCGGCCGCACGCAGGCGACGGGCGATCTCGAGCGCATCGGTCAGCGATTGACCATCCATCAGCGCGACCATCGCCTGCACCGTGCTGCCGGCGGCGTTGCCGAGCAGGCCGGCCTCGCGCAGCTGCCAGAACAGCCGGGTCAGGCCGATCGAGATGCCGACGCCCGGCAGCTTCGACTTGGTGTAGTGGCTGGCCAGGTTCTCGTAGCGGCCGCCCGAGCAGATCGAACCGATCTGCGGGTAGTCGTTGAGCGTGGTCTCGTAGACGGTGCCGGTGTAGTAGTCGAGGCCGCGCGCGATCGAGAAGTTCAGCGCGTAGGCGCTTTCCGGCACGCCGAGGGCGCGCACGAGCTCAAGCACCTCGCGCAGTTCGGCGACGCCTTCGCGCAGTGCCTCGTTGCCCTCGCCCAGCGCATCGAGCTGGGCCAGCGCATCGGCGTGCGAGGACGAACGCACCTTGACGAACTCGAGGATGTGCGCGACGGCATCGACCGACAGGTTGAAGCCTTCGCCGGTGAGGGTCTCGCGGACGTGGTCCTCGCCGCGCTTGTCGAGCTTGTCGACCTCGCGCAGCACCAGCGCCTGCAGTTCGCCGTCGACGATGCCCTGGGCCTCGAAGAAGCCGCGCATCAGCTTGCGGTTGTTGAGCTGGATGGTGAACGCGCCGATGTCGAGCTCGGAGAACACCGCATGGATCACCGCCGGCAGCTCGGCATCGAAACGCACGCTCAGCGCGTCCTTGCCGATCACGTCGATGTCGCACTGGTAGAACTCGCGGAAACGGCCGCGCTGTGCGCGTTCGCCACGGTAGACGCGCTGCATCTGGTAGCGGCGGAACGGGAACGCCAGTTCGTGCTCGTGCTCGGCGACGTAGCGCGCCAGCGGCACGGTCAGGTCGAAGCGCAGCGCCAGCTCGGGCATGCCCTCGCCGGCCGCGCCCTCGGAGCCCTTGCCCAGCGCGCCGGTGGACTGGACGAAGTACACCTGCCGTTCGGTTTCGCCGCCGGACTTGGTCAGCAGCACCTCCGACAGCTCCATGACCGGCGTTTCCACCGGCAGGAAGCCGAATCGTTCAAAATTGCGGCGGATCGTGTCCAGCATGCGCTGGAAGGCGATCTGGTCAGGAGGTAGCAGCTCCATGACCCCGGGCGGGGTGCGCGGCTTGATCAAGCAAGGCTCCAGTGACGACAGGCCGCGAACGCGGCCCGGTACCGTACAGGCTTGGCGGGCACGCGGTGGATTCGCGGTGTAGAGGGGGAAATCGTCAACAGTTTAGCCGTTGCGACCGCTTTTCCCCCAACCGGTCGCAACCGGACTGACACCGGATTGAAGGAATTTGTGTCCAACCCCTTGCCTCGACCCCGCCTCACTGACTAGAATTTGCGGCTCAGCAGCCGGGGTGTAGCTCAGCCTGGTAGAGCGCTACGTTCGGGACGTAGAAGTCGCAGGTTCAAATCCTGTCTCCCCGACCAACTCCGCATCCATATGTGGATCAAGGCCGGTCAAAGCTGCTGGACACGCTGTAAAACGACGAAACGCCGGCCCTGCCGGCGTTTTTCGTTTGCGCCGGTTGCGACCGGCAGCGCGGCGCCGCGATGATGTCGGCCCGCTTTTCCGTTGATGGCCGATGGATCTCTCCTGCACACCTTTCCAGCGCGATGGCAGCGCGTGCCTGCGCCTGAACGCCGCTGACGGCGCCGTCGCCGAGATCTGCCTGCATGGTGCCCACGTGCTGTCCTGGCAGCCCACACCGGGCCGCGAGCGCCTCTACCTGAGCCCGCGCGCCAGTCTTGCCCAGTGCGCCGCCACCCGCGCCGCCATTCGCGGCGGCATCCCGGTGATCTTCCCTCAGTTCGGCGGGCGCGGGCCGATGGTCAAACACGGTTTCGCGCGACTGCTTTCCTGGCGCTACGTGGGCATCGAGGCCGACGCCGGGACTCCGGGAGCCGTGCTGGAACTCATCGACAACGAGGACACCCGCCGCCTGTGGCCGGCGAGGTTCCGCGCGCGCCTGCACGTCGCGCTGGCGCCAGGCGCGCTGACGGTCCGCCTCGCCATCGGCAACCAGGGCGAGGCGCCCTTCAGCTTCACCGCGGCGCTGCACACCTACCTGCGCGTGGACGACCTGGACGCGACATCGGTGCAGGGCCTGGAAGCGGCCGGCTTCGAAGACACGCGCGATGGCCGGCTCGCCGCGGCCGAAGGTGAACCGGTGCGTTTCCAGTCCGAGGTCGACCGGCTCTACCCCGATTGCGCCCACGACCTGCTGCTTGCCCAGGGCAACGATGCCATGCGCATCAGCGCCGATGGTTTCCGCGACACCGTCTTGTGGAATCCCGGCGCGGCGCTGGCCGCGGGGATGGCCGATCTGGGCGCCGGTGAGCACCGGCACTTCGTCTGCGTCGAGTCAGGCACGATTGCCATGCCGGTGACGCTGGCGCCAGGCGAGGAATGGAGCGGAGCGCAGCGACTGCAGGTCTAGCCAACGCGCGGACGTGGCAGCGAAGTCAGCGTTGCCGCGACTCCTCGTGCCGCACCTGCCCTTCCCCGCGCACCACGAACCGCTCGATGGTCAGCGATTCGGCGCCCATCGGCCCATAGGCATGCAGGCGCGTGGTCGAGATGCCGATCTCGGCACCCAGGCCGAGCTGACCGCCATCGTTGAAGCGCGATGAGGCGTTGACCATCACCGCTGAGCTGCGCGTACCACGCACGAACGCTTCCGCGGCGGCAACATCCCCGGTGGCGATCACTTCGGTGTGGTCCGAGCCGTAGCGGGCGATGTGCGCCAGCGCGTCCCCGATTCCGTCGACGACCCGCACCGCCAGGATCAGGTCCAGGTATTCGGCGGCGTAGTCGGCGTCTTCGGCCTGCCCCACCTGGTCGGAGAACGCGCGCGTGCGTCCGCAGCCGCGCACCTCGACCTGGCGCGCCGCCAGGCGCTGCAGCGCCGCGGGCAGGAAGTCCGCGGCGATGTCGCGATGGACCAGCAACGTCTCCAGCGCATTGCAGACACCGGGTCGCGAGGCCTTGCCGTCGACCAGCAGGTCCAGCGCCTTGCCGACATCGGCGGCACGGTCGACGTAGAGATGGCAGACGCCCTTGTAGTGCTTGATGACCGGCACGCGCGCATGCTCGGCGACGAAGCGGATCAGGCTTTCACCGCCGCGCGGAATCGCCAGGTCGATCAGGTCCGACAGCTGCAGCAGTTCCAGCACGTGCTCGCGCGCCGGATCGGCGACCAGCGACACGGCCGCCTCCGGTAGCTCCTCTTCGCGCAATGCCTGGTGCAGGCAGGCGGCAATCGCGGCATTGCTCGCGCGCGCCTCGGAGCCGCCGCGCAGCAGCACCGCGTTGCCGGCCTTCAGGCACAGCGCCGCGGCATCTGCGGTCACGTTCGGTCGGGCCTCGTAGATCATCGCAATCAGGCCCAGCGGCACGCGCTGGCGCTCGATCACGATGCCGTTGGGGCGCACCTCGCTGCGCGTCACCTGCCCCAGCGGATCTGCCTGCGCGGCCACTTCCCGCACGCCCGCGGCCATTGCCGCGATGCGCGCCTCATCCAGCTTCAGCCTGTCGAGCAGGGCCGCGCCGAGGCCGGCTGCGCGGCCGCGCTCCATGTCCTCTGCATTCGCGGCCAGCAGTGCGGCGCCGTGGTGCTCGAGCAACTGCGCCATGCGTTCGATCAGTCGCCGGCGCGCATCGCCATCCAGCGCCGCCAGGACCCGTGATGCTTCGCGCGCGCGCTCGGCGAGGTTGCGTACGTAACCGCTCATGCCTTCACCTCGGGGTCGACGACCAGCAGCACCAGATCGTCACGGTGGATCACCGATTCGCCATAGCGAAAGCCGAGCACGGCTTCGATGTCGTTGCTGTGCCTGCGCGCGATCCGGCCGATTTCCATCGCGCTGTACTGCGCCAGGCCGCGCGCGAACGGCTCGGCGCCGGTCGTGGTGGCCACGATCTCGATCACGTCGCCGCGGCGGAAGTCGCCTTCGACGGCGGCCACGCCACCGGGCAGCAGCGATGCGCCCTGGCGGTGCAGCGCCGCGACCGCGCCGTCGTCGACCAGCAGCCGCCCTGACGAGGGCGCATGCCGCAGCCATTGCTTGCGTGCGCGCAGACGGTCGCCCTGTGCGAGCACCAGCGTGCCGTGCAACTGCCCCTCGCCCAGTGCCCGCACCACCGCATCGTTGCGACCGCAGAACAGCGCGGTGGGAATTCCGGCCGCGGTCGCCTTGGCCGCCGCCTCCAGCTTGGTGCGCATGCCGCCGGTGCCGAGCTTGCCGGCGCCGCCGCTGGCGGCCAGCAGCAGTTCGGGCGTGATCCGCTCGATGCGGTTGATCGCGCGCGCATCGGGATCGCGTTGCGGGTGGGCGCTGTAGAGCCCGCCGATGTCGGTGGCGATCAGCAGCAGATCGGCATCCACGAGCGAGGCCACGGCCGCGGCGAGATTGTCGTTGTCGCCGAGCTTGAGTTCGTCGACGGCGACGGCGTCGTTCTCGTTGATGATCGGCAAGGTGCCCAGGCGCAACAGTTCGCGCAGCGTGGCGCGGGCGTTGAGGTAGCGTCGGCGGTTGCGCAGGTCGTCGTGGGTGAGCAGGACCTGCGCGACCGGCTGCTCCGACAACTGTTGCCAGAACCCCATCAACGAGGCCTGGCCGAGCGAGGCCAACGCCTGCCGGAGCACCAGGCTGTCGCCACCGGCACCGATGCGGCCACGTCCGGCAGCGACGGCGCCAGACGACACCAGCACCACTTCGCGCTGCTGCGCGCGGGCCTGGGCGATGAAGCGCGCGAGCCCGGCGGCATGGCGAGGGTCGAGTCCCGCCGCGTCGGGCTGGTCGGAGAAGCCGGCGAGCAGGCTGCTGCCGACCTTGAGTACGGCGCGCCGCCAGCCTGGCAGCGGTTGTGCCTGGAAGTCCCGGACGGCGGTGTCGGCGGTACTTCCAGGCATGCTCATCGCAATGCTGCCAGTCGGCTTCGCAGTTCGCCCAGCCGCAGTTCGGCGCCAGCGCCGGGCGACGCCCGTGCCGCCAGGCTCGCTTCGGGATCGCCCTGTTCCCAGCGTGCGGGGTCTGCGGCCTGCTTGTAGGCCTCGCGGAACGGCAGGCCCTGTCGTGCCAGGTCGACGGCCAGGTCGGTCGCATACATCGAAGGATCGAGCGCTTCGCGCATGCGCTCGGCCTTCCACTCCAGGTTCCGCAGCAGGTCCGGCAACAGCTCCAGCGCCCCCAGCCCGCGGCCGAAAGCGTGGAAGATCGCGCCCTTGGAGAACTGCAGGTCGCGGTGGTAGCCCGACGGCAGCGACAGCAGCTGCTCGATTTCGGTGCGTGCGGCGGCGGCAGCCGAATAGCTCGCGCGCATCAGCTCGATGACGTCGGGGTTGCGCTTGTTCGGCATGATCGAACTGCCGGTGGTGTACTGCGACGGCAGCGCCACGAAACCGAATTCGGCACTGGTGAACAGGCTCAGGTCCCAGGCCAGGCGGCGCAGGTCGAGCAGCGCCGAGGACAGCGCCTCGATCGCGGCCATCTCGAACTTGCCGCGCGATATCTGCGCGTAGGTCGCCGCGACCTGCATGCGGCCGAAGCCGAGCGCGGCGGTGGTGTGGTCGCGCGCCAGCGGCAGGTTGACGCCGTAGCCGGCCGCGCTGCCGAGCGGATTGGCATCGACCCACTGCAGCGTCTGCACGGCGCGCTGCGCGTTGTCGATGAAGCCTTCGGCCCAGGCCGCCCACCACATGCCCAGCGACGACACCATCGCGCGTTGCAGGTGGGTGTAGCCCGGCAGCGGCACGCCCTGCTCGGCCTCGGCGCGGGCGAGCGCCACTTCGGCACTCTCGCGGCACGTGGCCGCCACGCGCGCCAGGCGGTCCTTCAGCCACAGGCGCGTGGCCACCAGGATCTGGTCATTGCGGCTGCGGCCGGTGTGGATCTTCTTGCCGGCGTCACCGAGCCGTTCGACCAGGCGCGATTCGATCGCCGAATGGCAGTCCTCGAAACGCTCGTCGAGGATGAAGCGGCCTGCACGGAAGTCTTCGGCCAGTGTTTCCAGCTCGGTCTTCAGGCCGGCAAGCTCGTCCGCATCGAGGATGCCGATCTGCTGCAGGCCTTCGGCGTGCGCGCGACTGGCCTGGATGTCGAACAGGAAGAACTCGCGGTCCAGGATCACGTCCTCGCCGGCGAGGAACTGCTGGATGCGCGCGTCGACCTTGACGCCGGGTTTTTGCCACAACAGATCGGACATCGTCGAATTCCTTGGTGCGTGGGGTCAGCGCGTGATGCCGGCCATTTCGTCCAGGCCAAACGCCAGGTTGAGGTTCTGCAACGCCTGCGTCGCCGCACCCTTGAGCAGGTTGTCCTCGGTGGCAACCACCACCAGGCGCTTGCCGTCGGGCGTCAGGGTGAAGCCGCCGAGCTCGACATGGTGGCGCCCGGCAATCGCGCTGACCCAGGGGGCCTCGTCGCCGACATCGACCAGCGGCTCGCCTGCGTAGCGGTCAACATAGCGCGACACCACCTCTTCGCGCGCGAAGGCCCTGGCCAGCGGCAGGTTGGCGGTGATGGTGAGCCCGCGGAAATGCGGCGCCACGTGCGGCAGGAACTGCACTTCGTGGCCAAGCTGGCGGGTGACTTCGCGCTCGTGCACGTGGTTGGTCAGCGCGTACGGCATCAGGTTGTCGCGCAGCTTGCCGGGGTCGTTCTTGTCCGAAGGCGAGGTGCCGGCGCCGGAATAGCCCGACACACCGAAGCACTGCACCGGACCTGCAAGCGCGTCGAGCATCGGCGCGACTGCCAGCTGCATCGCCGTGGCATAGCAGCCGGGATTGCTGATGCGGCGCTGGCCGCTGTACTGGCCGCGGGTGAGCTCCGGCAGGCCGTAGTACCAGCCGTCGTCGAAACGGTAGTCGGCCGAAAGGTCAACGATGACGGGATCGGCGCCGGCCGCGTCGAACGCCGCCACGCACGCCGCGGCCTTGCCGTTGGGCAGCGCCAGCACGACCGCGTCGGCGCCCGGCGCCGGCAACTCCTCGTGCGAGGGCGAGTTGTAGCGCAGCTCACCCTGGTACTCCGGGATATGGTCGGCGACGCGCTGCCCGACCAGCTCGCGCGAGGACACGAACGCGAGTTCGAATACCGGGTGCGCGGCGATCAGGCGGATGAGTTCGGCGCCGACGTAACCGCGCGCGCCGACGATGCCAACGGACTTAGTCACGTCCGGATGCTCCATGGTTCTGCAACTTGTGAAGAAGATTGCGTTTCACCGCCGGCCATTCCGATTCGATGATCGAGAAGGCCACGGTGTCGCGCACGCTGCCGTCGGCATGGCGCCGGTGGCTGCGCAGGATTCCGTCCTGTTTGGCACCGAGCCGGGCGATGGCTGCGCGCGATGCCAGGTTGAACCAGCTGGTCTCGAAGCCGACGCAGATGCTGCCCATGGTCTCGAAGGCATGGCCAAGCAACAGCAGCTTGGCCTCGGTGTTGAGGCCGGTGCGCTGCACCTTCGGGGCGTACCAGGTGTAGCCGATCTGCACGCGCGGAACGGACTGGTCGAGGTCGTAATAGCGGGTGCTGCCGACGATGTCGCCACTGGCGTCGCGCACCGCGAATGCCATGGCCTTGCCCTGGTCCTGCACGTCCAGCGCGGCGCTGATGTACGACTCGACCTGCTCCGGCGCCGGCACGCTGGTGTACCACAGGCGCGACAGCTCGCCGGCGCCGAGCGCGGCGCGCAAGTCCCCGGCATGGGCCGCCTGCAGCGGCTCCAGCGCGACGTGCTGGCCGCGCAGGGTCGGGACGACGCTCCAGTGGTCGGCGGTCGCTGGCATCTCAGTCCTTCAACGTCGCCGTGCGCCCCGAGCAATGCTCGACGCAGCGTTCGATCTCGTCGAAGCCATCCATGCCGTACCAGAACACCTTCCACTTCTCCTGCTTGATGCAGCCGTCAGACTCGGCGTAGTAGAACGGATTGACCGGATTGCCGTGGCGCGAACGCCAGAACAGGCGCGGATTCTGCTCGCGCATGACGTGCCACACGGCGCGGCCAAGGCCTTCGCCCTGCGCCTCGTCGAGCACGGCGAACTTGTCGAGGTAGATGCCGGCGTCCTCCTGGGTGAGGATCACCGCGGCGCGGTAGTTCTCGCTGACATAGGCACGGTGCAGCGTGGTGCGCTCGAAATAGTCCGGCATCAGGCGACGGCCGAAGGCCGATTCGATCAGGCCGCGCAGGCGTTCCAGGTCGAGCTCGCCCCAGCGGGTGACCTGCAGCACGCGCTCGCCGCGGCGCACCAGCGTGCCCGAGCCCTTGTGGGTGAACAGTTCCTTGGCCAGTTCCGCCGGCTTGGTGATCGACACCGACGAGGTCAGCGGCAGCTTGTCGAGCAGGTCCTTGATCTGTTCGATCTTCACGCGCATGCCGCCGTTGATCCACGGCTGCGACATCAGGTGCTCGTACTCGGTCGACAGGTTGATCGAGTCGATGACCTTGCCGGCATCGTCGAGCAGGCCACCGGTGCCGGTCAGGAACACGATCTTGTACGGCTGCAGCTTCTGCACCAGCTCGTTGGCGGCGAAGTCGGCGTTGACGTTGAGGATCTGGCCACCGGCGGTCTCGCCGAGGCTGGCGATGACCGGGATCGAGCCGGCGCGCAGGCTGGCCTCGATCGGCGCCAGGTTGACGCGTTGCACTTCGCCGACCAGGCCGTAAGTGTCGCGGTCCAGGTATTCGGACTCGAACACGCCTGACACGATTGACGTAGCGCGCGCATCGAACGCCTGCAGCGCCTCGACCAGCTTGAGGTTCTGCGACTGGAACACGCGGCGCACGATCGCCAGTGCTTCCGGCGAAGTCACGCGCAGGCCGTTGACGGTCTGCTTGACGATGCCGGCGGCGGCCATCTCGTCGTCGAGCTGCGGCCCGGCGCCGTGGATCACGATCGGGGTCAGGCCGACGTCCTGCAGGAACGCTAGCGAGGACGTCAGCGCCTCGAGGTCGTCGCGCAGCACGGCGCCGCCGACCTTGACCACGGCGAAGCGCTTGGCATCGAGCTGGGAGAAACGCTTCAGGTACTGCGAGATTTCCTTCGCACTGGCCATGCTCGAAAGCAGGCGCACGATGGTCTGGCGAGTCTGGATGTCACGAGAATCGTTCATTGCTATGGAGTTCAATCCAGAATCCGGATGATGGAGTCGGTGTAGCGCTGCAGTTGTTCCAGGGCCACCCATTCGTCGGCGGTATGGGCCTGGGCGATATCACCCGGGCCATAGACCAGCGCGGTCATGCCGGCGTTGGAGAACAGCGAGGCCTCGGTCCAGAAATCGACGGCATTGCCGATCGGCAGCTGCAGTGCATCGGCCAGGTCGCGGGCCTCCAGGCGCCGCTGCTCGGCATCGGCAACGTCTCCCGACGGCAGCGAAGGACCGCGGAAGGTTTCCTCGTAACGCTCGATCGCACCGGCCTCGACCAGCGTGCCGAAACGCTCGTGCAGCGCGTCGATCGACATCGACGGCAGCGGACGGAAACCGAAACGCAGTTCCGCGCTCGGCGCGATCATGTTGGCCTTGATCCCGCCTTCGACGCGACCGATGTTGAAGCGCAAACCGGTCAGGCCGCCGAAACGCTGGTGCGCCTGGCTCTCGACGTAGTCCAGCGCGTGCCCGCCCCAGCGGATCGCCTGGTGCAAGGCACTGGCCTGCATCGCATTCGCACCCGACGCATGGCCGGCAACGCCGCGGAAGCGCAGCAGCACCGAGCTGATGCCGCGATGGGCCAGCACCGCCTCGCACTGCGTCGGCTCGGCAACGACGACTTCGTTGAAGCCGTGCTGGCTGCCCAGGAACGCGGCAACGCAACGGGCATCGTTGGCCTCCTCGTCGGTCGAGAACAGGAAGGCGGCATCGCCCTGCGTCACCGAGGCGGCGGTCACCAGTCCGGCCGCGGCGCCCTTGATGTCGCAGGCACCCAGTCCGATCGCGCGGTCGGCGGTGACGCGCAGCCTGTGCGGATCGGCGCTCCACGCTTCCGACGACGGCACCGTGTCCAGATGCACGTTGAACAGGCGCGTGGGATTGCCGCGCACGGCCAGCATCGACACCGCGCCGTCGCCGTGGTCGGTGACCTCGATGCGGAAACCGGTCAGCTGCGAGCGCAGGTAATCGAAGATGCCACCGGTGCCGATGTCCCGCGGTGGATTGCGGGTGTCGTACGAGACCAGGGCGTCGAGGTGCTTGAGGGTTTTTGCGAGCATGGCCGGTTACTTGCGGTTGATCTCAGCCCACAGCGTGCTGCTCATGCCGAACAGCTTGATGAAGCCCTCGGCCTCGGCCACGCCCCAGTCCGCCGCCTGGGCGTAGGTCGCGCCCTTGGCATTGAGGATGTGCCTGGACTCGATCGCCACCGCGCTGACCAGGCCGCCCTGCGTTTCCAGCACGACGTCGCCATTGACGGTCGACTGGCTCGACTGCAGGAATGCTTCCAGGTCGGTCTTGAGCGGATCGTGGAAGAAGCCCTCGTACACCAGCTCCACCCACTTGCGCGCCACGTCCGGCTTGAAGCGGTTCTGCTGCTTGCTCAGCACGGCTTCTTCCAGTGCGCGGTGCGCGGTCAGCAGCGCGGTCAGGCCCGGCGCCTCGAAGATGATGCGGCCCTTCAGGCCGATCGTGGTGTCGCCGGTGTACAGGCCGCGGCCGACGCCGTACTGCGCGAACAGGCCGTTGAGCCTGGCCAGCATCTTGTGGCCGTCCATCTTCTCGTCGTCGAGCGCAACCGCCTCGCCGTTGACGAAGCTGACCTTCACCCGCAACGCCTGCGCCGGCCATTCGCTGCGTGGCTTGCACCAGCCGACCGCACCCTCGCCCGGCGCCTGCCAACGGTCGATCTCGCCGCCGGACATGGTCAGGCCGAGCAGGTTCTCGTTGATCGTGTAGGCCTTCTGCTTGGCGCGCACACCGAAGCCGCGCTCCTCCAGGTACTTCTGCTCGTAGGCGCGAACCTCGGTGTGCTCCTTCTGGATCTCGCGGATCGGCGCCACGATCTCGTAGTCGCCCAGCGCCTTCACGGCCAGGTCGAAACGCACCTGGTCGTTGCCCATGCCGGTGCAGCCGTGCGCGATCGCCTTCGTGCCGAGCTCCTCGCAACGCTTGAGCGCGGCTTCGACGATCAGGTAGCGGTCGGACACCAGCAGCGGGTACTGGCCCTGGTAGCCCTCGCCGGCCCAGACGAACGGCTTGACGAAGCCTTCCCAGATCGCCGGGCCGCCGTCGACGGTGACGTGCGAGGCGACGCCCAGTTCGGCCGCGCGCTCCTCGATGAAGGCGCGCTCTTCGGCATCGACGCCGCCGGTGTCGGCGAACACGGTGTGCACGTTCCAGCCGCGCTCCTTCAGGTAGGGCACGCAGAAGCTGGTGTCGAGGCCGCCGGAGAAGGCGAGGACGATGTCTTTGCTCATGTTCTTGTCTCGTTTGTGATCTGCCCCTCCCCGCTTGCAGGGAGGGTGAGGTGGGGGCAAACGGGGCTTGGCAGCGGCTGGCTGCCCTCACCCCTACCCCTCTCCCGCGAGCGGGAGAGGGGCTGTATGCGAATCAGCGGCCGATCAGGGCGGCCATGATCGCCTTCTGCACGTGCAGACGGTTCTCGGCCTCGTCGATGGCGATGCACTGCGGCGAGTCCATCACCGCATCGGTCGCTTTCACGTTCCGCCGCAGCGGCAGGCAGTGGCTGAAGACGCCGTTGTTGGTCAGCGCCATCTTCGCCTCGTCGACGATGAAGTGCTTGTACTGGTCGCGAATGGGCTTTTCCGGGCCCCAGTTGCCGAAGAACGGCAATGCGCCCCAGCTCTTGGCGTAGACCACGTCTGCGCCGCTGTAGGCACTTTCGATGTCATGGCTGACGGCGAGCGAACCGCCGCTCTCGGCGACGTTCTGCTCGGCCCAGTCCATGTAGCGCTGATCGAGGATGTAGTCGGGCGTCGGGCACAGCAGGGTCACGTCCATGCCCATGCGCGTGGCGATCGTCAGCGCCGAGTTGGCCACCGCCGTGTTGAGCGGCTTGGGGTGGTAGGTCCAGGTCAGCACGTACTTCTTGCCGCGCAGGTCGCTGGTGCCGAAGTGCTCCTGCAGCGCGAGGATGTGCGCCAGCTCCTGGCACGGATGGGTGATCGTCTCCATGTTGATCACCGGCACCGGCGAGTACTTGGCGAAGCTCTTGAGGACGATGTCCTCGCGGTCGTACTGCCAGTCGACGAACTTCGGGAACGCGCGCACGCCGATCAGGTCGACGTAGCGGCCGAGCACCTTGGCGACCTCGGCGATGTGCTCCTCGGTATCGCCGTCCATGACCGTGCCGAGGTTGAACTCGATCGGCCACGCGTCCTTGCCCGGCTGCAGCACCACCGCATGGCCGCCGAGCTGGAACGCGCCCAGCTCGAAGCTGGTGCGGGTGCGCATCGACGGATTGAAGAACACCAGGGCGATCGACTTGCCCTTGAGCTGCTCGCCGGCCTTGCTGCGCTTGAACTCGGCGGCCTGCGCCAGCAGCGCGTCGAGGTCGGCGCGCGACCAGTCCTGGGTGTTGAGGAAGTGTCTGTTGCCAAGAGCGGTCATCGAGTGCGGTTCCGGTGATCGTATGGGGAGGAAGGTGGGACGCTGCGCGGGTCCTGAAAGCAAAAAAGCCCAGCGCGTAGGCTGGGCTTTTCGTGTGTCACTTCGTCTGTTGCAAGACGCGCTAGTGACCGTTACCCAGCTGGATGGCAGGTATGCGGTCGGCGAGCACGCGAGGTCATCCCCGCCGCCATGTAGGCGGAGGTCAGGACGTCGGCGTCGGCGTAGTGGGCGTTCATTGAGGCGCGCATGCTCGCATGCACCCGCGGCGGGCGCAAGCTTCCGGCTGTGGAGGGGCGCTCAGCGGTCGCCAGCGGGCGCCACGACCGGCGTCACCGACACCCGGATGCGCAGGCGGTTGCCCGGATCCTCGGCCAGGCGCGAACGGAACTTGGCGCCCTTGTAGGTGTAATCGACGTCGTAGGCGATCGGGCGGCGGTACTCGCGCTCGACCGTCACCGGCTTGCACTTGTTGTCCTGCTGCTCTTTCTCTTCGCGGGTCAGCGCTTCCTTGACCGCACCGACCACCCGCGACAGGCGCGAGTCGCCTTCGCACTTCTGCTCGACCGTGTTGGCCTTGAGCGTCTGGTAGACCGGTGTCACCCGCAGCACCTGGGCGTAGTCGAAGCGGACGTTCTCGGCCTGGATGACCGTGTTCTGCGCCCTCGCCTCCGTGCCGGGCCAGGCAGCCAGCACCAGTCCCAGCAGGACAGTCCAGGTCACGGCGGTCGGAAGCGGAACTGGACGGTCCATCACACTCGCGGAGTCATAATTGTTTAGAAATTGTAAGCGCAGACCGGGGCCGAGGTCTGAACCCCGCCTTTAGACTACCGGCCGAAACGGCAAGGTGGTCCCTTGCTCCGGTCGCCGCCCGGACGACCGGCACGGCGCAGGTCGCCTCGATCAGCCGCTAGAATGACCGCAACTCCGGCGGTACCCCCCATGAGCCTGCACCTTTTCAACAGCCTGACGCGACGGGTCGAGCCGTTCGTGCCCCTCGACCCCGCCCGCCCGACCATGTACGTGTGCGGGCCCACGGTCTACAACTTCGTTCACATCGGCAATGCCCGCGGCCCGGTCGTCTTCGGGGTCCTGGCCGAGCTGCTGCGCCGCCGGTTCGGCGCGCTGGCCTACGCCCGCAACATCACCGACGTCGACGACAAGATCAATAACGCGGCCCGCGAACAGGGCGTGCCCATTTCGGCGATCACCAGCCGCTTCGCCGCCGCCTACCGCGAGGACATGGCTGCGCTGGGCGTGAAGGCCCCGGACCTGGAGCCGGAAGCGACGGCCCACATCGGCCAGATCATCGCCATGATCGAGCGTCTGATCGAGGTCGGCCACGCTTATGCGGCCGAAGGCCATGCGCTGTTCTCGGTCGCCAGCTACCCCGACTACGGCAAGCTTTCGCGCCGCGACCCCGAAGAAATGCTGGCCGGCGCCCGCGTCGACGTGGCCCCCTACAAGCGCGATCCGGGCGACTTCGTGCTGTGGAAGCCCTCCACCGACGACCTCCCCGGCTGGGACTCGCCGTGGGGCCGTGGTCGCCCGGGCTGGCACATCGAGTGCTCGGCGATGGCCGCCGCCCACCTGGGCGAGACCATCGACATCCATGCCGGCGGCGTCGACCTGCAGTTCCCGCACCACGAGAACGAGATCGCCCAGAGCGAGTGCGCGCACGGCGGCCGGGTCTTCGCCCGCCACTGGCTGCACAACGGCATGCTCAACTTCGGCGGCGCCAAGATGGCCAAGTCGGTGGGCAACATCCAGCGCGTGCACGACCTGGTGCGCGAGTACCCGCCCGAGGCGCTGCGCCTGGCGTTGCTGTCGGCGCATTACCGGCAGCCGCTGGAGTGGTCCGATGGCCTGATCGAACAGAGCGTGCGCACGCTCGATCGGCTTTACGGGACGTTGCGTGATCTGGCCGATTGCACGGTGGCGACGCCGCTGGTGATCCCGGCCGGCATCGAATCCGCGCTGGACGATGACCTCAACACCCCGCAGGTGCTGGCCGAGATCGCCCGCATTGCCGGCGATGCGCGCAAGGCCGAGTCGGCCGACGAACGCGCGCGCCTCAAGGGCGAACTGCTCGGTGCCGGTCTCGCCCTGGGCCTGCTGCAGCAGGACCCGGCGCAGTGGTTCTCGCGCGGTGCCGGCAACGAGGATGACGACCGCATCCAGGCGCTGATCGACGAGCGCATCGCGGCCAAGAAGGCGCGCGACTTCGCCCGCGCCGACGCCATCCGCGACCAGCTCGCCGGCGAGGGCATCCTGCTCGAGGACACGGCCCAGGGCGTGCGCTGGAAGCGGGCCTAGCCGCCTGGTCGCCACACCCCATGCAGTCATCCCCGCGAAGGCGGGGATCCAGCGACTTCGGGAATGACAAACCAGCATCCGCACACGGGCAGCACCTGTACGGGCGTAAAATTCCCCCGATGAACGCCATCGCCGCCCCCGCCAGTCCTTTCCCCATCGAAGCCTCGCCCAGCGAGGCGCAGGCCGCGATCCGCGACGAGTTCGCCTTCTTCGGCGACTGGTCCGAGCGCTACCAGTACCTGATCGACCTGGGCCGCAAGCTGCCCGACCTGCCGGACGAGTGGAAGACCGAGGAACATCGCCTGCACGGTTGCCAGTCGATGGTGTGGATCGTCGCCGAGGGCGACGCCGACCGCCTCGACTTCCATGCCATCAGCGACTCGGCGATCGTCTCGGGCCTGATCTACCTGGCCCTGCGCGTGTACTCGGGCCGCAGCGCGGCGCAGATCGCCGCCACCGATGCCAACTACATCGCCGACATCGGCCTGGCCAAGCACCTCTCGCCTACCCGCAGCAACGGCCTGGCCGCCATCCTCGGTTTCATCCGCGACCAGGCCCGGCTGCGGCTGTGACCGGTTGCCACGACGCCCACGATGACGCCGCGGCTGCGGCGCGGCCGCGTCGACCCGGCGTTGCCGCGCAATGACTGCCGACGCTGACGCCCTGCCCGTCCCGGGCGTCTCCGAGCTACTGCGCAACCGCGGTTTCACCGGCCTGCTGACCTATCGCCTGCTGGCGATGCTGTCCTACCAGATCGTCGCGGTGACGGTCGGCTGGCACGTATACGAACTCACCCGCGACCCGTTCGCCCTTGGCCTGATCGGCCTGGCCGAGGTGATTCCGTACTTCTGTTTCGCCCTGTTCGCCGGCTACGCGGTCGACCATCTGCCCCGGCGCAAGCTGGGCATGGCGGCCTGCCTGGGGTTGCTGGTCACGACATTGACGCTGGCCGCCGTCGCCGGCGGCGTACTGCCGGCCGGCATCGCCGGTTTCGGCACGCTCACGATCTATGCGGCCATCGCGGTCAACGGCGTGGTCCGGGCGTTCCTGGCACCGGTCTACATGTCGCTGTTCGCGCGCGTGCTCAAGCGTGAGCAATTCGCGCGAGGCGCCGGCGTCAGCAGCGTGGTGATGCAGACGGGCCTGGTGATGGGCCCGGCGATGGGTGGCCTGCTGGTCGCCTGGGGCGGCAAGACCTCGGCGTATCTGGTGGCCGCGGGTTTTGCCCTTGCCGCGGCGATCGCGGTGATTGCGGTGCGCGTGACCGAGCCGCCGATGCCGGCCGAGCGTGCGCCGGTGTTCAAGAGCATTGGCGAGGGGCTGCAATTCGTCTTCAGGACGCAGGTCGTGCTCGGTGCGCAGGCGCTGGACATGTTCTCGGTGCTGTTTGGCGGTGCGGTGGCGCTGTTGCCGGCCTTCATCAACGAGATCCTGCATTACGGGCCAGAGGCGCTCGGCCTGTTGCGTGCATCACCCGCCGTTGGCGCGGTGCTGGTAGGCATCGTCCTGGCACGTCGACCGCTGCAACGCCATGCCGGTCGCGTGTTGCTGGTGGCGGTGGCGGGTTTCGGCCTGTGCATCATCGGTTTCGCGCTGTCGCGCCATCTGTGGCTGTCGGCGTTGATGTTGATGCTGTCGGGGATGTGCGACGGTGTGTCGGTGGTGCTGCGTTCGACGATCCTGCAGTTGGCTACGCCTGATCACATGCGTGGTCGGGTGTCGTCGATCAACGGCATCTTCATCGGCTCGTCGAACGAGCTGGGTGCGTTTGAATCCGGTGTGGCCGCACGTCTGCTCGGCCTGGTGCCTTCGGTGATCTTCGGCGGCTGCATGACGCTGACGGTGGTGGGCATCACGGCGAAACTTGCGCCGAAGCTGCGTCGACTGGATTTGCGCGATCTGCACTGAGCCGACGAAGGGGCGGAGCAATCCCCGGGTCGGCGGACGACGCCACTCCGCAGACGGAGGCCTGCCAACTCGCGCAGAGACACGAAGCCAAAAAAAGCCCGGCATAAGCCGGGCTTTTTCCACAGGCAGTCGGCGCAAAACCTAGTCGCCCATCTGCTTTTGCATGTGCTCCCAGCGCTCCTGAGCATCGATCGTGCGCTCGGCGGTGAGGCGCGCCTCGAGGCGTTCCAGGCCGATTTCCTCGCCGGTATCGACGCAGTAACCGTAGTCGCCCGAATCGACGCGCTTGAGCGTGCTGTCGATCTTGCTGATCAGCTTTCGGTAACGGTCGCGGGTGCGAAGCTCCAGCGAGTTCTCGGTCTCGCGGGTCGCGCGCTCGGCTTCGTCGCCGACATCACGCACTTCGTCCTTGAGGTTCTCGATGGTCTGCTTGGATTCCTCGACCAGATCCGTGCGCCAACGCAGCAGGCGCTGACGGAAATACTCGAGCTGGAGCGGATTCATGTACTCCTCGTCGGTCGCCGGGCGATAGCCCGTCGGGACGATGGGGCGTCCGCTGGATTCATCGGTGGTGTACGGCACGACCTTGACCTTGCCTTTCGGCGCAGGGGCCTGCGGCTTGGCGACGACGGCGACGGCTACCTTGCCGGTCGGACGTGGAGCGGTTTTGGTCGCTGGGATACTGGCGGCCGCCGCTTTCGCAGGCGCCTTGTTGGATGCGGATTGCGTCACTGGATTCTTGGCAACTTGAGGCTTGCTTACGGCCGGTTCCACCGATGCTGACTTGGTGGCCGGACGCGGTGCGGGTTTCTTGACGACGACGGGCTTGCTCTCCGGCTTGGCGGCGGGCTTGCCCTCGTTACGGGGGAGGGCCTTGCTCGGCGCGGGCTTGGCCGGAGCGGCCTGCTTCGCGGGAGCTTGCTTTACTGCTGCCGTCTTGACGGCTGCCGGCTTGGTGGCCGGCTTCACGGGCGCCGCCTTCCTGGCGACCGGCTTCTTGGCCGGTACCGCCTTCTTGGCGACGGGTTTCCTGGCGACGGCCGCCTTCTTGACGGGCGCCTTCTTGGCGACCACGGCCTTCTTGGCGACCGGCTTCTTCACCGGGGCCGCCTTCTTGGCGACCGGCTTCTTGCTGGCGACCTTCTTGGCGGCCGGCTTCTTGGCTACCGCCTTTTTCGCTGCGGGTTTGCTGGACACAGCCTTCTTTGCGGCCGGCTTGACGGTCTTCTTGACGGCCTTGGCGGCCTTCTTCGCGGTTTTTTTCACTGCCACGAGCGACTTGTCCTTCTGTTCCCCTGAGGACCTCCGAACCTGGGTTCGAAGGCTGAATTAAGGCCAGCGTGCTAAGGCCACAGCATGCCCGACTTTGCATCACGGCGTACAAGTGCCGGAATGCCGGTACGGAGCCATACATCGTGCCGGTTCCGCACGGTTCAAGCGATCCGCTGCGGATCGTCCGAACCGGAAGCCTTGTGACGGGAAAGCGCGCTGTTATACCCTGCCCCGGCACCTGCGGCAACCGCACATTCAAGTGCTTGACCGCATTAAGGAATCGTGATCGACCGCCTCCTCATTGCCATGCTTCGCGGCTACAAGCGCTGGATCAGTCCACTGCTCGGGCCGCGTTGTCGTTTCCATCCCACCTGCTCGGAATACGCCATGCAGGCGGTCGCCCGTTTTGGTGCCCTCAAGGGCAGCTGGCTGGCCGTCCGGCGGATCCTGCGCTGCCATCCCCTGCACCCCGGCGGGCACGATCCGGTGCCAGAGCCCCTCCACGGAAAGCACACATGTCGACACTGATCGTCAACGCCCGCCTGGTCAACGAAGGCCGGGAATTCGACGGCGACCTGCGCATCGAAGCCGGCCGCATCGCCCAGATCGGCAGCGGCCTGTCCGCCCGCGACGGCGAAACGGTGGTCGATGCCGGCGGGCGCCGGCTGCTGCCTGGCATGATCGATGACCAGGTGCACTTCCGCGAGCCGGGCCTGGAGTACAAGGCCGACATCGCCACCGAGTCGGCCGCGGCCGTGGCCGGCGGCCTGACCACCTTCATGGACATGCCCAACACCAACCCGCCCACGCTCGACGCGGCGGCGCTGGAGAACAAGTACCAGCGCGCCACCGGCCGCGCCTGGGGCAACTTCGGCTTCTACATGGGCGCGAGCAACGACAACCTCGCCGCGATCCAGTCGCTCGACCCGCGCACCGCGCCGGGCATCAAGGTGTTCATGGGCGCATCCACCGGCAACATGCTGGTCGACAACCCCGACATCCTGGACGGGATCTTCCGCGACGCACCGACACCGATCATCACGCACTGCGAAGACACGCCGATGATCGACGCCGAGATGGCCCGCTACAAGGCCAAGTACGGCGACGACATCCCCGCGGCCTGCCATCCCGACATCCGCTCGCGCGAAGCGTGCATGAAGTCGACGCAGCTGGCGCTGTCGCTGGCGAAGAAGCACAACTCGCGCCTGCACGTGCTGCACATCAGCACCGCCGACGAGCTGGCCCTGTTCGAACGTGGCCCGCTGCTGCGCGGCGACGGCACGCGCAAGCGCATCACGGCCGAAACCTGCATCCATTTCCTGCGCTTCGACCGCGCCGACTACGAGCGCCTGGGCAACCTGATCAAGTGCAACCCGGCGATCAAGGACGCCAGCGACCGTGAGGCCCTGATCCAGGCGCTGGTCGATGATGTCATCGACGTGCTCGCCACCGACCACGCACCGCACACGCTGGAGGAGAAGGCGCGTCCCTACGCGTCCGCGCCGAGCGGCCTGCCGCTGGTGCAGTACGCGCTCAATGCCGCGCTGGAGCTGGTCCACGAAGGCCGCCTGACCACAGCCCAGGTCGTGCAGAAGTTCGCCCATGCACCGGCGCAGCTGTTCGACGTCCAGGGCCGCGGCTTCCTGCGCGAAGGCTACGCGGCCGACCTGGTGCTGATCGACGACACGCCGTTCACCGTGCAGCGCGAGGACGTGCTGTCGAAGTGCGGCTGGTCGCCGTTCGAGGGCACCACCTTCCATTCGCGCATTGCCTCGACCTGGGTCAACGGCGAGCTGGTCTGGGACGGTCGGCGCCTGGTCGGCACGCCGCAGGGCCAGCGCCTGGCCTTCGATAGATGAGATTGCGCATCGCGGCAGTGCTGGCGCTCCAGGTCCTGGCGCTGTCCGGTGCAGCAAGCGCGCGGCAGGCGCCCGATTCGCAGGTGCAGGGCCAGCGGTTCCATGCCGCGTTCCTCCCGACCAGCGTGCCACAGGGGTCGCTGGTGATCGGCCTGGCCGCGCCCGACGCCATCGTCGAATACGACGGCCGGCGCCTGCGCGTTTCGCCTGATGGCACCTTCGCGTTTGGCGTCGGTCGCGACGCCAAGGGCCCGCTCTCGGTGAAGATCACCGATGCCGACGGCAACGCGGTGGTCAACGCCATCGCCGTTTCCGCGCGCGACTGGCCGGTGGAGAACATCAACGGCGTACCGCCCAAGACCGTCGATCCACCGCCGGAGATCGCCGCGCGCATCGAACGCGAGCAGGCGCAGGTCACCGCCGCGCGCGTGCGCGACGACGACCGCGACGACTATGCGCAGTCATTCATCTGGCCGGTGCAGGGCCGCATCAGCGGGCGCTTCGGCAACCAGCGCGTCTACAACGGCACGCCCAAGTCACCGCATTCGGGAATGGACATCGCCGCGCCCAGCGGCACGCCGATCAAGGCCCCCGCCGCGGGCGTGGTGACGTTCGCCGCGCCGGACCTGTACCTCACCGGCGGCACGCTGCTGATCGACCACGGCCACGGCGTCAGTTCGAACTTCCTGCACCTGTCGCGGATCGACGTGAAGGTCGGCGACCGCGTCCAGCAGGGCCAGGTGATCGGCAAGGTCGGGGCCACCGGTCGTGCCACCGGGCCGCACCTGCACTGGGGCATGAACTGGTTCGACGTGCGCATGGATCCGCTGCTGGTACTCGAGCACGGCAACGGTTCGACCGCCGCAGCGAAGTGACCTGCTGCCGCGTCAGACCGTCTCCGCTGTCGCGCGCAGGCGCGAGGCGGTGTAGCCGGTGACGCGATCCCGCCCCGTTTCCTTGCTCGCATACAGCGCCGCGTCGGCGCGCTCGAGCAGCTTCTCCACGCTCTCGCCGTGATGCAGCTCGGCAACGCCGAGACTGAGCGTGGCCGGGAACAGGCGGCCGTCGATCGATAGCGGCCGGCAGTTGACCGAAACGCGCAGGTTCTCGGCCACGCCGAGTGCCTCGCGCAACTGCGTGTCCGGCAGCACCACCAGGATCTCGTCACCGCCGAAGCGGCCGAACATGTCGTAGGTGCGCAGCCGGTTGCGCGTGCGCAGCGAGATGATGCGCAAGGTCTGGTCGCCGATGCGGTGGCCGTGCTCGTCGTTGATGCGCTTGAAATGATCGACGTCGAAGAACACCACCGACAGCGGCCGGCGACCGCGCTGCGCCGACTCGACCAGCGCCTCCAGTCGTTCCTCGATCGCCGAGCGCGTCAACGCGCCGGTCAGCACGTCATAGGTCGCCAGGCGGCTGGCGTGGTCGCGGTCGCGGCGCAGCTGGTGCATGTGGTCGGTCAGGCCGATCGTCAGCACCAGCCCACCCAGTGCAAAGCCAATCGGCAGCGCGTACTCCAGCCACTCCGGATTGCGCCAGCCGCCGAGCAGCTCGCCCATGCGCAGGATCACCAGCACCACCATCGGCGACCACGACAGCAGCATGAAGTAGGCCTCGCGCTGGCGCTGGAAGCAGCCGACGACGCTGGCGACGAACATGATCGCCGCCGATACCAGGAGCACCAGGTTGCCGGTCAGCGCGATCGCGCTGGCGGCACTGGCGACCGTGGCTAGCATCAGGATCAACAGCACGGCATTGCAGCCATGCAGGACCTTCATCAACCGCGGTTGCCGTTCCGGCAGGCTCAGGTAGAAGGCCAGGAAGCTGTTGCTGGCCAGCACCGTCAACATGCCGAACATGCGTCCCACGCGCGGGTCGTAGCCGATCAGGTCGGCCAGCCAGGGCAGGATCCGCAGTTCGCCGCCAATGCAGGCCTGGTACAGCGCCTGGGCGAACATCGCCATGAACAGGTAGACATAGCTGCGCTCGCCGATGCCGATCCAGAAGCCGAAGGCGAGCATCGCCAGCACCAGCAGCGTGCCCAGCACGAGTGTGCGCAGGGCGACGTGGCTCAGGTCGTGGCGGTGGACGTCCGTCAGCGATTCGATGGCCACCGGCATCGGTGACGGGCTGAGCATGTGCACGCGCAGGTAGATCTGCTCGCCCGTCGCCAGACCTTGCGGCAGCGGCACGACCAGCGCGCGCGTGGACACGGTGCGGTCGGCAACCGATCCGATCAGTCCGCGGCGTACCGGCATGGCTTCGCCGGGTCGCCAGACTTCGACCTGGTTGAGGTGGGGAAAGCGCAGGACCAGGTTGGGTGCGTCGGCCGGGGCCACCGCCTCGCGCGCGGTCAGTCGCCACCAGCGCGGCTGCGACGAGGTTTCGAATACCGACTGGCCTTCGACCTGGGCGAATTCGCCATCAAGCTCGCCTGCCAGCACCTGCACCGGAAGTGGATCGCCATCCAGTCGCGCCACGTCGAAATGCTGCGCCGACACGGAGGTCGCCACCAGCATTCCCAACACGGCAACTGCAGCTTGCCACCACCGACGCGCGGGTTTCCCCATGATCCGGACCGGCCCCCTGGTTACGCAGTCAGCATAGCCCAAGTGAGACGGCCGTCGCGAAACCGCCCGGCGGAGCGGGCGCGCCTATCGTCGAATAAGGGCCATCCTGCGACCCTTCACAGCGGGGCCCGGGCGTTACGCCTGGGCGCCCTGGCCGCTGACCCGTGCCACCGCGTCGTGCGCGTGGAGGCTCTCGAAATGGGCCACTTCGGCGTCGAAATGCTCGATCCGCGGGTCGGCCGACAAGGCGGCGGCGACGCGGCGGGCGGCGTCTTCGCAGAACATCAGGTTCTCGGCGTTGAGGCGGGCAAAGGCCTGCTCGTCTTCACGCTTGACCGCGGTCTGCACGGGCGTGCCGAGCGCCTGCTCGAGGGCGTCGATCAGCGCCGCCAGCGGCAGTTCGTCGAAGGCCGGGCGCAGCTCGACGCGGACGTCGGCGCGGCTGCGCTGGGCATGCGGGGTCGCGGCCAGGCCGCGTTCCGATGCCAGCCACTCGCCGACGACGGCATTCGACAGCGGTCGCGCACCGGCGAAATCCTCGGCGAAGCGATCGGCATTGAGCTGGCGCGACAGCGCGGCGGAGGCCGGGCACGTGCTTGAGTACTCAACCGCGAAACGCAGGGCCAGGCGCAGGTGCCCTTCACGCAGGCTCGCGTCGATCTCGACCGGGTAGCGCTTCCAGCCGGCGTTGTCGCTGGCCAGCGCCTTGCGCAGCAGCAGCTGTTCGTAGCGGACCACCAGGCGCGCGGCGCTGGAGATGCCGCCCTGGTTGTCGATCAGCGTCTGCAGCACGCGGCGCAGGCCGGCCGGGGTGACCGTCTCGCTGGCGAAGGCGTTCTGCAGCTGCAGGTACATGCGCGACATGTGGATGCCGCGGGCGTTGGCGTCCTTGAGGTCGACGGAGACGTCGACCGAGGCGGCAACGGTCATGGTGTCGCCGTCGGCCGAGGTCACGCGCAGCGGCAGGGCGATGTTGGACATGCCAACCCAGTCGAGCGGTCGCGCCGCGGCGGCGGCGTCGAAGGCGACATCGGGGAGACGGCGCGGGGTTTGCGGGATCGTGGTCACGGCAAGGGATATGGGGTTGGCGCCGGGGGGCGCAAGCCGGGCCATTGTAGCGGGCACCCGTGACCGCCCTGCGGCGAGGCCTGCAACAGTCAGTTGCGGCGTCGCCGCTGGGATCGTGCCGGGCTGGCCTCAGTTGCCCCGCGCACCGCGCCATCCGGTCAGCAGCGCGCTCCAGGGCGGCAATGGCAGCGTCGCATCGCCCCGGCGCAGTCGCTGCCGGGCCAGGGCCGACCACAGCCGGCGCGGCCGCGTGGCTGCGCTTGCCGTCGGCCAGGTCCGCAGCAGCTCGGCCGCCCAGGCGTGGGCCACCGACAGGCCCTCGGTACGGGCCAGTGTCGCCAGCGGCGCAGCCGATTCGCCGACGTGCGCCAGGCGTGAATACAGCAGCCCCGCAGTAACAAGGCGCTCGGCCGGATCAGCAAGCTCTGTCGCGGCGGCGGTTGCATCCGGCACGTCCGCGCCGCCGAACAGCACTGCCTCGATGCGGGCCGCGGCCTGCGCGAACGTCTGCAGCGACGCATAGGCGTCTTCCAGGTCACGCGGGCGCTCACGGCTTTCGCGCAGCGCCGGCAAGGCTGCCGCCAGCGTCTTCCACGGCGCCGGCAGCTTCTGCAGGGCGATGCCCAGCGGATGGCGGCGTGCGCCTTGCGACCAGCCGTGCAGCTCTTCGCTCCACCACGCCAGCTTGGCCTCGCCCGGACGCGCATCGCTGCCGCCCCACGCCGCATCGGTCAGTTCCTGCAGCAGCGTCGCCCAGGCCAGCGCGATGTCGCGCTGCGCCTGCGGCACGAACACCTGCACCACGGCCCACTCGGGCCAGCGCGCGCGGAACTTGTCGAGAAAACTGTCCAGCGCGTCGCTGCTGCCGCCGTCGGCAACGGCCACGGGCAACGGCTCGCTCATCGCGGCACCGGCCACGTGGCGGCAACCACCAGCTCGGCCGGGGTTTCGATCATGACGTCACCCAGCCATGCCGCCGGGTCGTCGCCGTCGAGGCGATAACCCCACAGCGCGACCACCGACGGCATGCCGGCGGCGCGTGCCGCCTGGATGTCGCGCTCGTCGTCGCCGACATAGATGCACTGCGTCGGTTCGATGCCGATGCGCTCGGCGGCGACGGTCAGCGGCAACGGGTCAGGCTTGCGCCGCGTCAGGGTGTCGCCACCGATCAGCACCGCGCAACGCTGCTCCCAGCCCAGTACCGGCATCAGCTGGCGGGCCAGGTATTCGGGCTTGTTGGTGACGATGCCCCAGGTACTGCCGGCCGCTTCCAATGCCGCCAGCATCGCGTCGACGCCGTCGAACAGCCGGCCGTGGCGACCGAGCTCGCGCTCGTAGTGGTCGAGGAATTCCGGGATCCAGCTTTCGCGCTGCGGCTCGTCGACCTGCGGGAATGCCGCCGCGACCATGGCGCGCGCGCCCTTGGACACATGCGGGCGCAGTTCGTCGAGCGGCATCGACGGCTGCCCGCGCGCAGCGCGCATCGCATCGATCGCAGCGACCATGTCCGGCGCGCTGTCGAGCAGGGTGCCATCGAGGTCGAACAGGACGGCGCGGGGGAACTGCGGGGTGTGTGCGTTTGCGGGCATGGCGCGTCAGGCCTCCGGCTTCAACGCGCACGCCAGGTAGTTGACGTCGGTGCGGCCGATCACGCGGGCGCTGTTGCGCCACGGCTCGTACATCAGCCCGCTGACATCTTCCAGCTGCATCCCTGCGTCGCGCAGCCACGCGCCCAGCTCCGACGGCTTGATGAAGTCGCGGTACTGGTGGGTGCCGCGCGGCAATACGCGGGCGACGTATTCGGCGCCGACGATGGCCAGGGCGAATGCCGCCGGCGTGCGGTTGAGCGTCGACAGGAACAGGCGTCCGCCCGGGCGCAGCAACGTCGTGCAGGCACGGATGATCGAACCGGGGTCCGGTACGTGCTCGAGCATTTCCATGCAGGTGATCGCCTCGAACTGGCCCGCCATCTCCGCGGCCAGCGACTCGACCGACTGCAGCCGGTAGTCGACCTTGACGCCGGTTTCCAGGCCGTGCAGGCGCGCGACCTTGACCAGCTCGGGAGCCAGGTCGAGCGCGGTGACCTGCGCGCCCTCGCCCGCCATCGCCTCGCTGAGCAGGCCGGCGCCGCAGCCGACGTCGAGCACGCGCGCGCCCTGCAGCGCGGCGCGCTGGGCGACGTAGCCCAGCCGGGCCGGATTGAGCGCGTGCAATGCCTTCTGCGGCCCCTGCGGGTCCCACCAGCGCTGCGCAAGCGCGCCGAACTTGTCGAGCTCGGCCTGGTTGAAGTTGCTGTCGTTGGGTTTGGATGAAGCGCTCATGCCTTCGAACCTCGATTGTCTCCTCGGGGAGACAGCAAAAATGTATCCGCCATCAGAAACCTCCCGTCATCCCGGCGAAAGTCGGGACCCATCTTGACCTTGCTGCAGCTCGCGCCAAAAGCAAACGCAACCGCAACATGGATCCCGGCTTTCGCCGGGATGACGAGGGGGTCACGACAGTCTGATCGCGGCAATCCGCGTACGCCATTGCTTGGCGTTGGCGATCAGCGCCTGCTCGTCGATGTCGACCAGCACGCGTCCACGCAGCTTGGCCTGCCCGGCGATCCAGACATCGCTGACCTGCTGGCGGCCGGTCGCGTAGATCAGCTGCGAGATCACGTGGTGCAGCGGCTGGGTCTCGATCTGGTCCAGGTCGATGCAGACCAGGTCGGCCTGCTTGCCGACTTCGATCGAGCCGACCTTTGCCTCGTAGCCCAGCGCGCGTGCGCTGCCCAGCGTCGCCGCATGCAGCGCGCTGGCCGCATCGAGCGCCGAGGCGTCGGAAGCGACCGCCTTGGCCAGCAGCGCCGCGGTGCGGGTCTCGCCGATCATGTCCAGGTCGTTGTTGCTGGCGCAGCCATCGGTGCCGATGGCGATGTTGACGCCGGCCTTCTGCAGCTTGCCGACCGGGCAGAACCCGGAGGCCAGCTTGAGGTTGGACTCCGGGCAATGGGCGACGCTGACGCCGCGCTGCGCGCACAGCTCGATCTCGGCGTCGGTCAGCTGGGTCATGTGCACGGCGATCAGGCGGTCGTTGACCAGGCCGAGACGGTCCAGCCGCGCCAGCGGACGCTGGCCGTGCTTTTCGTGCGACTCGGCCACCTCGTGCGCGGTTTCGTGCGTGTGCAGGTGCACCGGCACGTCGAGCTGGTCGGAGAGCATGCGGATGCGTTCGAAGTTCGCGTCCGAAACGGTGTATGGCGCGTGCGGTGCGAAGGTGGTGCTGACCAGGGCGTCGTCGCGCCACTGGTCATGGACCTCGCCGGCGCGGTCGAAGTACTCGTCGGAGGACTTGGCCCACGCGGTCGGGAAGTCGATCACCGGCAAGCCGACGCGGGCGCGGAAGCCGTGGCGCTTGTAGACCGCGGCCTGCACGTCGGGGAAGAAGTAGTTCTCGTTGGCGCAGGTGGTGCCGCCACGCAGCATCTCGGCGATGGCCAGGGCGATGCCGTCGGCGACGAACTCCGGACCGATCACCGCGCCTTCCACCGGCCAGATGTGCCCCTGCAACCACTCCATCAGCGGCAGGTCGTCGGCAATGCCGCGCAGCAGCGTCATCGGGTTGTGGGTGTGCGCGTTGATCAGGCCCGGGATCAATGCCGCTTCCGGCCGCGAGACGATCTCGGCGGCGATGAAGCGCGTGCGTGCTTCGCGGGTCGGCAGCAGCGCCACGATGGCGCCGTCGCGGATGGCCACCGCATGGTCCTCCAGGACCACACCGTGCGGCTCGACCGGCACCACCCATCCGGCTTCGATCAACAGGTCGCAGGCTTCGGGGCGGGTGTCGGGGTGCATGGGTGTCCTTTTTCCGTCATTTCGCGAAGGCGGGGACCGGACGACGTAGCCCGGGTAAGGCCATTGGCCGCACCCGGGGTGATGTTGTTTTCCCCGGGTGCGCTTCGCTTACCCGTGCTACGCCGTGGCCGCAACGCGGCCACGGGCCAAATCGTCACTTGACCCGGCTGACGTACTCGCCCGAGCGGGTGTCGACCTTGATGATTTCGTCCTGGCCGACGAACAGCGGCACCCGCACCACGGCGCCGGTTTCCAGCGTCGCCGGCTTGCCGCCGCCGCCGGAGGTGTCGCCACGCACGCCCGGATCGGTCTCGACGATCTTGAGCTCGACGAAGTTCGGCGGCTGCACGGCGATCGGGGTGCCGTTCCACAGCGTCACCACGCAGTCTTCCTCGCCCTTGAGGTACTTCTCGGCGCCGCCCATGCCGGCCTTGTCGGCCTGGACCTGCTCGAACGACTCCTGGTTCATGAAGTGCCAGTACTCGCCGTCGGAGTACAGGTACTGCATGTCGGTGTCGACGACGTCGGCCTGCTCCACGTTGTCGGTCGCCTTCATGGTCATTTCGACCACGCGGCCCGACTTGATGCTGCGGTACTTCACGCGGGTGAAGGCCTGGCCCTTGCCCGGCTTGACGTACTCGGTGTCGGTGATGATGCACGGGTCGTTGTTGACCAGGATCTTCTGGCCGTTCTTGACGTCGTTCATGCCCAAGGTGGCCATGGGTGCAACTCCTGCTAGATGAATAAGTGTCTTGGCGCCGACCGCCGGGATCGTCAGACCGGATCATCAAATCCGCGGCGGAGGCTAGAATGTCGGGTTGTTGTGCCCGGCCCCGAGGCCGCGGCGCAAGGAAAACCGGTCCGCCATGATACCCGCAGCCCCCGTCCGCTTACAGCACGCCCTCTTACAGCACGCCCTCTAGCACGCCCCCATGCAGCACGCCCCCATGCAGCCGGCCCCCCTTCCGCACACGCCCGTCGCACAGCGCTGGCAACAGCTGTGGCGCGAAGCGGTGCGCGATCCGCGCGAGCTGCTGGCGATGCTGGGCCTGGAGGACGCCGGCCTGGCCATCTCCGACGAGGCCGCGGCCCAGTTTCCGCTGCGGGTCCCGCGCGGTTTCGTCGCCCGCATGCGCCACGGCGACCCGGACGATCCATTGCTCCGGCAGGTCCTGCCGCTGGATGCGGAGATGCAGCCGATGCCGGGCTTCAGCCTCGACGCAGTCGGAGACGGCGCGGCCAAGGCCGGCCACGGGGTGATCCGCAAGTACCGCGGCCGCGCCCTTCTGGTCACCACCGGCAGCTGCGCGATCCATTGCCGCTACTGCTTCCGCCGTCACTTCCCCTACGCCGAGGAGACCGCGGCCGCCGCCGGCTGGCGCGAGGCGGTGGCGCTGATCGCGCAGGACCGCGACATCGACGAGGTCATCCTCTCCGGTGGCGACCCCTGGTCGCTGGCCACGCCCAAGCTGGCGGAGCTGACAGACGCCCTGGCGCGGATTCCGCACCTCAAGCGGCTGCGCGTGCATACCCGCCTGCCGGTGGTGTTGCCGGAGCGGGTCGACGAGGCCCTGCTTGGCTGGCTGCGGGCCCTGCCCTGGCCGGTCACGGTGGTGCTGCACGCCAACCACGCCAATGAATTCGATCCCGCCGTCGATGCGGCGCTGGCACAACTGCGCGGCGCCGGCGCCACCCTGCTGAACCAGGCGGTCCTGCTGCGCGGCGTGAACGATTCCGTCGACGCGCTGGCCGAGCTGAGCGAACGCGGCCTCGCCGCCGGGGTCCTGCCCTACTACCTGCACCAGCTGGACCGCGTCCAGGGCTCGGCCCATTTCGAGGTCAGCGACGAGACGGCCCTGCGCCTGCACCGCGAACTGGCCGCGCGCCTGTCGGGCTACCTCGTGCCGCGACTGGTCCGCGAAGTGGCCGGCGATCCGGGCAAGCGCCCGCTGTAACGTGCCGGTCGCCGGGCGGCGGCAAGCTTGCCGGTCCCTGCCCTGCGTCCACCACCGGCGAAGTCAACGTGCCGCGCCCCTGGACGTTGCTCCGTGTTCGCTTCGAACACCCTCCGCGTCCGTGCCCCGATCGATGACCTTGCCTGCGAAACCCCGTCGCCTATCCCGTTTCCGCCCCTGCCGCGTGGACTCATCCCGCGGTTCGTGTCATAAAACCGGCTTGGGGAGGTGACGCAATGCAATTCGGCAAAGATACGGCGCTGCGCCTGCTGATCGTCGACGATAGCGTCGAGGCAGCCGAGGCCATCGTCAGCGGGCTGCGCAACAGCGGAATCGCGGTGCGCCCGTCGCGACCAGAAAACGAGGCCGAACTGGCCAGCATGATCGGCCAGCATCCGCTGCCGGACATCGTGCTGGCCGCGCGCGAGGCGCGCGCCGTGCCGATCACCAAGGTCATGCAGGCGGTCGACGCCAGCGGCAAGGACCTGCCTGTGTTGATGCTGATCGACAGCATCGACGACACGCGCCTGCTCGAGATGTTCACCCTCGGCGCCCGCGGCGTGATCCTGCGCGGCCACGCCGACCACATCCAGAGCCGGGTCCGGCGCGAATGGGCCGACCTCGAGGCGCGCCGTTCGCTGCGCCGCCTGGAAGCGCAGGTGCGTGAAACCGAGCGCCGCTGCGATGCGCTGATCGACTCGTCGCGCGAGCCGATCGCCTACATCCACGAAGGCATGCACATCCGCGCCAACCCGGCGTACCTGGAAATCTTCGGCTTCGAGACTTTCGAGGACATCGAAGGCATGTCGCTGCTCGACCTGATCGCACCGCAGAAGGTCGATGGCTTCAAGCAACTGCTCAAGCAGATCGGCAAGGGCGAGGCGCCGCCGCGGCACGAGACCGAAGCACGAACCCTCGACGGGAGCCATTTCCCGGCAGTGATGGAGTTCACCCAGGCCAGCTACGAAGGCGAATCCTGCCTGCAGGTGATCCTGCGCCGCCAGGAGATCGACCCCGAGCTCGCGCGCGAGGTCGAGGAACTGCGCCAGCGCGACCAGGTCACCGGCCTGCTCAACCGCGCCACCTTCCTGCGCGCGCTCGAGGACGCCGTGGCCGATGCCGCGCAGAACGCCACCCACCATGGCCTGCTGCTGATCGAGCCGGACCACTTCAACCGCCTGCTGCAGGACATCGGCCTGGACGCCGCCGACTCGCTGATTGCGGCGATGGCGCAGCGCCTGCGTGCCGCGTTGGGCCCGGACGACGTCGCTGCCCGCTTCGGCGAGCACCAGTTCGCCGTGCTCACCAGCAACAGCAATCACAAGAGCAGCATGGGCCTGGCCGAACGCCTGCGGGCGGCGTTCGCCGACCATGTGCTGGAGACGGCAGACCGCTCGCTCAGCACCACCGTCAGCATCGGTGGCGTCCTGATTGGCGAAAAAATCGCCAGCGTCACCGCCGTGCTCGGCAAGGCCAGTCAGTGCGTGCAGTCGGCCAGTGGCGTCGGCGGCAACCGCACCGACCTGTTCGACCCGGGCGCAGCCGACCGTGCCGAGGAAGAGCGCGTCGAAGCCTGGGTCGCGCGCATCCGCGATGCGCTCGACGCAGACCGCTTCGTGATGGATTACCAGCCGCTGATCGGCCTGCATGGCGAGCCGATCGAAATGTACGAGGCCTACCTGCGCCTGCGCGGCGAGCACGGCGAACTGGTGCCGCCGCTCACCTTCCTGCAGATCGCCGAGGAACACGGGCTGCTGTGGGAAATCGACCGCTGGGTCGTGGGCAGGGCGATTGCGGTGATCGGCGAGCGCATTCGCGCCGGCAAGCAGACCACGATGCTGGTCAAGATCACCCAGGCTTCGCTGCAGGACAACACCCTGCAGCAGTTCATCCAGGAGCAGTTGGCGCGTCACGGCGCCGATGGTCGCTTGCTGGTGCTGCAGCTGCCGGAGTCGAAGGTGTTCACGCATCTGCGCGCGGCCCAGGAGTTCCAGGCCAAGGTCGCCCAGTACGGCGTGCGCGTCGGGCTGGAGCAGTTCGGTGTCGGCCTCAATTCGTTCCAGCTGCTGAGCCACTTCGATGCGGCGCTGCTGAAGATCGACCGCAGCTACATGGAAGACCTGAACGCCAACCCCGACCACCAGCAGCGCGTTCGCGAGATCGCCGAGAAGGCGCGCGAGCTGGGCAAGATCACCATCGCCGAGTTCGTCCAGGATGCCGGCAGCATGAGCATCCTGTTCGGCG
The DNA here is from genome assembly GCF_022637455.1 of Lysobacter sp. S4-A87. Taxonomy (NCBI): domain Bacteria; kingdom Pseudomonadati; phylum Pseudomonadota; class Gammaproteobacteria; order Lysobacterales; family Lysobacteraceae; genus Lysobacter; species Lysobacter sp. S4-A87. The sequence goes on from NZ_CP093341.1 coordinate 1,062,231, forward strand.
CGGGGATCGACTATGCGCAGGGCAACTTCCTGGCGTCGCCGGGTCCGACGATGGACTACGAGTTCTGAGGTATGGCTGCACAGCCCAACGCGTAGCCCGGGTAAGCGCAGCGCACCCGGGGAATAACGCTACGGTTGAAAAGCCCCAAAAAAACAGGCGGGCTTTTTCATTCCAGCCAGCGAGCCAGCTATCAGCTCACCACAGTCCCGCGCACCTGCTCCAGCGGCGCATTGCGCAGCGTCTCGATGCGCTCTTCCAGCGGCGGGTGGCTCATCAGCAGCCGGCGCAGGCCGTGGCCGACCGCACCGCTGATGCCGAAGGCCTGGACGGTCTTGGGCAGCGTGCTTTCGCCGTAGGTCTGCGACAGGCGCTGCAGCGCGGAGATCATCTTGTCGCGTCCGGCCAGGCGGGCGCCGCCGGCGTCGGCGCGGAACTCGCGGTGACGCGAGAACCACATCGCGATCATGCTGGCGAACAGGCCGAAGATCATGTCGAGCACGAACACGATCACGTAGTAACCGATGCCGACGCCACCGCCCTCGCGGTTGCCGCTGATGAAGCTGTCGATCACGCGACCGACCACGCGCGACAGCACGATCACGAACGTGTTGAGCACGCCCTGGATCAGCGCCATCGTCACCATGTCGCCATTGGCGACGTGGCTGACCTCATGGCCCAGCACGGCCTCGGCCTCGTCGCGGTTCATCGCGCGCAGCAGGCCGGTGGACACCGCGACCAGCGAGTTGTTGCGGCTCGGACCGGTGGCGAAGGCGTTGATCTCCGGACCGTCGTAGATGGCCACTTCCGGCATCTTGATGCCCGCGGCCTCGGCCTGGCGGCGCACGGTGTTGACCAGCCACTGCTCGGACTCGTTGCGCGGTTGCTCGATCACGTGCGCGCCGGTGGAGCGCTTGGCGATCCACTTGGAGGTCATCAGCGAGATCAGCGAACCGCCGAAGCCGAAGAAGGTGGCCATCAGCAGCAGGCTGCCGGAATTTCCCAATGTGACGTTGAAGTACTTCTGCAGCACCGCCATGACGATGCTGAGCAGGGCCAGGACCGCCAGGTTGGTGGCGAGGAACAGGGCGATGCGTTTGAACATGACAGGAACCTTTCGCGCACCATGCGCGTTACCAAGGGAAAATGTGGCACGCTGGCGTTGAATTCAAGTGAAACCCCCCGCGCGCGCTTTGCCAGACGAGTCCGCAGTGTCCCCTACGCCCGCCACCTACCGCGGCCGCTTTGCGCCCTCGCCTACCGGCGACCTGCATTTTGGCTCATTGCTGGCAGCTTTCGGCAGCTGGTTGCTGGCCCGGCAGGCAGGCGGCCGCTGGCTGGTGCGGGTCGAGGACCTGGACCCGCCACGCGAGGTCACCGGTGCCGCCCGTCGCCAGCTCGATGCGCTTGCCGCCTTCGGCTTCCACGCCGACGAGGACGTGGTCTGGCAAAGCCGGCGCGGCGCCTTGTACCAGGCCGCACTCGACCGCCTGCTCGAAAGCGATCGTGCCTTCTATTGCCACTGCAGCCGCACCGACCTGATCGTCGCCGCCGGCGTCCACCGTGCCTGCGTGGCACGGGCCGGCAGGCCTGACCCGGCGGTGCGCCTGCGCGTCGCCGACGGCAGCGTGGCCGGGTTCGACGACCTCGTCGTCGGCCACTACAGCCAGGACGTCGCGGGCAGCGTGGGCGACTTCGTGCTGCGTCGCGCCGACGGCTACTGGGCCTACCAGCTGGCGGTGGTCGTCGACGACGCCGACCAGGGCATCACCGACGTCGTGCGTGGTGCCGACCTGCTCGACTCGACCCCGCGCCAGATCCTGCTGCAGCGCGCGCTCGGCCTGCCGACGCCGCGCTATGCGCACCTGCCGCTGGTGCTCGGGCCGGACGGGCGAAAGCTGTCCAAGTCCGACGCGGCACAGCCGGTCGATCGCGACGACCCGCTGCCGGCCCTGCGCGCGGCCTGGCAGCGTCTCGGCCAGGATCCGGCGGTGCTTGCCGACGCCAGCGACCTGCCCGACCTGCTCGCCCGCGCCGTGGCCGCGTTCGTGCCCGCCTCCATCCCGGCACAGCCGGCGCCCGCGCGCGAGTTGTCATTTGCGTCGGTCACCATGGCCGGGGCGGACGCGGGCGATGGCGATTGAAGACCCTCCGCCTTTCGCACTGCACATCCCCATCCGCACCAACCCCTAGAATCCAATCGACCGGCCGCGACCCGAGCGGTCGGCAATCCAAGGAGACGACCTCATGCAGTCACGCGTAGCCCTGGTCACCGGCGGTACCGGTGGCATCGGCAGTTCGATCGTCCAGCGCCTGGCGCAGGCCGGTCATCGGGTCGCCACCAACTACCGTGACGAAGGCCGGGCGCGCGCCTGGCAGGCGCAGATGCGCGAACGCGGCTTCGATATCGCGCTCGCCCCCGGCGACGTTTCGTCGCCCGAGCAGGCGCAGGCACTGATCGAGCAGATCGAACGCGACCTGGGCCCGATCGAAGTGCTGGTCAACAACGCCGGCATCACCCGCGACTCGACCTTCCACCGCATGACGCCGATGCAGTGGAACGAGGTGATCGGCACCAACCTCAACTCCTGCTTCAACGTCACCCGGCCGGTGATCGAAGGCATGCGCGAGCGCAAATGGGGCCGGATCGTGCAGATCAGCTCGATCAACGGCCTCAAGGGCCAGTACGGCCAGGCCAACTACGCCGCGGCCAAGGCCGGCATGCATGGCTTCACGATTTCGCTGGCGCGTGAGAACGCCCGCTTCGGCATCACCGTCAACACGGTCTCGCCAGGCTACGTGGCGACCGACATGGTGATGTCGGTGCCGGAGGAGGTCCGCGCCAAGATCGTCGCCGAGATCCCGACCGGTCGCCTGGGCACGCCGAACGAGATCGCCTACGCCGTTGCGTTCCTGGTCGCCGAAGAGGCCGCCTGGATCACCGGCTCCAACCTCGACATCAACGGCGGCCACCACATGGGCTGGTAAGCAATGGCCCCGCAGGTGCCGGCTGCCAGCGACCGACCTGTCCGGTTGCTGATCAGCCGGTCGCCGGCCACCGGGCTCGTGCAGCCGCGCCCCCCATTCACCCCGCGGACCTGCATTTCGCCAGTTGCAAGCCCTGCCGGCCTGCGCCATGCTGCGAAGCACCACGATTTAGAGCCAATGCTCCATGGCATCGATGCGCGTCATCAAGAAGTATCCGAACCGCCGGCTCTACGACACCGAGATTTCCAGTTACATCACCATTGAGGACGTGCGCCAGCTCATCGTCGACGGCGAGGAGTTCGAGGTGCGCGACGCGCGCAGCGGCGACGACCTCACCCGCCAGGTGCTGCTGCAGATCATTGCCGAGCACGAACAGGACGGCGAACCGGTGCTGTCGACGCAGCTGCTCAGCCAGATCATCCGCTTCTACGGGGACTCGCTGCAGGGCTTCATGGGCAGCTACCTGGAGCGCTCGATGCAGGTCTTCCTCGACCAGCAGCAGCAGTTCCGCAACCAGATGGGAGGCATCCTCGGGCAGACGCCGTGGGCGCTGATGAACCAGCTCACCGAGCGCAACCTGGCGATGTGGAACGAGTTCCAGCGCAACCTGTCGAGCACGGTCGGCCAGAGTCCGACCCCGCCGGGCACGGGTACTGGCGCGGGCAACAGCAGCAAGCCCAAAGCCGACACCAAGCGCTGACGCCAACAGCCGCGTAGCCCGGGTAAGCGCAGCGCACCCGGGACAGTTCACGCATACCCGGGTGCGGCCTTTGGCCTTACCCGGGCTACGCCCCGACTATTTGCAGTACTGCGCGCGGAACTGCTCCGCCTGCGGCATCAGCGACTGCAGCACCTGGATGCGGTTGGCCGGATCCGGATGGGTCGAGGCGAATTCCGGCGGACGCTCGCCACCGCCCAGCTCCGCCATCCGCTGCCACAGCGGAATCGCTTCCTGCGGATTGAAACAGGCCGCCGCCGCCAGCATCAGCCCGACCTTGTCGGCCTGGGTCTCGTGATTGCGACCGTAGGGCAGGATCAATCCGTACTGCGCACCGGCGCCCAGCGCGGCCATGATCGCCTGCTGCTGGCCCGGGTCCATCCCGCCGACCGCCATGCCGGCGGCCATCTGCCCCATCTGCACCAGCTTTTGCTGGGCCATGCGCTGCGAGCCGTGGCGCAGCAGGGCGTGGGCGATCTCGTGGCCCATCACCACCGCCATCGCGTCCGCGTTCTTGGCCACCGGCAGCAAGCCGGTGTAGACCGCCATCTTGCCGCCCGGCAGGCAGAACGCATTGACCTGGTCGGACTGGATGACGGCGACGTCCCACTGGAAGGCCTGGTGGTCGACCGGCACTTCCTGCTGGTGCTGCGCGGCCAGCGCGGCGGTCACCTGCGGCACGCGCGCGATCAGCCGCTGCGCGATCTCGCGGATCTGCTGGCTGACCTGGGCATTGGCGGGCAGCAGCGCGTTCTGCGCATTGGCTTCGCCCAGCACCTGCTGGAACGCCTGCGCGCCCAGCTGCACTTCTTCTTCGGCGGTGGTGCCGTAGTGCGCGGTCTCGCCGGTGTAGGGGTCGACCTTGGCGCTGCCAAACCACTGCCAGGCGGCATAGCCGGCAAACAGGACGAGGATCCACCAGCGCATTCCGCCGAACCCGCGCCGCGGTCGGCCCTGCTGTCGCGCACCACCCAAGGGATCTGTCCTCACTTCCGCCCTCCTCGTCCGTCCTGGATCCATGCACTTTAAGCCGACCGGCGTGAGGAGTGGAGCCCCCTGTTCAGATTTCGCGCACCACCCGGAACCCGATGCGCGCACTCGTCACATTGCCGTCGCTGCCCTGTCGCCAGGCCGATCGCGTCTGCGCTGGCGAACTTGCCCAGGAACCGCCCCGCACGACTCTGGAACGGCAACCGGGGTTGAACCAGGCCGCAGCATCCCGCGGCGCGCGACGGTAGGTGTCGTGCCAGCAGTCCGCCACCCACTCGCTGACATTGCCAGACAGGTCGTGCACGCCGAATGCATTGGCGCGATAGGTGCCCACCGGCGCCGGGCCCCAGGCGCCATCTCCATAACCGACGAAGGCATTGCGCCAGCGACGGCCGCTGGGCGACGCGTCCAGGCCGCCGGTGAAGTTGCCTGTGCGCACCGGCGGTGTGCCGTCACCCCACGGGTAGCGGCGGCTGTTGCCGGCGCGCAACGCGTACTCGAACTCGGCCTCGCTCGGCAGCCGGTAGCGCTGGCCGGTCTGCGCCGACAGCCACTCGGCATAGGCAATCGCATCCTTGGCGCTGACGTGGACCACCGGCATGTCGTCGCGGGCCGGGTTGCCGGCGTAGTCGGATTGCCAGTCGACGTTGCCGCGACGCACGAAGTTGCCGCTGCGCTCGTCGTAGGCGTTGGAATAGCCGCGCCGGCTGGCACGTGCGCGGTGCTTGCTCGCGGCCATGAAACGACGGAATTCGCCTACGGTTATCTCCGTGCGCGACATCGCCAGGCCACGCTCGAAGCGGATGTTGCGCAGCGGTCGCTCGGCATCGCTGGAGTCGATCTCGCCCTCGGGCGCACCCATGCGGAAGGCACCGTGCGGGATCACCACCAGCTGCGGCCCGCGACCGCCGCCCTTCATCGCATCGGTGAAGGTCTGGCCGGGGCGGAACAGGCCGTAATGCGTGGCCAGGTCGATGCGTTCGCGCAGCTCGCGTGCGGCCGGGTCACCGGCTGGCGCGATGCGCAGCAGCAACCCAAGCAGGCGCCTTGCCTCGTCGACGCCGGCGTTGCGGGTCAGCACCGCCACGCCTGCGTCGCGCAACGCGTTGACCCGGGCGATGCGCTGCATCGCCACGCGGGCACGGGCATCGTCGACACTGGCATAGCCTGGTCGCACGTTCGCTGCGGCGTCGAGCTCGCGCTGGGCACCGTCGTAGTCGTCATGATCGGCGGCCACTTCGGCGCGCCGGATCAAGGCGCTTTCCACCGCGGCGATGCCCTGGTTGGCGCGCTGGTCACCCGGACGCAGCTCCAGCGCCTGATGAAACCAGGCCAGGGCGGTGTCCTGACCGCCATCCACGCCGAGGCGTCCGGCATTGAGGGCTTCCTCGCCAAGCCGGTTGGCTTCCTGCGCCTGGTCGGATTTGTCCAGGCGCGCCAGGTAGGCCACCACCTTGGCGTCGTCGGGCGCGATCGCACGCGCAACGGCGGCGACTTCATGCGCGCGCCGCAGCGACAGCGGATCGCGGTCGATCGCGGCCAGTGCTTCACTGCCCTTGCCCAGCAGGCTGGTCATGGCGCGACGGAAGCCCGCTTGCACCGCGGCATCGTTGGGTGCGTACCGGCGCAACGCCAGGTACAGCGGGATCGCGTCCTCGGCGCCGCCGAACAGGCGGCCTTCCTTCAGGGCGGCGGCCGCGTTGGCCTTGAGCTCCTTGAAGTTGGCCTCGTTGACCTCGACCACCGGCGCCCGCCACGGCGGCACCGGCGACACGGCCTGGTCGGCGCTGATGGTCACGATCGGCGCGCGTGCGCCGGCGGCTTCGCGGGACGGGCCGGACGGCTCGCGCGAACAGCCCGACAGCAATGCCAGCATGGCGGCGAAAGCCAACAACGGTGCGCGCAATCGTCCTCCTCGCCTCATGCCGGGACACTTGGGTGCGTCGAAAGTAGGCTATTGTCGCCCGCCCCGGCAACCTCGCCACCCCCTTCCGCGCTTACCATCCCCACATGCCTGCCGCCTGGATCACCGACCCCGCCGCCCTGCGCGCCCATTTCGCTGTACCGCCGGCGCGGATCGGACTGGACACCGAGTTCATCCGCGAACGCACCTTCTGGCCGCAACTGGCGCTGGTGCAGATCGCAATCGAGCGCGCGGATGGTGACGAGCCTGACATCCTGCTGGTCGACCCGCTCGCGCCCGGCATCCTCGCCGCGCTGACGCCGATCCTCGCCGACGACTCCATCGTCAAGGTGATGCACAGCCCCAGCGAAGACCTGGTCGCCTTCCGCCATTCCTGCGGCGTGGTGCCCAAGCCGCTGTTCGACACCCAGCTCGCCGCCGCACTGGCCGGCATCGGCGCCGGCCTGGGCTACCAGAAGCTCGTCGAACAACTGACCGGCATCGCCCTGGCCAAGGGCGAGACGCGCTCGGACTGGCTGCGTCGTCCGCTGTCGGCGGCCCAGCTCGAGTACGCCGCTGACGACGTGCGCCACCTGTTCGAAATGCACGACCAGCTCCAGCACCGCCTGCAGGAACTGGGTCGCAGCGACTGGCTGGCCGAGGACGCCGCACGCACGGTGATCAACGCCGAGAACGAAGGCCCGGAACGCTGGCCGCACGCGACCATGCGCAGCGCCCAGTTCCTCGAACGCGACGCCCAGCTGCGCCTGTTGCGCCTGCTGCGCTGGCGCGACACCTACGCCCGCGACAACGACCGTCCGCGTACCTGGATCCTCGACAACGAACTGGCGGTCAACCTCGCCCGCAACCCGCCGATGGATCGCGCCGGGCTGCAACGTGATCTCGATGCGCACCCGAAGGCGCCGCGCAAGTTGGGCGATGCGGTGTGGGCCGCCTTGAACACACCGCTGCCTGATGAAGCCGACGCGCCCGACGCCAACCAGGGCGACAACCGCGACAAGCAGCGGCTGCGCAAGCTGCAGGATGCGGTGGCCGCGCGCAGTGCCGAGCTGGGATTGCCGGATGGCGTGCTGGCCTCTCGGCGGTGGCTTGAGGCGTTGCTCGATCGCGGAGAGTGGCCGGATGCCTTGTCGGGCTGGCGTCGTGAGGCGCTGGAGCCGGGGATCGGGCCGTTGCTGGCGGGGCAGGACTGAAGCCGAGGGCGCCGCACCATGGCACCGGAGCCCCCGTTGGCATGAGCGGAATCCCTCGCTAAACTCCGGACGTACGTGGGGCGGTAGCTCAGCTGGGAGAGCGTCGCGTTCGCAATGCGAAGGTCGGGAGTTCGATCCTCCTCCGCTCCACCATTTCATTCCAGCTTTGAAGGCCCCGGCGAGCCAGTCTCTCCGGGGCCTTCCTGCATCTGGTGGCGCGGACCATCCGTGCCCCGTACCCGCGTACTCCCAGGCGGATCCCGACAGGGTCAATCCGACGGCTGGCAGTCGTCATCCGCCGCCTGCTTCGTGGGATGTGACTGGCCCTGCTGCGCCTGGCACTGCTGTGCCGGGAGCTGTAACACCTCGTGCCTGTCGGGGGTGTAGATGCAGCACCACGGCGTCGGCGGATCCTTGTCCGTGTCGTTGTGGTCGTCGATCGCCTTGCCGACGAGGATCGCCCCGAGGACCGCCGCTGCGATGCCGACCGCCTTCTTGCCGCTGCTCGAGCCTCCACCGAAATACTTCTTCGACCAGGCGATGCTGCGCGCGGCTTCGGCCGCGTCGACGGTGTACTGGTTGATGGCGCCATCGGCTGCAACCTGATATCGCTCGTAGGTGCCCACGGACAAGGCGATCGGCCTATCCAGGTCGACACCGCCTTCGACCACGGTGAGCTCGGACGCCATGCCATCGGCTTTCAGGTTGACCGTGCTGCGGGTGACGCCGCTGATGCTCTGGGTGCCCAGGCAGATGTTCTTGGCATTGACCAGCGCCTGCCCCTTGAGCATCTTCATCACGATGCACTTGGCCGCGATGATCAGGTTGGGGTCGGTGTTCTCGTCGAGCTGGATGAAGCCGCTGTAGCCGTCGGCCATCAGGTTGACGCGCACGCTGGTGCCTGGACCGGTGCTGATGTAGTCGCCATCGTAGATGGGGACCTTGGCGTGGTTCTTCACCTTGGTCTGGTTGTAGAAGGCGTTCTTGCCATCCACTTCCATCAGGCCTACCTGCGCCCGCGGCGCTTGCGCCCATGCAGCAAGGTTGCCGCCGAACAGGAGCAACAATGCGAGCACGAATGTCGTCGGACGTTTCATTTCTTTGCTCCCGTCGCCGGCGCCGTCTTGGTCGGGGCGCCGAACAGGTCGTGCATGCGGACGATCTCCGCGCGTGACAGCGTTGACGACGGCATCCAGATGACCTTGCGCGCCGTCGCATCCCAGGCGATGAATTCACTGTCGGTCTTGTCGAGCAGGTACAGCGTGCTGCCGGGGGTCGGAGCCGCGTCCAGCCCGGCATCGTCGCTGGCGGTGATGCTCAGCACCGGATACACGGTCGGCCGCTTCAGCACACCGTAGTCCATCGGCAGCAACAGCAGGAACAGGCCCATCGAAACCACGAACGGTGAGATCAGCCAGTTGCGCCAGCGCCATCGCGCCACCGTGTACCACGCCACGCAGGTCAGGATCACCAGGTAGATCGCCTGCGTCAGCCGCTCGCCAAAGGCGCTGCCCAGCGTTACCGAATCGCCCGTACGCAAGGCCTTCTGCAATGCGAGCGACAGCGCGTACGGAACGCCGTCGGCGATGCACTCGTTGCTGCCGGCATCGCTGTAGAGCAAATCGGAGATGCACAGTGGCGCGTAGGACGGGTGCAGGCTCTCGCCGGTCAACCAGATCAGCACCGCGAACAGCACGCCGTAGAACAGGCTTCGGGCGATCCGTGGCGCCTGCGTGCTGCGACGAAGCTCGCGCCAGGCACTGAAGCGCTCCAGCAAGGGCAGCACCCGCCGCTTGCCGATGAGTGACCCGATCACGACCGGCACCAGGACGATGCCGATCATCGTGAAGAACAGCAGCGACACCTCGGCCAGGTCGTAGGCCACCTCGAGGAAGAACTTGGCGCCCTCCTGCAGGAAGTGATCGCTGTTGAACTCGACGAAGCCATACAGCCCCAGCATGTGCAGGTGGGCGCGCGTCACCAGGTAGCCGCAGGCATACAGCAAGGCGGTGATGCCGGCCAGAGAGCCGCCGATCCACAGGATGAAGCCCTTGATGCCCGCCGCGATGTTGATGGCCTCGGGCAGGTCGGGCAGCGCGGCAGGTGTGGTTTTGTCCTCCATCACATTCGATCCGGTTGCATGCCTCTGCCGTCCCGCTAGTTCGAGCGGATGAACGACACCACCGCCCGTTGCAGGGCGTCGTCCTCGTCCATGCCGCCGTGGGTGATCGCGCGGGTGGCGGCATTGCCCTGGGCGATGATGCGCCCGGGGCTGGGTAGCTGCCGCACCATCGCCCCCCACGCGTGTGTCGCCAGTGCCGGGACCAGGTGCTTCTCCATGCCCAGCAGCGGCGTCTCCTCACTGTCCTCGAACGATCGCGACACCAGGTAGAGCAGCGAATGACCGTACGGCGAGCACGTGCCATCGGCACGCTCGGCGGCGTCGGTGAGATTTCCGATCAGTACGCGGATCTTGCGTGCGGCGATGCTTGCACCGATGTTGCGGTCGAACGTGTCGATGCGCACCGCCGGCGCCAGCAGGCTGATCGTGTGCAGGTCGAAGCCCTGCTTGAGCGCGCGCGGAGCGAGCCAGCTGTGGACGATGCCGCCGGCGGAGTGGCCGATCAGGTGCAGGCGGATGCGCGGCAGGCTGCCCTTGGCGACCTTGCGGAACTGCTCGAACAACTGGATCACGCCGGAGTCGCGCGTGCCGGACATCGCGTTGGCGTTCTGCTTCATCTCGCCCCACAGCTTCTTGCCCAGTGGTCGCGCCAGACCTTCGAGTCGCTCGTCCCGCCAGTCCTCGAAGCGCTGTTTGAAGCGATCCCAGCGCGGGCCGCCGACCAGCTCGGCTTCGCCCTTGGTCACATCCTCGAACATATTGGTGATGGTCTTCCACGCACCGGTTTCCCACATCAGGAACACCGGGAAGATGCGGTTGGAGTACAGGTGCGGGATCCAGGTGCGCGCGGTTTTCGCCGCTGCGTTCTCGTCGGTCAGGCCGCCGTGTGCGTAGACGGCGACGTCGACTGCGTCCTGCGCGCCGAGCCCCCAGACCCGACAGGCCTCCGGGAGGTGGTGATCGACGAGGAGGCGCAGGTCGTCGCTGCCGGTGCGGAAGCGGCCGCGTTCGCTCAGGCGCCCCTCGTTCTCCATGTTGACGACGAACGGCGAGATCTCGTGGTCGCCAAGGGTGGGGTCGCTGGACACCAGCGCACGCCCGGTCTTCTCCTCCACGCGCAACGAGGTCGCCCGCGCGACCGCGTCGTGCTCGGCGGTGACCACGCCGAGCTGCACCACCCAGCAGTCCATGGCGTTCTCGGCCCAGTCCGCGTAAGGCAGGACCGCGAAACCTCCGCGCCCCCAGTTGGGGCCCCAGGAGTTCTGGATGATGAAACCCTCGCGCGTGTAGCCGACGATGGCGAAGGCGTGACCCTGGTCGCGTGCGCCGCGCAAGGTGGAGATGACCGGCAACTCGTTGACCGTCGTCGGCGGCGGGCTGGGTCGATCGTTGAGCAGCAGGTCCCAGCGCGCATGCGTGAACGCGCTCGCCACGATTGCGCCTGTTTCGGCCAGGGCGATGTGCATGTCGCGGATGTTCTCCGGCGAGATGCGGTAATAGGCGCCCATCGGCCGCTTCACCGCGTCCAGCCACCAGTCCTCTCCCGGGGTGTTGGTCGCTGGCGGCATATCGAGTTCGGTCCACAGGCGCCCGGCGCTGGCACCGTGGCTCGCCCATCCCTTCAGCACGCCACGCAGCGACGAGCCGCTGTCGGATTCGTCATCGTCGGCCCACTCGTCGTAGCGCCTGGCCATGCTGTAGAGCATGTAGCCCGAGATCGGCTCGACCGCGCGCTGGCCGCGATCGAGCAGGTACTCGATCGCGGTCGCCAGCGCGAAGCCGGTGCAGGCATTGGTTTCGTGCTGGTGCTTGGTCTGGCGCGGGTCGTTGGGCAGCATCCAGTCGCGCGGCGCGATGGCGATGCTGGGCTGGTACATCCAGTCGCGCAGATCGACCGGGTCGGGGCGCACGTTGCGCCGGCGCGGGTTGCGACGACGCGTGCTCTGCACCACGGCAAAGGTTTCGCGGCCCGGTGGCAGCGCGTCGTCGGCCTTGCCGGTCGTCTTGCGGCGCGAGCTGCGTCCGGCGATGGCTTCGGCGGCTTCCAGCTCCTCGCGTGAGACGGTCTTGTCGTCCTGCCCCTGGAACTTGGCGTACGCCGCGGCCATCTTCTTGTCGTAGTTGTTCTTGGCGTAGCCCGGTCCGTTGTAGGCGGCGGCAAATCGCGCCCAGTTGCGCCGGCGCAACGCCACCAGGAACGGCGGCCGGGAAATGAAGCGACCGAACGCGCCCACCTGCTCTTCAGCGCCCGCGTGATGCGCGGCGACAAACGCGTCGACGTCACGGAAGCCGGCATAGGAATAGTTGAAACCCATGATCTGGAACATGCCCCAGCTGGCCGATTGCAGCGCCGAGACCCGGTCGAGCAGGCACGCCGCTTCCAGCCGCTGCCATTCGCCGGTGAGGGAACCGGAGTACTGGCTGCGGTCCCAGCGCGGGTAGCTCAGGTTCGGGTGTTGCTCGTCGAAGCGGCCGCCGGTGAGGCGATGGAAGGCATGGCCTTCGAACAGGATCTTGGGCCGCTCCGAGGGTGGCGGCAGGAAGCCGCTGCCATTGGACTCGACCTGGGCCACCGCGCGCAGCGCGGCAGGTTCGACCTCGAGCGCCTCGGCCAGACGAATCCAGTATTCCCTTGAGATCTTCTGTTCCATGGTCCACCCGTGACTTGATGAATTCGCACTTCCCTATAGGCAAACGCTGGTGGCCTGCGCCAGCGGACGATTGCTGATCCTCGCCTGCGCCTTTACAGGCTCTTGAGGTACTCGATCAGCGCGGCCTTCTCGCTCTCCGGCAGCGTCGTGCCGAACACGTGCCCGCCATTGCCGTTGGAGCGCTGGCGGGTATCGAAACGCGTACCGACGCGTTTGGCCTGCGCACCCTGGGTGACGAAGCCGACGTTGACCGGGTCGTAGAGGTCGTAGCCGCGCCAGAACACCATCGGCGGTTGCGCCGGTGGCGTCAGCAGGTCGCGCAGGGTCGGCACTGCGCCGTTGTGCAGGTACGACGCGCGCAGCCAGAGTCCGTCGAGGAACGGCGGGGGCCGACGCGCTGCTGGAAGACGTAACTGTGGAATCGCGAGTTGCCGCCGGTGGCCTTGTACCAGATCTCGCGACCGGCGCGCTCGGACGGTGAAAGCCCGGCTTCGCCGTCATGGAACCGCGCTGCGTCACGCACTGCCGGAGCAGTGGCCGACGCGCCTGCCGGCGCCATCGCGGCCACGCTTGCGGGTGCGGACAGCGGGGCTGCCGGCTCGGGCGACGTGCGTCGCGCGAACACGGTTGCCGCCAGCGCCACACCCGTCAGGACGATAGTTGCTGCCACCCAGGCGGTCCGTTTCATCACGCTCCTCCTTTCCGACATGCTGTCGCCGCCGCGGTTGCGACTCCGTTCGCGTCAGCAAACACAGGGCAACCGTGGCCCTTGAGCGACCCTTGCCTGAGCTAGTCAACGCCGAGTTGGATGTCGGACGGCCACCCGGCGAGGCCGTGGCGGCGCATCTGGCGAGTCGGGAAGCGAATGGCGCGCCGGCGATGTTAAGCGTGGCTATCGGCTGTCGTTCTGGCCGCGATTTCCGCTCGTTCATCGCTCATGCGCAATGCCGCTTCCAGCAGCGGCTTCGCCCATTCCGGCGTGCGCGCCAGCGACTCCAGGTCATCTGGCCAGACCAGCTGCCCCGACACCATCTCGGCGACCAGCACTGGATCCGCAATGGCGTGGCCGCGCGCGGCTTCGACACTGTTGTCGTACACCTGCAGGTGCGCCAGGTCCGGCATCAGCGCGATCAGGTTTTCCAGCGCGGCCGGATAACGTTCGCGGATCTTTGCTTCGGGGATGTCGTGCCCGCCCGTGGCGACGCGGGCTTTGACGCGCGCGATGTGCTGCTCGGGCGACGACAGGCCGCAGAACCACATCAACACGTCGTGCGTGCGCGTGGCCGCCTTGATCCTGGACGGCACGGTGCGGCCGCCGAGCGTGGTCTCGAAGGCGTAATTGGTGCCGCGTTCGAGCGCCTCGTCCAGGCGTCGCATGCCTTCCTGCCACGCGGCCGCGTTGGCCTGCGTCTGCTCGCAACCGCTTAGCGTCATCAGCTCACGGGCGAAGGTGTCGGGGTTGAACCAGCCCAGTCCCGCGCGTTCGAGCAGGTGGCCGCCGACCGAACTCTTGCCCGCGCCGTTGACCCCGGCGAGGACATAGAGCACGGGACGCGACTTCAATGGCTCGCCCCGGCCTTGACCTTCCCGCGCAGCCTGGCCGGCCCTTGCATCAGTGCGCGCAGGCGGTCACCGGCGTCGGCTGCCTGCAGCGAGGCCAGGCGCTCGTCGAAGCGGTGGCGCAGGTCGTCGAGGGCGGAATCGTTCTTCGCTCCGGCTTCGTGCAGGGCACGGATCATCGCGTCGTACTCCTCGGCCGGGATGATCACCGCTTCGGGTTCGTTGTGGTTGGTCACCACGACCTTGCCCGTGCGGCCGATTGCCCTCATCACGCCGCGCCAGCCGAGCTTCTTGACGTCCGAGGCCGGCGTCCTGGGCAGGTCTTCGATTGCTTCGAGCTTGAGGGTCATGGCCATGGTGAAGGTCCACGAGTGGGGCTTGTGGCCAATATACCCTTTTTGTCCTTTTTGGCCAGTGCGCTTCTGCCCTGGGGGCGCTGACGGGAGGCCCGGACACACGAAAACGCCACGGCAATGCCGCGGCGCCACATGACATCGGGGAGTTTTGCGCGCCCCCAGGCATCGGCCTGGCGGCGCCGCAGACTTACTTGTGCTTCGCGCTCTCGGCGCGATCGACCGCGCCGTCGGAATTGGCGTCCATCACCGCGAAGTCGTTGTCGGTGAAGACATCGATCTCCTCGATGGTGAGGTAGCCGTCCTTGTTGCTGTCGATCCTGTCGAACTTGCTCGGGTCCGGCGCCGACGCCAGCTCGGCGCGGGAGAGCTTGCCGTCGCCATCGCCGTTGCCGTCATACAGCAGCACCAGCTCCTGCACGAAGCCGCCGTACTCGTTGCGGTCGACCTTGCCGTCATGGTTCGCGTCGGCGGCATCGAAGCGCGCCGGCGCGGCATCGGCCTTGACCTGCGCGAACGCAGGCGTGGCAGCCGCCACGAGAAGGAGGAGGATTAGCTTGGTCATCATGATCATGCCGCCCTGGTTGTAAGCCTGCATGGAGTCGGCCCGCGTGGAGTCAGCCCACATCCCACTGTCCATTGGATTTCTTGCAGGCAGTACCGGTCGTCTCGTCGACCGATTCCCCGCCCACGCTCAGGCCACGGCGGAAGTCGCGGCAAACGCGTCCGTCGGACATCCGCTTGGTGTTGAGGGCGACGAAGTAGCCGGCCTCGTTGGTGCGCGGATCCGACCAGGTGATCTTCTGGCCCGAGGCCCCCTGGTTGAGTGCGCGCTGCGCGGCGTCCTTCTCGTACTCGGACTTGGCGTGCTTCTTGTAGACGTGGTTGCCGATGAAGCCGCCGGCCACGGCACCGGCCGCGGTCATCAGGGCCCTGCCCGTTCCGCCGCCAAACATGTTGCCGACGAGGCCGCCGACGACGGCGCCGGCAACGACGGAGCCACTCTGCTTCTGGGTTTCGCGCGTGCCCGGGTCTGTTGCGCAGGCCGCGAGAGTAAGCGTGACTGCCAATACGATGACGTGTTTCATCGCCGTCCTTCTCCTTGAGCCACGCAGCCACCGCGGCGCTGTGTCGAGGCAATCATCCGCAGTGGCCGTGAACTGGTTGTGATCGCCGTCACCTCTCTGAGTGGCCCGCACAGCACCGCAACCCGCCGCAGATCGTCACAAGACCATTGCGCCGACTCTGCTGGTATCGCCCAAAGGCGTTCGGGTGGTCGCTCCGACCCGTTGGGGCGGGCGCGAATGACGGCTGCGGGAACAGTGGGACCCGGAATCGCCAAGTCGACTTCAGGGTAGGAATCATGACTTCGAACGAGCTCGCCGCTGCGGACGTCCACCTGCACGCATGCGCCGCCACCAGCGTCGGGATCCGGCCGGCCCGTATTGAGCCTTCGCGGCTCCTGACGGCACGGCTCCTGACCGCACGGCTCCTGACCGCACTGCTCCTGGCAGCAATGTTCACCCTGCCCGGCTGCGGCAAGGACGAGCCGCCGCCCCCGCCGGCGGTACCGGTCAAGGTCATGACGGTCCTGCAGCAGGACACTCCGCTCTATGAGGAGTTCGTCGGTGAGGTCAGCGGCTCGCGCGAAGTCTCGCTGCGCGCACAGATCACCGGCGTGCTGATGGGCAAGCACTTCGACGATGGCTCGCTCGTCACCGAAGGCCAGAAGCTCTTCAGCATCGATCCGCGCGCACCCTTGGCCGAGCAGGCCAATGCGCGCGCAGGCCTGGCCGCCGCCCGCGCCGACCTGGCCCGCGCCCGCCAGGACGTCGACCGCTACGGCCCGCTGGTCAAAGAAAACGCCATTTCCAAGCAGATCTACGACAACGCCGTCGCCGCGATGCAGGCCGCGCAGGCGCAGGTGTCGGCCAACCAGGCGATCGTTGACCAGGCGTCGCTCGGCGTCGAGTACGCCACCGTGACCGCGCCGCTGACCGGCCGGATCGGCGCAGCCCAGGTCTTTCCCGGCGATCTGATCACCGCTGGCACCACCGTGCTGGCTGAATTGTCGGAAGACGATCCGGTGTGGGTGTACTTCAGCATCAGCGAAGCCAAGCTGCTCGACTACGAGCGCCGTTACGGCCGTCGCACGCCGGACGAGGACGATCCGATCCGACAGGTCAGGCTCACCCTCAGCGACGGCACCCAGTACAAGCTGCCCGGCATGATCATCTTTGCCGACCGCGCACTGGATACGCGCACCGGCACCTATCGGCTGCGCGCGGAGTTTCCCAATCCCGAGCACCGGCTCTACCCCGGCCTGTTCGCCCGCATCCAGGTCCGCGCCGACCAGCGCAAGGGTGCACTGCTGGTGCCTGATCGCGCCGTCGTGCAGACGCTGGGCAAGTACTTCGTCACCACGGTGGGTGCCGACGGCAAGGCGCAGCAGGTCCCGGTCACGCCCGGCCCCCGCTACGGCGGATTGTGGGTCATGGACAAGGGCTTGAAACCCGGCGATACGGTGGTCGTGGAAGGCGTGCAGAAGGCGCGGCCGGGCGTGCCGCTGAAGGTGACGAAGGTGACGTACGAGCAGCTCCAGGCGCCGCCGCCCGAGGCGAAGCCGCCCGGCGGCCCGGCGAAAGGCTGAGGGCGCAGGCCATGGCGCGCTTCTTCATCGACCGCCCGGTTTTTGCGATCGTCATATCGTTGTTCCTGGTGCTGGCCGGGACGCTGGTGATGATCGGTCTGCCGATCTCGCAGTTCCCCGACATCGCCCTGCCCAACGTCAAGGTCACCACGCTCTATCCGGGCGCGAGCGCCGACGTGGTCGAGGACGCGGTCACCGCGCCGCTCGATACCCAGATCAACGGCGTCACCGACATGAAGTACATCAAGTCGGTGTCCGGCGATGACGGTTCCACGTCGATCTCGGTCACCTTCGACCTGGAACGCGATGTCGACATCGCCTCGGTCGAAACCCAGAACCGCGTCGCCCAGGTGCAGCCGCGCCTGCCCAGCGAGGTCAACGACATCGGTGTGACGGTGGCCAAGAGCTCGCCCGACACGCTGATGTTCCTGTCGTTCTATTCGCCCAAGGGCAGTTACGACCAGCTGTTCCTCAACAACTACCTCTACAACTACATCCTCGACACGCTCAAGCGCGTCAGGGGCGTGGGCGAGGCCAAGGTCTACGGTTCCGAATTCGGCATGCGCCTGTGGCTGAGACCGGACAAGATGGCCAGCCTCGGCCTGACCACCACCGACGTGGTCAACGCGATCCAGGAGCAGAACAAGCAGGCCGCGGCCGGCCAGGTCGGCCAGCCACCGGCCGATTCGCCCAGCGGTTTCCAGTATTCGCTGCGGCTGCAGGGTCGCCTGGTCGAGCAGTCCGAGTTCGAGGACGTCATCCTGCGCTCGCTGCCGGACGGTTCGTACATCCGCGTGCGCGACATCGCCCGGGTTGAGCTGGGGGCCAAGGACTACAGCACGGTCGCCAAGTTCAACGGCCAGCCGGCGGCGGCGATGAGTATCGCCCTGGCACCGGGCGCGAACGCGCTGGAGACGGCTGAACTGATCAATGCCGAGGTGGAACGGCTGGCGCAGAGCTTCCCGGCGGACCTGGCCTACGACGTCACCTACGACACTTCGTTGTTCGTGGTGGCATCGATCGAGGAGGTCGTGCACACCTTCGTCGAGGCGCTGATCCTGGTGCTGATCGTGGTGTTCCTGTTCCTGCAGAGCTGGCGGGCCACGCTGATCCCGATGCTGGCGGTGCCGGTGTCGCTGATCGCCACCTTCATCGCCTACCAGTTCCTCGGCTTCTCGATCAACACGCTGTCGCTGTTTGGCATGGTCCTGGCGATCGGCATTGTGGTCGATGACGCCATCGTGGTGGTCGAGGCGGTCGAGCACATCATGGAGCACGACAAGCTTCCGCCGAAGGAGGCCACGCGCAAGGCCATGGACGAGGTGTCCGGGCCGGTGGTGGCGATCGCGCTGGTGCTGTCGGCGGTGTTCATCCCGATGGCCTTCGTGCCCGGCGTGACGGGGCAGCTGTACAAGCAGTTCGCGCTGACCGTGGCCGTGTCGACGTTGTTCTCGGCGCTGGTCGCACTGACCCTGACGCCGGCGCTGTGCACGCTGCTGCTCAAGCCCAAGCAGCCCGGTCCGCCGAAGGGGCTGATGGGCCGTTTCTTCGCCCGCTTCAACCACTACTTCGACCGTCTCACGTTCCACTACACCGGTGTGGCCAAGCGCGGCACCGGGGCGCTGAAGCACATCGTGGTGATGATGCTGGTGCTGCTGCTGGCGCTGTTCCTGCTGTTCCGCATCACGCCCACCGGATTCGTCCCGGATGAGGACGTCGGCGCCTTCTTCATGCAGGCGATCCTGCCCGATGCGTCCTCGACCAAGCGTACCGACCATGTCGTCAACGAGATCAGCGCCAAGCTGCGCGGACTCGACGGTGTCGATGCGGTACTGGGCATCACCGGCTACGACATCATCTCCGGCACGGCCGCGCCCAATGCCGCGATGATGGTCATCAAGCTCAAGCCCTGGGAAGACCGCGAGGAGAAGGAGCAGCAGGTCAACGCGCTGATCCAGAAGGCCATGGGCATCGGCGCGCAGACACCCGAGTCGGTCGCCATCGCATTCAACCCGCCGGCCCTGCCCGGCTTCGGCACGGTCTCGGGCTTCTCGATGATGCTGCAGGCACGCGATGGCCAGAGTGCGGAGGAACTGGCCGAGATGGCGGCGCAGTTCGCCCAGGCCGCGCAGAAGCGGCCGGAGATCGGTCGCATCAACACCACCTACTCGGCATCGACGCCCAACTACCGCATCACCGTCGATCGCGAGAAGGTCAAGAAGCTCGGCATCCCCATCTCCGACGTCTTCGGCACGCTGCAGGTGTTCCTCGGCAGCCTGCAGGTGAACGACTTCACCCGCTTCGGCAAGAACTACCGCGTCTCTCTCCAGGCCGATGCGGAGTTCCGTCGCGACATTTCGACCCTGTCCAAGTTGTTCGTCCGCAACGGCAATGGCGAGATGGTGCCGCTCGACACCGTGGTCACCGCAACGCCGGGCATCGGCCCGCGCTTCACCATGCGCTACAACCTGTATCGCAGTGCCGAGATGACCGGCTCGCAGGCACCGGGCTACAGCTCCGGCGACGCGCTGCAGGCGTTGCGCGAGGTGGCCGCCCAGGAGCTGCCGGCCGGATACGGCTATGAGTGGTCCGGGCAGACTGCCGAAGAAGTGGAGGCCGGCAACGCGGCCGCCATGGTGATGGCGCTGTCGGTGGTGGTGGTGTTCCTGTTCCTGGCGGCGCTGTATGAAAGCTGGGCGGTGCCGTTCGCGGTGTTGCTGGCGACGCCGTTCGGCGTGCTTGGCGCGCTGATCGCGATCCTCCTGGCCAACCTCGACTTCAATGTCTACGGGCAGATCGGCCTGGTCACCCTGATCGGCCTGGCGGCCAAGAACGCGATCCTGATCGTGGAGTTCGCCAAGCTCTACCGCGAGGGCGGCATGTCGATCCACGACGCCGCGATGGAGGCGGCCAAGTTGCGCCTGCGGCCGATCCTGATGACCTCGTTCGCCTTCATCCTCGGCGTGGTGCCGCTGGTGCTGGCTTCCGGTGCAGGCGCCGCTTCGAAGTTCTCGGTCGGTACCGTGGTATTCGGCGGCATGCTCACGGCCACGTTGCTGGCGGTGCTGGTGGTGCCCGCCCTGTATGTGCTGATCCAGAGCCTGGCCGAGCGCTTTGGCGGACCGCCGAAGTTCAAGGAAGGCGCAACGACGGCGTCGGCGCCGCATGCGCCGTCGGAGGGAGGAGCGCACTGATGCGTGCTGCCGCCCTCCTCATCGGCGTGTCTGTCGCACTCACCGGCTGCATGCTCGGCCCCAACTACTCGCGCCCCGATCTCGAGGTGCCGGTGCAGTACCGCGCACCGCTGACGCCGGCCGAGGCACGTTCGATCGCGGATGTGGCCTGGTTCGACCTGTTCCGGGATCCGCAGCTGTCGGCCCTGATCCGCGAGGCGATCGACAACAACCTCGACCTGCGCCAGGCGCTGTCGCGCGTCGAGCAGGCCCGCGCCAATGCCAGGTTCGCGCGCGGGTCGCTGGGCCCGGACATCCGCGGCACGCTGAGCTCCACCCCATCGGCCGGCAGCGGCGACGACGACACGGTCTATTCGGCCGGCTTGTCGCTGGTCTGGGAGATCGATCTGTTCGGCAAGCTGCGCCGCGGCAGCGAGGCCTCGCGCGCCAACCTGCTTGCGACCGAGGACGCTGCGCGCGGCGTGATGGCCACGCTGGTGACGCAGGTCGCGGCGACCTGGTTGTCGCTGCGTGAGCTGGACGAGGAGCGCGCGATCATCGAACGCACCATCACCAGCCAGGAAGAGTCGCTGCGGCTGATCCGCGCACAGCTGCGCAGCGGCGTGGCCTCCGGCGCCGAAGAGCAGCAGGCGATCGCGCAGCTGGCCACCACACGCGCGCAACTGCCTTTCACCGAACAGCAGATCCTCGCCACCGAGAACCAGCTGGCACAACTGCTCGGCCGCTACCCGCAACCCATCGACCGCGGCAGCCCGATGGCCAACGGCGGGATGCCCGATTCGCCGGGCATCCCGACCGGCCTGCCTGCCGAACTGCTCGAGCGCCGCCCCGACGTGCGCCTGGCAGAGAACCAGCTGCACGCCGCGACCGCCCGCGTCGGCGTCGCGGTCGCCAACCGCTTCCCGTTCCCCACCATCGGCCTGAGCGCGCTGTTCGGCCGCACCGCGGTCGACCTCAGTGACCTGGGCTCGAGCAACCGCTCGCTCAGCGTCAACTCCTGGGGACCGTTCGTCGACCTGCCGATCATCGACTTCGGTCGCGCCGGCGCCAATGTCGACCTGGCCCGCGCGCAGACCGACGAGGCGACGCATACCTATCGGCAGACCGTGCTGCAGGCGCTGGTCGAGGTTTCCAGCAACGTCAGCGCGTACGACAAATCGGCCAGCATCATCAGCGCCAATGAAGAAAGCACGGCCGCCAACCGCGAGAACCTGCGTCTGCAGCGACTGCGTTACAAGGCCGGCGTCAGCAGCTACCTGGAAGTACTCGACGCCGAACGGCAACTGCTCAGCTCGGAGCTCAATCTGGCCCGTGCAAGGCTGTCGCGCCTGACGTCCTACATCGACGTCTATCGGGCACTGGGCGGTGGCTGGTCCGACGAGGAACTGCAGCGCGTCGCGCAATGATCGCGCTGGTCCGGATCGGACATCCGCACCTTGCGTGCCTGCCGCGTCAGGGACTCCTGCGTCGCCGCTGCCTGGACTTGGTTGGAAGGCTTGAAGTCGCGGTGCACCACGCGCTGTCCATGTGCATGGCTGATGGCATCGACCGCCTGGCAGAACAGTGCAAGTTCGACCTGCTGCTGCCTTCGCCGGAGGTGGTCGGTGTCCGTTCTTTTTTTGCTGCCATGCCGCTACGATCAGCCGATGCGCATACCGGCCTGGCTGTCTGGAACCGTCCTACTGCTCGCGGGCTGTGCGAACGGGGACCACACGATGAAGCAGCACACGACTGTCCAGGAACGCATCGACGCGCTGATGCGCCAGTACGACGGCCCGGTGCCCAGTGCCTCGGTTCTGGTCCTGCGTGACGGTGAAGCGATAGTGCGCCGCAGCTATGGCCTGGCCGACCTGGGCTCCGGTACCGCCGCGGACCCGACGACCAACTACCGCCTGGCATCGGTGAGCAAGCAATTCACCGCGACCTCGATCCTCCTGCTCGCCCAGGACGGCCGCCTGCGATTGGACGACCCGGTGCGCCGCTGGCTGCCGACCCTGCCCGACGCCGCCGACGCGGTGACCGTCCGCCATCTGCTGACGCATACATCGGGGCTGATCGACTACGAAGACGTGATGGACCCGGACAGCCAGGTGCAGGTCCACGATGCCGACGTCCTGCGCCTGCTGGAGACGCAGTACCGCACCTACTTCGTGCCGGGCAGCGATTACCGCTACAGCAACAGCGGCTATGCGCTGCTGGCGCTGATCGTGGAGCGTGCATCGGGCCAGCGCTATGCGCGATTCCTGCATGAGCGCATCTTCCAGCCGCTGGGCATGACCGCCACCGTCGCCTACGAAGCCGGCGTCTCTGAAGTCGCCCGCCGCGCCTACGGTTACAGCTTCGAGCAGGGGCGCTGGCAGCGCACCGACCAGAGCAGCACCAGCGCGGTCCTCGGCGACGGCGGCATCTACTCCTCGATCGACGACCTCGCCCGCTGGGACGCGGCGCTCTACGACGAGCGCCTGCTGCGCAGCCAAATGCTGCAGGAAGCTTTCACGCCGGCCACGGCGACGGACGATCCCGATGTGCAGTACGGCTACGGCTGGCGCATCACCGGCGAGACGCTATGGCATTCGGGCGAAACGATCGGCTTTCGCAATGTGATCGTGCGCTACCCGCGACAGCACCTGACGGTGGTCGTGCTGACCAACCGCAATGACCCCGAGCCTTATGCGCTGGCCAGGCAGATCGCCGGGCTGGCAATGGCGAAGTAATCAGGCCAGCCACGCGTGGTGTGACTAACGGATCGGCACGTCGTGGAAGACCGTCGGCGACGGCTCCGGAGACAGCGTGAAGTGCCACCACTCCATCGGGTAGTTGCGGAAGCCCGCGCGTTCCATCGCCGAGCGCAGGCGCTGGCGGTTCTCCCGCTGGCGCGCGTCGACCTGCGCCGAGTCGGTGTTGGCGCGGGTGTCGAAGAAGTCGAATGGCGTGCCCATGTCCAACGGCACGCATCCGTCACCATTGGCCGCGCATTGCATCACCGTCAGGTCCACGGTCGCACCACGGCTGTGGCCGGAGGTGGGCGAGATGTAATCCCCCAGCAGCTGCCGTTTGTCGAGGTGCGGGTAGTACTCGGGCTTGGTGCGCTGGTCGTCGAGGTCACCGGCCCAGGCGACGAAGTGCCGCACCGCCCGCGCAGGTCGGTAGCAATCGTACAGGCGCAGGCGCATGCCCTGCTCACGCAGGGACAGCTCGACCTGCTGCAGCGCGGTGGCCGCATCGGCGAGCAGGTAGCACCGTGCCGCCTCGTAACCGTCGACTTTGGCGCCGACGAAGTTGTTGCTGCCGGCGTAACGCATGTCGACGTCGATGTCAGGCACCAGCGTGCGCACGTCGACCAGGCCGGCGGCTTCGGGCGTGGTCGCGTCGGATATCTGCATGGTCGCAGGCGCCGCGCAGGCGGCCATGGCCAGCGCGGCGGCGAGCGGCGCCGTCCTCGTCATTGCGAACTGCAGGCCCGGCCTCAATCGCACCCGCGCACCCGCTCGAAGGCGAGGTCTTCATAGTCGTAGCTGAAGTCGGCCTGCGGATCGACCTTGGCCAGACGCATCTGAGTGGCTTGCGGGAAGTCCAGCCACGCCTCCGCATCGACGCTGTCGTCGTCCCAGTTCACCAGCATCCGCTTGCCGACGCGCTGCACGATGCCGGTCAGCATCGGCGACTTGTGCGCATGCAGGCGCGCCGCGTCGCCATCGCGGCACAGCGAAACTTCGCCGAACCATGGATCGCGGTAGACGCCCAGCCGCGACGCCAGCTCGCTCGCCTTGACCGGCTTGCGCTTCGACGTGTCCGGTGCCTTTTCCGTGCCCGGGCGGCTGGCGTCTTCCTGCGCCAGCAGGTCGGCGTAATGCGCCACGGTCAGGGACGGATCGGGCCGCGTGTAACGCTTGACCAGCACCTGCCCCAGCACCGTGCGGGCCTGTTCGCCTTCGCCGTTGATGAGGATGACGAAGCCGACGCCCTTGTCGGGCAGCAGCGTCACCATCGAGTACATGCCCATCAGCGTGCCGGTGTGCGAGACCTTGAAGGCGCCGTCGACATCGGCCAGGCGCCAGCCGTAGCCATAGGCCGAGAAATGGCTGTTGTCCCACTCGCGCATGCGCCGCGACAGCGGCATCGGCATCTGCGGTGCCCACAGCGCTTCGCGCTGCTCGCGCGACAGCCAGCCGTTGCCCTCGCCTGCCGGCTTCAGCCAGGTGCCCACCCAGGCCAGCATGTCGTCGAGGCTGCAACGCACGCCGCCGGCCGGGTCCATGGTCGTGGCGGCGATCACCTCGCCGTCGCTGCGCACCGGGATGTTGCGTTCGCCCTGGCGCATGTGCGGCTGGGCGACGTTGCCTACTTCATCGCGACGCCACTGGCCGACCTGGCAGCGGCGCATGCCCAGCGGCTCGAACACCTCGCGCCTCACGAGCTGTTCGTACGGCGCGCCGCCGGCCGCCGCGGCGACTTCGCCGGCGACGATGTACAGGAGGTTGTCGTAGTCGTAGCCCGCGCGGAAACTGCGCTGCGGCTTGAGGTATCCCAGGCCGTGGATGATGTCGGCGCGGGTGAACGTGTTGGGTTCCGGCCACAGCATCAGGTCGCCGGCACCGGCGCGCAGGCCGCTGTTGTGGATCAGCAGGTCGCGCACCTGCATCTCGCGCCCGACCCAGGGGTCGTACATGCGGAAGTCCGGCAGCCAGCGCACCACCGGGTCGTCCCAGCGCAGCTTGCCGGCATCGACCAGCCGCGCCAGCGTCGCCGTGGTCATCGACTTGGTGTTGGACGCGACCTTGAACAGCGTGGCCGAGTCGATCTTGTGGCCGTCTCCCTCGACCAGCTCGCCGGCGCTGCGGGCATAGACGACCTTGCCGTCCTCGACGATGCCCAGCGCCAGGCCGGGCAAGCGGTAGCGCGTGACCACCTGGTCGAACACGGCGTCGACTTCCGCTTTCGTTGCCCGCCCCGCTTCGGCGTGCGCGGCCGGCAGCGCCGCCAGCAGCAGCACCAGCAGGCCACATCGCTTCATCATCGCGTCAGGCTTCATTCCATACCTGTGGCAGTTGTTCGCCGGCCATCATCTCGGCCATGGTCTGGCGGCGGCGGATCACGGCATGGCGGCCGTCATCGAGCAGTACTTCGGCGACGAGCGGGCGCGAGTTGTAAGTCGACGCCATCGACATACCGTACGCGCCCGCGCCGCCGATCGACAACAGGTCGCCGGCCTCGCAGCGCACCATGGCGCGGTCGCGGGCGAAGGTGTCGCCGGTCTCGCAGACCGGGCCGACCACGTCGTAACGCGCGACCTCGCGCGGGTCCAGATGCAGCGGCACGATCTCGTGCCACGCCTCGTAGAGCGACGGACGCAGCAGGTCGTTCATCGCCGCGTCGACCACCAGGAAGCTGCGGTCGACGCCCGGCTTGACCCGGATCACCCGGGTCAGCAGCACCCCCGCCTCGGCCACCAGGTAGCGTCCCGGCTCCAGCACCAGGGTGCCCTGGAAGTCCGCGAACACCTCGCGCACCAGCGCCGCGTACTCCGTCGCCGGGATCGGCTGGTCGTGCCCGTGGCGGTAACACACACCCAGGCCGCCGCCGATGTCGACACTGGAAACCACATGCCCGGCTGCCACCAGCTCCTGGCGGAACGCTTCAACGCGGCCCAGCGCCTCGCGGAACGGCACCAGGCTCAGGATCTGCGAGCCGATGTGGGCATGCAGGCCGTCGAGCAGGACATGGCTCATCGAGCCGGCCTGGGCGAACCAGCGGCGGGCCTCGTCGATGGAGACACCGAACTTGTTCTCCGACCTGCCGGTGGAGATCTTCTCGTGGGTGCCGGCGTCGACATCCGGGTTGATCCGCGCCGCGGCACGCGCGCAGACGCCCTGCAATTGCGCGACCCGCTGCAACAGCTGCAGCTCGTCCACCGATTCGACGTTGAATCGCCACACGCCGACCGCAAGCGCGGCGCCGATCTCTTCGGCCGTCTTGCCGACGCCGGAGAACACGATGTTCCCGGCCGGGATGCCCGCCGCCAGGCTGCGATGAAGCTCGCCCAGCGAGACGATGTCCGCACCGACGCCGTGCTGTGCCATCAGCTGCAGGATGGCGATGTTGGAGTTGGCCTTGACTGCATAGCAGATGCGATGGTCGAGGCCCTGGAACGCCGACTGGAGGCCTGCGATGCGCTGCCGGATCGCGTTGGCGGAGTAAGCGTAGAAAGGAGTGGGCAGCCGGGCTGCCAGGGCGTGCAGGTCGACGCCGTCAAAGGTGTGCATCGTAGGGGTCATTGCCCGATCGGCTTGCGGCATCGTCGACCGCGCGCCCAACCGATATCAGTGGACGCGGGGTCATGCCGAGAAACGGGCGGCCCTGGAACGGGCCGCCCGTGCATTGCTCAGTACTCGTACGACAGGATGAACTGCGCGTAGCGCGGTGACTGGTACTGGGTACCGTTCAACCAGGTCTCGCCCACGCTGCCGATGCCGTTCTCTTCCTCGCGGGTTTCGTCACGCTCGAGCACGCGCTGCTGGTTGGTGATGTTGTAGAAGGCCAGCTTGGCGTTGAGCTTGTGTTCGCCGAAGGACTTGCTGTAGGCGATGCTCGCACCCAGCGAGTACACCCACGGCAGACGGTCGTAGGCGCCACGCTTGGACAGGCGGAACACGCGGTCGGCCGGGTCGGCGGCGTCGCAGTTGGCCTCGCAGATGTAGTGGCTCAGGAACTCGGTGGTGTCATACGGGTTGCCCGCACCGAACTCGCTGATCGGACGTCCCGACTGCACGTCGAGCGTCGCGCCCACCGACCAGTTGTCCGTGAAGGCATAGGCGCCGCGGAACTTGAACTGGTGACGGTGATCGTTGGGCAGGTAGCCATAGCCGCCCTGGGCCACGAACGGGTTGTCGAAGGCCTCGGTGCGGCCGCTGTCGGCGAAGTCGGTGTCGGAATTGACCGGGCCTTCGGCGTTGCCCTTGCTGTAGGACAGCGTGTAGGACGCGTTGAACATCCACTTGTCATCCCACGCGCGGTCGAGCACGAATTCCAGTGCGCGGTAGGTGCGCTTGGCCTTGTCCCAGCCGATCGTGATCGGATTGCCGTTCTCGTCCTCGCCCAGCAGCCAGCCGGTGCGGGAGGTGTCGATCGTGGTGAATGCGTCGGCTTCGTCGTCGCAATCGGTATCGGCCCAGATGGTCACGTCCTTGCCGGGATTGGCCATGACGAAGCTGTCCATCTCGCAGAAGCCATTCCACGTCAGCTCCATGTCGTCGATGGCGTCATGCAGCTTGCGGTAGATGCCGCGCACGCCCCACGACCAGGTCTCGTTGAGCATCGACTGGTAGCCCAGGATGTACTCGTCCTGGTAGACCGGATCCATGTCGGCATCGACCTCGCCACGGAAGTCGCCGACCTGGCCGTTGCCCTGCGAGTCGTCCACCGTGCCGATCTCGGCACCCAGGATCGGCTGCGGAACTTCTTCGCCGGTGGTCGGGTTGGTCAGCGTGGTGAAGCCATTGAACAGATAGAAGCGGCGTGCATCCAGGAACGGACCGGCCTGCTTGATGTTGATCACGTTGGCGACCGGCAGGAAGTAGCGACCGGCGTTGCCGAACAGCTTGGAGCGACCGTCGCCGACGAAGTCCCACGCGAAGCCGAAGCGCGGCGCGATCATGTCGTCCATCTTGATGTAGCTCTGGCCCTGCGCGTCCTTGTTGTCGAACTTCTCCCAGCGCACGCCGAGGTTCAACATCAGGTTCTCGGTGATCTGCCAGTTGTCTTCCAGGTAGTACGCTTCGTTCTCGGTCTCGAACGTGCCCTGGTTGGCGACCTGGCGGGTGCGGACATACGCCGTCGGACCGGCCGGAATCAGCACGCCATTGACGCGGCGGCCACCGGGGATGTTGCTGATCTCGTAACGCAGGCCGTCACCCGGGTAGACGCTGCTGTACTCGGAGGTGTTGTTCTCGTGGTCGGCACCGAAGCGGACGTTGTGGTCGCCCAGGTTCCACTCGAAGTCGATGCGGGCCGCTTCGCGGTCGTCGGAACGATCCACTACCGACGTGTTGGCGGTGCAACCGATGAAGTCCGCGTTGACGCGACGGTCCTGGACCAGGTTGCAGCTGCTGTCGTTGAGGCTGTTGACCGAGGCGGTGCGCTCGTTCTCGCCGTAGAGCACCTTCATCGACAGGTTGTTGGTCAGGTAGCCGGTGTAGGTGAGCGCCCAGTTGTCGCCGCCGCTCTTGTTGAACGTGCGGTTCTGCCGCGCCTGGCGATCGCCGGAGACGTAGTCGAACGGATAGCTGTCTTCGGTGGTGTCGTTCTTGTCCGAGAAAGCCAGCAGTTCCAGCTGGTGGTTGTCGCTGATCTGCCAGTCGAACTTGGTGCCCCAGAAATCGTTGTTGCCCTGGTCGACGAACAGGGTCGAGCCACCGTCGTTGGTGTTCTGCGAATCCAGGTCGCGCTTCTCGTAGATGCCGAAGAAGAACAGCTTGTCCTTGATGATCGGACCGGACGCCCACACCGCGTAGGTGTTCTGGTCGCTGTCGTCGTAGCTGCGGACCTGGGCGGGCTGGTTCTCACCGTCCGCCTGCGCGATGCCGTCGATGACGATGTCGGCGCCGGCATGGAACTCGTTGGTGCCCGAGCGGGTCACGGCGTTGATGACGCCGCCGGTGGTGCGGCCGAACTCGACCGAGTAACCGCCGGTCTTGACCTGGAATTCCTGCAGGAACGAGAACGGCATCGACGAGAAGCCGACGCGGTTGTAGAAGTCGGTGACGTTCAGGCCGTTGATGTAGACCGAGTTCTCGGCCACCGACGAACCGCCGAACGAAATGCCGCCGAACTCGCCACGATTCACGCCCGGGGCCAGGGTGGCCACGTCGGTGATGTCGCGCGGCACCGGCAGGCGTGCCACTTCCTGGCGGGTGATGTTGGTGGCCGACTCGGTCGAGGTCACGTCGACCGGCGAGATCACGCGCGACCCGACGACCTGGACCGTGGCCAGGTTGGTGGCGCCCGCTCCCAGGTTGTAGTTGGTGGCGTTGCCCAGGCTGATGTCGACCTCGGCCGCCTGCCCTGCCGGCTCACCGGCGACGTTCGACTCCAGCGTGTAGTGGCCGACCGGCAGGAACGGGAAACGGTAATTGCCCTGCTCGTCCGCACGCACGGTGCGGGTGAAGCCGGTGGCCGGATTGCGCACCGTCACCTCGGCATTGGGCGTGGTGCGCCCCACCAGCGAGCCGTCCGTGTTGGCCGCATGCGCGCTTTGCAGCGACAGCGCCGATGACAGGCACATGCCCATGGCTATACACAACGCGGTTCTACGCAACCCTTTACTGTTCATGTCCCCTCCAGCGATGAAAAGTGATGCCTCGCGTGCGTTCAACCGCCCGCTGTGGCGCTCGGCAGTACGTGTGCCTCAAAGGTGTAGTCCCACTGGTCGAAGTAGAGGTTTCCCCCTTTCCACTCCACTTCGCCGCGTTGTGAGTCCACGGTTTCCGATCGGAAATGCTGTTTGCGCGGCACCAGGTCGGTGCCGTAGTCATCGTTGAATGCGATGCGGTAGGCATCCAGCCCGCCGAGGTAGAACCACTCGACGCCCGGATCGCTGGCGCCCTTGAACTGGCCGGTGGTGACGTCCGTCGGCACCCACCCGTACGGCGCCAGGTACATGAAACCCCAGTCGTGCAGGTTGTCGTACGTGCCGTCGGAATAGACCATGCCCGACTGCCAGCGCGCCGGGATGCCGTTGAGGCGCAGCAGCGTCATCAGCAACAGGGTCTGCTGGCCGCAGTCGGCGTGGTCGGAATGCAGGGCGTAGTGGCTGATGTTGGTGATCGTCGAGTACTCGCGCGCGCCGCCCCACGGAATGCTGTCGACCGCCGAGTAGAGCTTCTGCGCGATCCGGTACGGGTTCTTCTCGTCGCCGACCACCTTCTTCGAGAACGCGCGGATGTCGTCGCTGAAGACGATGTGCGGCGGACGCTCGCCCAGGTACGGCGCCAGTTCCGCGCTGTTGCCCGCGGGCACGACCTTGGCGGGATCGATCGGGTGGACCTGGCCGAAGATGGTCAGCTCATAGGTCACCGAGAACTTCGTCGGAGTCGCCTTGACCGCCGGTTGTTCCATGTAGACGGTGCGCTGCAGCGTCGATTCCGGCGCGGCCACGTGCTTGGCCGGCGCGCTCGAGATCAGCTGGATGTTCTCCTGCTGGCCCGGGATTGCCCGCGGGTACGGAATCCAGGCGCGGACCGTCTGCCCGGCCGGAACGGCATCGGCATTGACGATGATCGACTGGGTGACACGCACCCGCCGCGGCGCGACGCTGGTCTTGCCGGTCGCCCGGGCCTGCGCCAGTGCTTCGTCGTGATAGGCGTTGGCCGATTCCATCGGCCCGTCGTTGCGCGTCGCCGGCTTGGCCCGCCTGGCCGTCGCCTCCGGGCTGACGCGGAACAGATTGGAGACCGAGCGGCTGAAGTAATAAGGAACGCCGTCGATCACCATGTGCTCGAGCTGGTTCGAGGCCTTCCAGCCGGCGAACTCCTCTTCGGTCATGTCCGGGATCAGTTCGCGCAGCTTTGCCTTCGCTTCCGGCTCGGTGATCGGGAAGTCCAGACGGATGCGGCGCATGCGCTCGCGCTGGAATTCCAGAGCCTGGCGAGTTTCGGGAGCGAGATCGGCGCGGGCCAGCTCGCTGTCGATCGCGGCATTGGCCTGCTTGAAATGGCCGGCATCGATCTGCGTGGTGACGTCGTCGACCGGGTTGCCGGCGCGCCCGGCCAGGGCCGCCGTGGTCAACAGCGAAAGCCACAGCACGCAGACGGCCAGCGCGCGCAGCTTGCGCTTCCGGGGGGTCTTCAGTTCAAGCGAAGGCGTAGGACTGTCCACGTGCAGTCGACCCAAGGGGTGCCGTTTCACGACTGTGTAACATGAGTGGAGTACCCGGTCAATAATTTATTCTTGACTAAAACCAGAAATGAAGTATGTATTCTGACCCAGTCGGCCACCGCCTTCCGTCCGGTGGCCCAGAGGGGACAAATCAAGATGATTGAAACGGTCTGGCCTTACGCCGCGGTTTTGCTGGTTTCGGCGGGCCTGTTTCCGTCCCTCGAGAAGCGGTACGGCTGGCGCCTGTTCTCGGTGCTGCCGCCGATCGTCCTTACCTATCTGTTCGTCACTGCGCTGGCGGTGGCCGGTCTGTGGCGGGCCACGCCGGAGATCGCCGCGGCACAACGCTCGCTCACCGCGCAGTTGCTGCCCGCCCTTTTGTTCCTGCTGATGGTCGGCTGCGACCTGCGCGCGATCGTCAAGCTGGGACCGCGCATGCTGGCGGTGTTCGCCTGCGCGATGCTCAGCATCCTGATCGCGATCGTCATTGCCTACCTGATCTTCCGCAACGCCCTGCCTGCCGACGGCTGGAAGATGCTGGCGGCACTGAGCGCGACCTGGACCGGCGGATCGGCCAACCTGGTTGCGGTGAAACAGTCGATCGGGCTTCCCGACAACCTGTTGCCGTCGGTGCTGCTGGCCGATGCGGTCTGCTATTCGGTGTGGGTGATCGTGCTGTTCTCGATCAACCGCTTCGCGCCGGCCTTCAATCACTGGACGGGCGCCGACGCGCGCGCGCCGTTGCCGCAGGTGGAACCCAGGACAACGGGTGATGCCGGCCCGGGCAGCGTGCTGCTTTGGCTGGGCCTGGCGCTGCTGGTGGGGAATCTGTCGGCGTGGACGGCGGCGTTGCTGCCGGTCGGCGGTTTCCTGACCGCGACCGCCTGGACGGTCTTGATCGCCACCATTGTCGGCCTGGTGCTGGCGCGCACCACCCTCGCCCATTCACCCGTGCCGGCGCCGCTGGCCAGTGCCATGCTGGCGTGTCTGGTGGCGGTGCTGGCATCGCAGAGCAACTTCCAGGGCCTCGATACCGCGCCGCTGTTCGTGGTCGTCGGCTTCACGGTGCTGATCGTGCATGTCGCGCTGTTGCTGCTGGCCGCGCGCCTGTTCCGCTTCGACCTGCACCTGTGCGGCATCTCTTCTCTCGCCCAGATTGGCGGCATGGCGACCGCGCCGGTGCTCGCAGCCACTTACGCCCGCGCACTCGTGCCGGTGGCAGTGCTGCTGGCGATGCTCGGCCTGGTGCTGGGCACCGGTATCGGTTTGGCGATGGCCGGGCTGCTTTCCGGCCTGGCCCCTGTTGCAAACATTGCGAGCTGACCGCTGGCATTTCCTGGACCCCGACGATGCGCCTGCCACTGACCCTTGCCCTCGCCCTGTGCCTCGCCGGCACCGCATTGCAGCCGCTGGCGGCGCGCGAACGGGCGTGGACCATTCCCGCCAGCACCGGCGTCATCGGTGTCGACGACGCCCAGCTCGACCCGGCCTTCTGGGTCAAGCAGCTCGCCGACCCGGACCGTGTCGTCCTCGATGCCGATGCGATCGCCGCGCAGAACGCGCGCCTGCACCAGCTCGACAAGAGCATCCATGACCTGGCGGCGCTGCAGGGTGCGCTCGATCGCACGCAGGTCAGCGGATGGATCGAGGCACTGTCGCGGCGGCCGACCAAGCCGTTGTTCGACGAACACGGCAAGCCAGTGGCGAAGGCAACGATTGACGGGGTAGTCGACTCGATCAATCTGGCCGCGGTGCCCGAACGCCAGGACACGCGCTATGGCCTGGTCGTGCACCGCGCCGAGCTGCGCACCTTCCCGACCTCGCTGCGCGCGTTCTCGTCGGACGACGACCACGACATCGACCGCTTCCAGGAAAGCGCGCTGTTCCCGGGTGACCCGGTGGTGGTCGCGCATGAAAGCCGGGATGGCCAATGGTGGTTCGTGGTGAGCCCGCGCTATGCCGCCTGGGTCGAGAAGCGCCACGTCGCCATCGGCAGCCAGGAACAGGTGCTTGGCTACGGCCGCAAAACGCCCTATCGCGTGGTCACCGGCGCGCGCGCCACCACCGTCTTCACCCCGGAAGAACCGGGCGTGTCGGAACTGCAGCTGGACATGGGCGTGCGCGTGCCGGTGCTGGCGGACTGGCCGCTCGGCAAGCCGGTCAATGGCCAGCATGGCTACACCTCGCACGTGATCGAACTGCCGGTGCGCAACGACGATGGCAGCCTGCGCTTCGCCCCGGCCCTGCTGCCGCGGCGCGAGCCGAGCCAGGACCATTACCTGCCGCTGAGCCAGCGCAACCTGATCGAACAGGGTTTCAGGTTCCTCGGCGAGCGCTACGGCTGGGGCCACAGCTACAACGGTCGCGACTGCAGCGGCTTCGTCTCCGAGATCTACCGCAGCATGGGCGTTGAACTGCCGCGCAACACCAGCGACCAGGCGGTGAGCCCGGCGCTCAACCGCATCGCCCTGGGCGAGCAGGACGGCCGCGAGCGCCGCCTGCAGATCGCCCACGAACTGCAGGTCGGCGACCTGGTCTACATCCCGGGCCACGTGATGATGGTGATCGGCCAGCTCGACGGTGAGCCCTACGTGATCCACGACACCACCGGCCTGAGCTTCGCCGGCGCCGACGGCAAGACCGTCCGCGCGAAGACCAATGGCGTGACCGTCTCGCCGCTGACGCCGCTGCTGTTCAACGGCAAGCAGACCTACGTCGATCGCATGACCAACATCCAACGCATCCGTCCCTGATAGAAAAATGCGAAGAACCGGGCGTCCAGGCGCCCGGCTTCCCCTCCCCAATCCAGCATCCGTGAATCAATGAAAATCACCGACATCCGCTTCGGCATGCTCCGAGTCCCGCTGAAAACGCCCTTCAAGACCGCCTTGCGCACGGTCGAGGCGGTGGAGGACATCGTCGTCTCGGTGCACACCGACACCGGTCAGGTCGGCTATGGCGAGGCGCCGGCGACCGCCGTCATCACCGGTGACACCCACGGCTCGATCATCGAGGCGATCCGCAAGTTCATCGCGCCGCGCGTGATCGGCCAGGAGATCGCCAACCTCAACCACATCACGTCGCTGATCCAGGGCGCGCTGGAGAAGAACACCAGCGCCAAGGCCGCGGTCGAGATCGCGGTCTACGACCTGTTCGGCCAGCTTTACGGCGTGCCGCTGTACAAGATGCTCGGCGGCGGCGACCCGGTGATCACCACCGACATCACCATCAGCGTCGACTACATCGACAAGATGGTGGCCGACTCGATCAGCGCGGTCGATCGCGGCTTCGAGTCGCTGAAGATCAAAGTCGGCAAGGACATCGGCGTCGACATCGAGCGGGTCAAGGCGATCTATGCTGCGGTCGAGGGCCGCGCCCTGCTGCGCCTGGACGCCAACCAGGGCTGGAGTGCCAAGCAGGCGGTGTATGCCATCAGCATGCTCGAGGACGCCGGCGTGCGCCTGGAGCTGGTCGAGCAGCCGGTCAAGGCCAAGGACCTGGACGGCATGAAGTACGTCACCGAGCGCGTGCATACGCCGATCATGGCCGACGAGAGCGTGTTCGGCCCCACCGAGGTCATCGACCTGATCCGCATGCGCGCGGCCGACATCATCAACATCAAGCTGATGAAGACCGGTGGCCTGTCCAATGCCATCCGCATCGCCGACATCGCCGAACTCTACGGCGTGGAATGCATGATCGGCTGCATGCTCGAGAGCAGCATCAGCGTCGCCGCGGCGGTGCACCTGGCGGTGGCCAAGTCGAGCGCGATCACCAAGGTCGACCTGGATGGCCCGTCGCTGTGCGCGTTCAACCCGGTCGACGGCGGCGTCAACTTCAACGAGTCCGAAATCTCGGTGACCGATGCGCCCGGCCTGGGCATCCGCGAGATCCGCGGGCTTGTGCCGATCGAGGCCTGACGGGTCCTGCCCATGTCGCCCCTGCTGAAGATCCGCTCCGAACGCGACCAGATGTCCGCCATCGAACGCCGCATCGCCGACTTCCTGCTCGACAACGCCCACCTGCTGCGCGACTACTCCTCGCAGCAGCTGGCCAATGCGCTGGGCATCAGCCAGTCGAGCGTGGTCAAGTTCAGCCAGAAGCTGGGATACAAGGGCTATCCCGACCTCAAGTACTCGATCGGCCAGGCGGTCGCGCGCGGCGACGGCGGCGACGACAACGTCGCCAGCGAAGTGCGCAGCGATGATCCGCATGCCGCGCTTGCCGAGGACCTGTGGCACCTCAAGGCCCAGGCCGAAGCCGAGACGCGGCTGATCAATCCGCCCGAACGCATCGACGCGATCGCGGCCTCGATCCAGGGAGCGGGCAAGGTCTTCATCATCGGCCTGGGCGAAGACGGCATCCCGGCGCGCGCGTTTGCCACGCGTTTGTCGATGCTGGGCATTCTCACCGTCCACTACGTCGATGCGATCCTGATGCAGGCGGGTGTCTCGAGCGCCACCCCCGGCGATGTGCTGCTGGTGTTCTCCGAACACGGCAGGCAGCCGGCGCTGTGCCAGATCAGCCGCTTGTTCCGCGAGCGCTTCGGCAAGGTGATCTCGGTCAGCCGGCACACGCCCAATCCGCTGCGGGCGCATGCCGATGCGGCGCTGCTGGTATCGGCCCACGACGAGCGCCGGCATATCGAGCCGCTGCTGTACCAGTGCGCGCTGCAGCACCTGCTCGACCTCATCTTCATCCTGCTGTGCGATGGCAGCGAAGACCGCCGCAGCCAGCTCGACTTCAATTTCGAGCGCATGCAGGACCTGCTGGACAGCTGAGATGACCCATCCGATGCACCAACGCGCCGCACGTGCCCTGCTCTGCCTCGCCACCCTCGCGCTGGCCGCCTGCGCCGGCATGAAGACCAGCCAGCCAACGCGACCATGGGACGACGCCGGGCAGATGGTCGTGGTGACGACCGCGGACTGGGACGCCAATACCGGCACGCTGCAGAGATTCGAGCGCGACGGCGCGGGCTGGCGTGCGCTGGCAGAGGCGGCACCGATCACGGTTGGCCGCAGCGGCTCCGCCTGGGGTGTCGGCCTGCATGCACCGCAGCCCGGCGAACCGCAGAAACGCGAAGGCGACGGCCGCGCACCGGCCGGCGTGTTCCGCATCGGCACCGCGTTCGGCTATGCCGACAGCACGGCAAGCGCCTGGCCCTACCAGGCGATGACGGCCTCGGACTATTGCATCGACGTCAACGCATCGCCCCTGTACAACCGCATCGTCGACGCGCGCCAGGTCGGCGCCGACGCCGTCGCCGGCTCGACCGAGCCGATGCGCCGCGACCTGCATGCCGGCGGCGACCAGCGCTACAAGCTCGGCTTCGTCATCGAGCACAACCCTGGCAATCGCAGTGGCACCGGCAGTTGCATCTTCGCCCACCTGTGGAAGGCACCGGGTGAAGCGACCGCCGGCTGCACGGCGATGGCCGAGCCGGTGATGCAGCAGTTGCTGGGATGGCTGGATCCGAAGCGAAAGCCGGTGTTCGTGCTGCTGCCCAAAGCGGAGTACGGGCGCGTCCAGAAGGACTGGGGCCTGCCCTGAGGCCGCAATCTTCGGCTTCGCTGCATTACGCTCATCCCACTAGCGCAACCTGCAACCAGGACCTTCCGTGTCGACCACCGCCCGCGTACTGCTCGGACTCTTTCTCGGTGCCATCATCGGCCTGCTCCTGGCCTGGTGGGACGTCACCGCCGCGACCCGCGTCGCCGACTTCGTCCAGCCAATCGGCCGGCTCTGGCTCAATGCCCTGCAGATGACCGTGGTGCCGCTGGTGGCGGCGCTGGTGGTGATCGGCGTCAACACCGCCACGGACGCCGCCGCGTCCGGGCGTACCGCGCGCAAGGCGATCATCACCTTCGTGATCATCCTCAGCGTCTGCGCCGCCTTTGCCGCGATCGTGGCGCCGCTGCTGTTCTCGCTGGTGCCGCGCCAGGAAGGCCTGGCCGAATCCCTGCGCGCGGCCACCGCCGGTACCGCCCAGCTGAGCCTGCCCAATTCGCTGGCCGACTGGTTCGCCGGGGTGATCCCCAGCAACGCCATCGCGGCTGCCGCGCAGAGCGCGATGCTGCCGCTGGTGGTGTTCGCGCTGTTCTTCGGTTTCGCCCTGACCCGGATCGAGACCGGTCGCCGCGAGCGCCTGCTGGAACTGGTCCAGTCCATCGCCGACGTGATGGTGGTGATCGTGCGCTGGGTGCTGTGGGCGGCGCCGGTGGGCGTGTTCGCGCTGGTGCTGGCGGTCTGCGCGCGCGTCGGCCACGGCATGATCGGCGCGTTCGGCTGGTATATCGCGATCCTGTCGGCGATGTACCTGTGCGCGACCGCGCTGATGTACCCGATCGCGGTGCTGGCCGGCGGCGAACGCGTCCGCCGCTTCGCCGCCGCGATCGTGCCGGCGCAGGCGGTTGCCGCCAGCACGCAGTCGTCGCTGGCCTCGCTGCCGGCGATGATCGAAAGCTCGCGCGTGCGCCTGGGTCATCCGCTCAGCGTGACCTCGCTGGTGCTGCCGATGGCGGTGTCGCTGTTCCGCATCACCAGCCCGATGCAGTACATCGGCGTGGCCTCTTTTGTCGCCTGGGCCTACGGCGTCGACCTGAGCGCGGCGCAGCTGGCGGCCGGCGCGGCCCTGGCGGTGGTGATCAGCATGGGTTCGGTCGGCCTGCCCGGCCAGGTCAGCTTCATGGCCACCAACATGCCGGTGACCCAGGCGATGGGCCTGCCGGTGGAGCCATTGGGCCTGCTGCTGGCGCTGGACACCATCCCGGATGTGTTCGCCACCCTGGGAAATGTCACCGGCGACCTGACCGCGACCGCGGTGGTGGCCAAGGGCCAGAGCGAACCCGAGTCGCAGATCGCTGCAGACGCGCAGGCCTGAGGCCCATGCGGGCCAATGCCGGCCCATGCCGGTCCGCGCCGGCCCGCGTCTGGTGATCGGGGTGGGCACGGCCAACCCGAATCCGGCGCAATCATGCGAAAATGCCGCGCTCGCGTTTCTTCAAACCCTTGATCTCAAAGCTTGGCCCCGTAGCTCAGTTGGATAGAGCGGTCCCCTCCTAAGGGACAGGTCGCACGTTCGAATCGTGTCGGGGCCGCCATTGCGGTGAGCCGGAGGTTGCTGCTGGAACCTGCTTCCAGGCGCAACCTCGCCTCGCCCTTCAGTCCCCCAGGAGCAAGTCCGATGACCCACCCCGTCCTCACCGCCCTCGGCCTGACCGATACCGAATCCGGCACCTACCTCGGCAGCGGCGAATGGTCGCCCACCCGGGATGCCGGCGTTCTGGAGTCGATCAACCCGACCAACGGCGAGGTGCTGGCCAAGGTCCAGGCCTCTTCGCAGGCCGACTACGACGCAATCGTTGACCGTGCCCAGGCTGCCTTCAAGGTGTGGCGCACCACCCCCGCGCCGCGTCGCGGCGAAGCCGTGCGCCTGTGCGCCGATGCGCTGCGCAAGCACAAGGACGCGCTGGGTTCGCTGGTCGCGCTGGAGATGGGCAAGTCCAAGCCCGAGGGCGATGGCGAAGTGCAGGAGATGATCGACATCGGCGACTTCGCCGTCGGCCTGTCGCGCCAGCTCTACGGCCTGACCATGCACTCCGAGCGTCCCGGTCACCGCATGTACGAGCAGTGGCACCCGATCGGCATCGTCGGCGTGATCTCGGCGTTCAACTTCCCGGTCGCGGTGTGGGCCTGGAACAGCTTCATCGCTGCCATCTGCGGCAACATCACCCTGTGGAAGCCCTCGCCGAAGACGCCGCTGTCGGCGATCGCCTCGATGAAGATCTGCAACGCCGCGCTCAAGGCCGGCGGCTTCCCGGACATCTTCTTCCTGTTCAACGATGCCGGCACCGAGCTGGCCTCGAGCTTCGTCGACGACAAGCGCATCGGCCTGATCAGCTTCACCGGCTCGACCAAGGTCGGCCGCATCGTCGGCGAGCGCGTCGCCCGCCGCATGGGCCGTTCGCTGCTCGAGCTGGGCGGTAACAACGCGATCATCGTCGACTCCAGCGCCGACCTGAAGCTGGCGATTCCGGCCATTGCCTTTGGCGCCGTCGGCACCGCCGGCCAGCGCTGCACCACCACGCGCCGCCTGTTCGTGCAGGAGTCGATCTACGCCGACGTGCTGGCCAAGCTGATCACCGCCTACAAGCAGGTCGAGAAGAAGATCGGCGACCCGACCGACCCGAACAACCTGATGGGCCCGCTCAACAGCCGCGATGCGGTGCAGGCCTACCTGGATGCCGTCGAGAAGGCCAAGGCCAGCGGCGGCAAGGTCGAGACCGGCGGTGCCGCCATCGACGGCCCGGGCAACTTCGTCCTGCCGACGATCGTGACCGGCCTGTCGAACGACGCTGAAGTCGTGCAGACCGAAACCTTCGCGCCGATCTTGTACGTGATGAAGTACAGCCAGCTCGAGGACGCCATCGACATGCAGAACGACGTGCCGCAGGGCCTGTCGTCGTCGATCTTCACCCAGAACCTGAAGGCGGCCGAGGCATTCCTGGCGGCATCGGGTTCGGACTGCGGCATCGCCAACGTCAACATCGGCACCAGCGGCGCCGAGATCGGTGGTGCTTTCGGCGGCGAGAAGGAAACCGGCGGCGGTCGCGAGTCGGGTTCCGACGCCTGGCGCGCCTACATGCGCCGGCAGACGAATACCATCAACTACTCCGACGCGCTGCCGCTGGCCCAGGGCATCAAGTTCGACCTCTGACCGACCGCCACCGGAACCAGGACCCCCGCCGCATGCAAGCAGCCGTCCGTCGCGACAACAGCACGCTCGCTATCGTCAGCCCGGGGTCTGCTGTGTCCGGCTGGACGCTGCTTCCGAACCGGCAGCGGGGTGGGTGCTGACATGTATTCCGTCGCCCGCCCCTTCCTGTTCGGACTGGACGCCGAGACCGCGCACGACGTCACCCTCAAGGCGATGGAAGCGGCCTACCGCAGTGGCATGAGTCCACTGCTGGGCCGGCGTCCGGCGCCGTTGCCGACGCGCGCCTTCGGCCTGACCTTCCCCAATCCGGTGGGTCTGGCCGCGGGCCTGGACAAGAACGGCGCGCACATCGACGCGCTGATGGCGCTCGGGTTCGGTTTCGTCGAGATCGGCACGGTGACGCCGCTTCCGCAGCTGGGAAACCCGCGCCCGCGCATGTTCCGGTTGCCTGACCAGAAGGCGGTGATCAACCGCCTGGGCTTCAACAACGGCGGCGTCGAGGCGCTGGTGCGCAATGTCGAAAAGGCACGCCGACGCGGCGGCCTGCTCGGCATCAACATCGGCAAGAACAAGGACACGCCCAACGAGTCGGCCGAGACCGACTACCTGCATTGCCTCGAGCGGGTCTACCCCCTTGCCGACTACGTCACCGTCAACATCTCGTCGCCCAACACGGCCGGCCTTCGCGAGCTGCAGGAAGAGCAGTCGCTGCGGCGCCTGGTATCGATCCTGCGCGAAGCACAGGAGCGCCTGGGCGCCTTGCATGGCAAGCGCGTGCCGATGCTGGTCAAGATCGCCCCCGACCTCAGCGACAACGACGTCGAGGCCGCCGCGCGCGTGCTCGGCGACCTCCAGGTCGACGGCGTGATCGCCACCAATACCACCGTCTCGCGCATCGGCATCGACGGCGCACCGCATGCCTCCGAAACCGGCGGCCTGTCGGGCCGGCCGCTGATGGGCCAGGCAACCGCGGTGCTGCGGATGATGCGCACGCGCCTGCCCGAGTCGATCCCGATGATCGGTGTTGGCGGCATCCTCTCCGGCGCCGACGCCGCGACCAAGATGGCCGCCGGCGCGACCCTGGTGCAGTGCTACACCGGCCTGGTCTACCGCGGCCCGGCCCTGGTGCACGAATGCGTCGAGGCCATGCGCCGGCGCAAGGAAGCCCCCAGCCGGGGCAACATGCCGCCGATCGTATGAGCGAGGCCGTCCGCATCCTGCGCGATGCCCCGCTCGATCATCGCAACACCTTTGGCGTCGCGGCGCGCGCGTCGTGGCTGGCGGAGCTGGGCGATGCCCGTGCGCTGCCGGAAATCCTGGCGCGGGCGGAATTCCGCGAACGCACGCCGCTGGTTCTCGGCGGCGGCAGCAACCTGCTGTTCGCCGGCGACCCGCCAGCACCGGTGCTGGCGTTGACCGGACAGGACGTGCGCGTGCTGCACGACGACGCGGTCGCCATCGTCCGTGCCGACGCTGGCGTGCAGTGGCACGGCTTCGTGATGCACACGCTGGACCAGGGCCTGGCCGGCCTGGAGAACCTGGCATTGATCCCGGGCACGGTCGGCGCCGCGCCGATCCAGAACATCGGCGCCTACGGCGTCGAGGTGCGCGAGTTCATCCACGCCGTCGAGGCATTCGAGCCGGCCACCGGCCAGGTGCATCGACTCGACGCCGCGGCCTGCGCGTTTGCCTACCGCGACAGCGTGTTCAAGCACGCACCTGATCGCTACATCGTCACCGCCGTCGAGTTCGCGCTGCCGCGCGCGCCCTCGCTGAAGCTCGACTATGCCGGCATCGGCGACGAGA
Source organism: Lysobacter sp. S4-A87 (assembly GCF_022637455.1). Lineage (NCBI taxonomy): Bacteria > Pseudomonadati > Pseudomonadota > Gammaproteobacteria > Lysobacterales > Lysobacteraceae > Lysobacter > Lysobacter sp. S4-A87. The sequence continues at coordinate 1,103,968 of NZ_CP093341.1, forward strand.
TCGTGGCGATGGGCATTGCCGCACCGACGCCGCGCGACGTTGCAGATGCGGTGATCGCGATCCGCCGCCGCAAGCTGCCCGACCCGGCCGTGCTCGGCAACGCCGGCAGTTTCTTCAAGAATCCCATCGTGCCGCTGGCCCAGGCCGAGGCACTGCAGGCGCAATACCCGGCGATGCCGGTGTTCCGCGGCAACGACGCCGCCACGCGCAAACTGTCGGCCGCATGGTTCATCGATGCCTGCGGCTGGAAGGGCCACCGCGACGGCGACGCCGGCGTGGCCGCGACGCATGCGCTGGTGCTGGTCAACCATGGCCATGCCAGCGGCCAGCAACTGCTCGACCTGGCCCGGCGCATCGCCGACTCGGTCCGTACGCGCTTCAACGTCGAAATCGAGCCCGAACCGCGAGTCATCGGCGCCACCTGGTGAACGCAGCAACCGCTTCGACCCCGATGCGCGCGGCGGGCTTCATGCTCGCCAGCACGCTGTGCTTCGGCGCGATGGCCATCACCATCCGGCTGGCATCGGCGACGCTGCATACGTTCGAGATCGCGTTCTTCCGCAACCTGTTCGGCCTGATGGCGGTGCTGCCGCTGATCGCCGGCGTCGACCGCGCCTCGCTGCGCACGCGCCAGCTGCCGCGCTATTTCGTCCGCTGCGCGATCGGCATCGGCTCGATGCTGGCCGGCTTCTGGGCGATCGGGCACCTGCCGCTGGCGCAGGCGATCTCGCTGTCGTACTCCACGCCGGTGTTCGTGACGATCGCCGCGGCGATCTTCCTGGGTGAGCACGTCCGCGCCCGGCGCTGGGCGGCAGTGGCGATAGGGTTTGTCGGTGTGCTGGTGATCGTGCGTCCGGGCTCGGCGGAGTTCAGCACGGGCACGCTGATCGCGTTGCTCGCCGCCGTGCTGAGCGGTGTCGTCGCGATCCAGATCAAGCAGCTGTCACGCGTGGACGCGGCCAACACCATCGTCCTCTACACCTATCTGTTCTGGGTGCCGATGTCGCTGCTGCCAGCACTGTGGGTGTGGGAATGGCCGCAGGGCATCGCCTGGCTGTGGGTGATCGGCGCCGGCATCTTCGGTACCGGTGGCCAGGTGTTGTGGACCCACGCGCTCAAGCTCGGCGAAGTCTCGGCGCTGACGCCGATCAGCTTCATGCAGCTGCCGCTGGTCGCCACCGCGGGCTGGTTGTGGTTTGGCGAGAGCGTGGACGGATGGACCTGGGCCGGCGCGGCGATCATCCTGTCGGCGAACGCCTACATCGCCCATCGCGAGGCGGTGCTGATGCGCCGTGCGGCGACGGTTGCGCCGAGTGCGGCGGCGACGCCGGGCGAGTAATCCTGCCTTTCGGGCCCTGGCCTGCTGACGACACGTGCCACGGCCGCAACCCGCCCCAGTACACCAGCAGGTAGACCGCCACCGTCCACACACTCGCCGCCGCCCACCCGGCGAGGATGTCCGACGGGTAATGCACCCCCAGGTACACCCGCGACAATCCCACCAGAACCACGAACGCCGCCATCAGCGCCACCACCGGCCAGCGCCAGCGCGTGCGCCACGCCAGCAGCACCAGCACCCAGGCCAGCGTCATCGAGCCCATCGCGTGTCCGCTGGGAAAACTGAAGTTGCTCTCGGGCGCGATCGAATCCCACAACGACGGCCGCTCGCGTGCGAACGCCGCCTTGGCGGCGATGTTGAGCAGAGCCGAGCCCGCAAGCGCGATCGCGGCGAAGGTGGCTTCGCGGTATCGGCGCAACCACGTGAGTACCAGCACCAGGACGATGTCGAACGGCACCACGCCCCACAGATAGCCGATCCGTGAAATCACCACGAAGAAGCGATCGAAGCCGTCGCGCGCAAGCTCATGGGCGAAGCGCAGGATCGGCTCGTCGAATGCGATCGCTTCCTGCTCGTGGATCTCGTCGGCGAGTTCGGCGAACCCCCACAGCGGCAACAGCAGGCCGATGAACACCAGCAGCAGCCGGCCGCCGTAGCGGCGCAGCACGCCTGCGCCGTAGCGCAGCTCCTGGGTGAGTGCGTCGCTGCCCTCAGCCGGCACGCGCTGCGTCGTCTGCCGCGCCGTACTTGCGCTCGACGTAGCGGTCGATGAGCTCGACGAACTCGTGGGCGATGTTCTCGCCACGCAGCGTCACGGTCTTCTCGCCGTCCTCGAACACCGGCGCCGATGGCGCCTCGCCCGTACCCGGCAGCGAGATGCCGATGTTGGCATGGCGCGATTCGCCCGGGCCGTTGACCACGCAGCCCATCACCGCCAGCGTCAGGTTCTCCGCGCCGGGATGGCTGATCTTCCACACCGGCATCTTCGCGCGCACGTGTTCCTGCACCTTCTGCGCCAGCTCCTGGAAGAAGGTGCTGGTGGTGCGGCCGCAGCCCGGGCAGGCGGTGACCATCGGCGTGAACGCGCGCAGGTCCATGGTCTGCAGCAGTTCCTGGGCGACGATGACTTCGTTGGTGCGCGACTGGCCCGGTTCGGGCGTCAGCGAGATGCGGATGGTGTCGCCGATGCCTTCCTGCAGCAGCACGCCGAGCGCGGCGCTGGAAGCGACGATGCCCTTGCTGCCGATGCCGGCCTCGGTCAGGCCCAGGTGCAGGGCGAAATCGCTGCGACGGGCCATTTCGCGGTACACCGCGATCAGCTCCTGCACGCCGCTGACCTTGGCGCTGAGGATGATGCGGTCGGCCGACAGGCCCAGCTCGACCGCGCGCGCGGCCGAGTCCAGGGCCGAGCGGATCAGCGCTTCGCGCAGCACTTCAGCGGCTTCGCGCGGCTCGGCGAGCTTGTGGTTCTCGTCCATCAGCTGCGCGGCCAGGGCCTGGTCGAGCGAGCCCCAGTTGGCGCCGATGCGCACCGGCTTGCCATGCTTGATCGCCAGCTCGATGAGCGTGGCGAACTGGCTGTCCTTTTTCTTGCCGAAGCCGACGTTGCCGGGGTTGATCCGGTACTTGGCCAGCACTTCGGCGCAGGCCGGCTCGGCGGTCAGCAGCTGGTGGCCGTTGTAGTGGAAGTCGCCGATGATCGGCACCTCCACCCCCATCATCGCCAGCTTGTCGACGATGCGCGGGACCGCGGCGGCCGCTTCGACGGTGTTGACCGTCACCCGCACCATTTCCGACCCGGCGCGCCACAGCTCGGCGACCTGCTTGGTGGTCGAGGCCACGTCGGCGGTATCGGTGTTGGTCATCGACTGGACGACGACCGGCCGGCCGCCGCCAACCTCGACGCCGCCGACGAGTACCGAGCGCGTCAGGCGGCGCGGCAGCGGGCCGAAGCCGGGGTGCGCGCAGGGAGCGGGAGCATGTGAATTCATGCCGCCATTGTAGGCCAGGCCCGCAGCCAGCCCCAGCGCCGGCTTGACCGGGACGTGACCCGGACGTGACCCAGCGCAGCCCCTGCGCTACCTTGGCCGGCCGTGACACGTTGCAGTCCATGAACGATTACCCCTCCGAACCGGGCCCGGGCGGCCACGCCGACCAGGTCCTGACGCCGAGCCAGCTGAACACGCTGGCGCGCGATCTGCTGGAAGGGGCGTTCCCGCAGGTCTGGATCGAGGGCGAGCTGGGCAATGTCTCGAAGCCGTCATCGGGCCATCTCTACTTCACCCTCAAGGACGCACGCGCGCAGGTGCGCTGCGCGATGTTCCGGCCCAAGAGCAGCTGGCTGAAGTTCGTCCCGCGCGAAGGCCTGCGCGTGCTCGGTCGCGGTCGCCTGACCCTGTACGAAGCCCGTGGCGAATACCAGCTGGTGTTCGACCACATGGAAGAGGCCGGCGAAGGCGCCCTGCGGCGCGCGTTCGAGGAACTGCGCGCCCGCCTCGCCGCCGAAGGCCTGTTCGACAACGAGCGCAAGCGGCCGCTGCCACGCTTCGCCCGACGCATCGGCGTGATCACCTCGCCCAGCGGCGCGGCCGTGCGCGACGTGCTGAGCGTGCTGGCGCGGCGCTTCCCGCTGCTCGAAGCCGACGTCCTGCCGGTCCAGGTCCAGGGCGAGGGAGCGGCCGCGCAGATCGTGGCGATGCTGCAACGGGCCATCGCCTCGGCGCGCTATGACGTGCTGGTGCTGGCACGCGGCGGCGGTTCGCTCGAGGACCTGTGGGCGTTCAACGACGAGCGCCTGGCGCGCACGATCGCCGCCTCGCCGGTACCGATCGTGTCGGCGGTCGGCCACGAGACCGACTTCAGCCTCAGCGACTTCGCCGCCGACGTGCGCGCACCGACGCCGTCGGTCGCGGCCGAACTGCTGGCACCCAATCGCGAGGACCTGCTGCACCGCCTGCGCATCCTCGAATCACGCCTGCGCAACCTACATACGCAACGCCTGCGCCAGGCCATGCAGCGCGCCGACCGCGCCGCGCTGCGCCTCAATGCGATGCGCCCGCAGGCGCGGCTGGAAGCGCTCGACCGCCGTCAGCGTGAAGCCCTGCGCCGCCTGCATGCGGCCTGGCGCCAGCGACTCGAACGCGAGCGGGCGCGCCTGCGCCACGCCGACGCAGTGCTGCGCTCGGCCCACCCGCAACGCCGCATCGCCGGCCTGCGCGAACGCCTGGCCGCACTGCGCCCGCGTCCGCAGGCCGCGATCGCGCGCCGGCTGGCCAAGGACGCGATGCACCTGCGCGGCCTGGCGCGTTCGCTCGAAGCGGTGAGCCCGCTGGCTACCGTCGCGCGTGGCTATTCGATCCTGCAGCATGCCGACGGCAGGATCGTGCGCAGCGTACTCGATGCGGCCCCAGGCGACCGGCTGGCGGCGCGTCTGAGCGACGGGCAACTGCACGTGCGGGTCGAACCCAAGGAAGACTGAGCCGCGTCTGTTCGCGACTGCAAATCACGGCTGAAGCCGCTCTCACTGCACCATCACGCATTCCACCACATGGCTCCCGCTACGATGCGCGGACCCGTGCCCGAGGAAGCGTGCATGACCAAGGCCTCCGATCTGTTCGTCGCCGCGCTCGAAGCCGAGGGCGTGGAGTACGTCTTCGGCATTCCCGGCGAAGAGAACCTCGACCTGCTCGAATCGCTGCGCAATTCGCCCATCCGCCTGGTACTGACCCGTCACGAACAGGGCGCCGGTTTCATGGCCGCCACCTACGGTCGCCTGACCGGAAAAGCCGGCGTATGCCTGTCGACGCTCGGCCCCGGCGCCACCAATCTGGTCACCCCCGCTGCCTACGCCCAGCTCGGCGCGATGCCGATGTTCATGATCACCGGCCAGAAGCCGATCAAGACCAGCCGGCAAGGGCACTTCCAGATAGTCGACGTGGTCGACACGATGCGGCCGCTGACCAAGTACACACGCCAGATAGTCTCCGCCGACGCCATTCCCGCGCGTGTCCGCGAGGCCTTCCGCCGCGCCGAGGAAGAACGCCCCGGCGCGACCCACCTGGAGCTTCCGCAGGACATCGCCGGCGACGAAACCAGCGCCCGCCTGATCCCGGCCTCGTTCTCGCGCCGGCCGATCGCCGACGACAAGGCCATCGCCCACGCCGCCGCCGCGATCAGCCAGTCACGCCACCCCCTGCTGATGATCGGCGCCGGCGCCAACCGCAAGACCACCGCGCGGCAATTGCGATCGTTCATCGACAAGCTCGGAATCCCCTTCTTCAGCACGCAGATGGGCAAGGGCGTGATCGACGAACTGCATCCCCTGTGGCTCGGCAATGCCGCCCTGTCGGACCACGATTTCGTCCACCGCGCGATCGACGCAGCCGACTGCATCGTCAACATCGGCCATGACGTGATCGAAAAGCCGCCGTTCTTCATGCGCGAGGGACGCCGCACCGTCATCCACGTCAATTACGAGGCCGCCGAGGTCGATGCGGTGTACTTTCCCCAGATCGAAGTCGTCGGCGACATTGCCAACACGGTCTGGCAACTGGGCGAGGTGCTGAGCGCACAGGCGCACTGGAACTTCGCCTTCTTCGACCGGGTGCGCACCGCGCTGCTGGCCAACCTCGTCGACCGCAGCGACGCGGACCGCTTCCCGATGGCCCCCCAGCGGCTCGTTGCCGACGTCCGCAAGGTCATGGGCCCGCGCGACGTGGTCTGCCTCGACAACGGCCTGTACAAGCTGTGGTTCGCCCGCTGCTATCGCTGCCGCGAACCCAACACGCTGTTGCTCGACAACGCCCTGGCGACCATGGGCGCCGGCCTGCCCTCCGCGATCGCCGCGCGCATCGTCTGCCCCGACCGGAATGTCCTGGCCGTATGCGGCGACGGCGGCTTCATGATGAACTCGCAGGAACTCGAGACCGCGGTGCGCCTGGGCCTGGACCTCACCGTGCTGGTGCTGCGCGACGACGCATACGGCATGATCAAGTGGAAACAGGCGCACGAGCGCTATCCGAGCTTCGGCATGGACCTGGGCAATCCTGACTTCGTACGCTATGCGCAGAGCTACGGCGCGCGCGGGCATCGCCCTGCATCCGCGGACGCGTTCGCACCCATGCTGCAGCGTGCGCTCGACACCCCCGGAATCGACCTGATCGAAGTGCCCATCGACTACAGCGACGACGACCGCCTGCTCAACGAAGAGATCCCGAAGCTGAGCGCGGCCCTGCAGTAGTCATCCGCCCCCCATTCTTCATCGGAGAACGACATGGCAAAGCCCAAGCGCGCCGCCTCCGGCCTGATGGCCAGCTACCCGTACTACCTCGCCAACCGCCCGGTCGCCGCCAACACTGACCTTGAGGTGCTGGACAAGTACAGCGGCAAGCGCGCCACCCGCGTCGCCATTGCCGACGCCACGGCCGTGCGCAAGGCCATCGTCGCCGCCCACCAGGCGCGCGAGTCGGTCGCTGCCTTCCCGCCCGATGCACGCCGTGACGTGCTCGAGCATTGCGTCCGGCGTTTCCAGGAACGCTTCGACGAACTGGCGCTGGCGTTGTGCATCGAGGCCGGCAAGCCCATCGCCGACGCACGTGGCGAGGTCACCCGGCTGATCGACACGTTCCGCATCGCCGCCGGCGAGGCCACGCGCATCGATGGCGAAGTGATCGAACTGCAGATCTCCAAGCGCACGCGCGGTTACCGCGGCATGGTCAAGCGCGTGCCCATCGGCGTGTGCAGCTTCATCACGCCGTTCAACTTCCCGCTGAACCTGGTTGCACACAAGGTCGCGCCCGCGCTGGCGGCAGGTTGCCCGTTCGTGCTCAAGCCCTCGGAGAAGACGCCGATCGGCGCGCTGATCATCGCCGAGGTCCTGGCCGAAACAGATTTGCCCCGCGGCGCGTTCTCGGTGCTGGCCTGTTCCACCCAGGACGCCTCGCAACTGGTCGAGGACGAACGCATCGCGCTGCTGAGCTTCACCGGCGGCCTGATCGGCTGGGACCTCAAGGCCCGCGCCGGACGCAAGAAGGTCACGCTGGAACTGGGCGGCAACGCCGCCTGCATCATCGACGACGACCCGGGCATGCCGCTCGATCGCGTGGTCGAACGACTGGTCTTCGGCGCCTACTACCAGAGCGGCCAGAGCTGCATCAGCGTGCAGCGCATCTACGCGCACGCAGCCATCTACGACAAGCTGCGCAAGAAGCTCAAGGCAGCGGTGGCGAAGTTGCCGATGGGCGATCCGCGCGACGAGAAGACCTTCATCGGCCCGATGATCGACGAGGCCGCGGCCAAGCGCGTGGACAGCTGGATCGAGGCCGCGCGCAAGGGCGGCGCCCGCCGCCTGGCCGGTGGCAACCGCAACGGCAACATGGTGCCGGCGACACTGCTGGAGGGCGTGCCCCGCGACAGCGAGCTGTACCGGAAGGAAGCCTTCGCTCCGGTTGCGCTGATGGAACCGTTCGACGATTTCGATCGCGCCATCGACCAGGTCAACGACAGCGACTTCGGCCTGCAGGCCGGTGTGTTCACCGCCCGCCTCGACCACGCCATGCGCGCTTGGGACCGCCTCGACGTCGGCGGGGTGATCGTCGGCGACGTGCCCAGCTTCCGCGTCGACAACATGCCCTACGGCGGCGTGAAGCATTCAGGGCTGGGCCGCGAAGGCGTGCGTTATGCGATCGAGGACATGACCGAGCAGCGCCTGCTGGTGATCCGCGATCCGGCCAGCTGAGCTTCGACACATGCAGATACGGCACCCCTTCCCCCGGCTGGGGGAAGGAATGTCGAGGCCTGCCGGACCGTTGACTCAGTACTCTTTGCGCGGCGCGGGTTCGTCTACCTTGCCGATGCTGGTTTCGCCGATGCTGACCTTGCCGCCCGTGGCCCACTCGGCCACCGGCTGCAGCCATTCCTGCCTGGGCTCATGGAACAGCGCCTCGCCGTGGCCGGTGTTGAGCACCAGCTCCTTGCGCTCGCTGACCTTGGGTGAATCGCCCCACAGCGGACGGCACGACAGCGACGTGCTGTCATTGGCGTCATGCACGCCGAGCACGCGACCGCTCATGCGGAAGTTGTAGTTGGCCTTCATCACCGGATCGCACTGGCCGAGCAGCACGTAATTGACGTGCCGGTTGCCGACCAGGGCGGACGTCAGCGTGGTCACCGCGGAGCCGGTGCCGGCGCCGACGACGTTGATTTCCTCCGGAGCCACGCCCTTGGCCATCAGTGCGCGAACTTCGTCGGCGATGCGATGTGCATAGGCCAGGCGCGTTTCGCCTGCATAGGCGAACGTGCTGACTTCGAAGCCCTGGTCGTCAAACGCCTGCACGATGGCGGCGTGGTCGACACCCGCTTCGGTGGAGGGCAGATAGATAAGGTGTGGCGAACCCGCCATCGCGGTCGACGACGCAGCAAGGAACACTGCAGTTACGAGTGCGCGGCGGGTGTGCTTCAGCGGGGAAGGCAAGGAACGGGTCATGGCAGGTACCTCCAGCAAAGGCGTCGGGGGACGCGGGGGAAGCTGTAAAGACGTAACCGGCGGGCTCAATCGTGCGCGCCATCTGTTGTACTCACCAGTTCGAAAGGTCATACCAACTTCTGGGATACACGAAATTGGATGCGTGACGGGCCGTGCGCGTTTATGCACAACGCGGGTTAAATCGATCACTGTGTGAAGTGAATGCGGCCACCGTTCTTCGCTGCCATAGGTAATGGTCACTTCCGACCCATCGACCGGGTTGGAACAAAAGCGTGAATCCTTAACCCCACTCTTCGTTGCCGTCCGTTGGCCCTTGCAACCCAACCGGAGACAGCAACATGAAGCGCACCCTGGCAGTCCGCCCTACCCTGTTCATCGCTGTCACGCTTGCGTTGTCCGCCTGTCACACAACGCGCGATTCCGCACAGACCGAGCGCGTGGATTCCGCTCCGGAGTCGGATGTGTCCGCCGCTGTCGTGGCGGCGGACGCCGCCGAAGCCACAGCAGCAAAGGAAGCTGGCACGACTGATGCCAGGCGCCAGCGTCGCGAAGCAGCGCGCAAGTCAACCATTGCACCGCCAGCGGCGTCGCCGCCCGCGCCTTCGCGGACGCTCGATGCGGTCGCCGTCACCGGGTCGGCCTTGGCCTATGCACCGCCAGCGCCCATCGAAGCGCGGCAAGCGGGCGCATGGCAGCAACCGGCCAACACGGAGCGATATGCAGCAATCACTGACAACCCCGTTCGCCGCGTGTCGGAGGAGCCGGTGTCGACTTTCTCCGTCGACGTCGACACCGGCAGCTATGCAAACGTTCGTCGCATGCTCAACGAAGGCGCACGGCCGCCGGCCGATGCTGTCCGCGCCGAAGAGTTCATCAACTACTTCGACTACGGCCATCCTGCACCGGCCACGCGCGAAGTGCCGTTCCGGGTGACCACCGAGCTCGCGGTCGCACCGTGGAATTCGCAGCGCCAGCTACTGATGATCGGCATCAAGGGCTATGACGTACCCAAGGCAACGCTGGCCCCGGCCAACCTCGTGTTCCTGATCGACACGTCCGGCTCGATGGATTCACCCGACAAGCTGCCGCTGGTCAAGAGTGCGGTGCGCCAACTGGTCCCGAATCTGCGCAGCCAGGACCGCGTGTCGATGGTCGTCTACGCCGGCAGTGCCGGACTTGTCCTGCCGCCCACGCCCGGCGACCGCCATGGCGAGATCCTCGCCGCGCTCGACCACCTCGACGCCGGCGGCAGCACCAACGGCGGCGACGGCATCCGCCTGGCTTACGCGATGGCCAGGCAGGCCTACATCGCCAACGGCGTGAACCGCGTGATCCTTGCCACCGATGGCGACTTCAACGTCGGCACCGTCGACCAGGGTGCGCTGGAAACGCTGGTCGGCGACCAGCGCAAGCACGGCATCGCACTGAGCACGCTCGGCTTCGGCAGCGGCAACTACAACGATGCGATGGCCGAGCAACTGGCCGATGTCGGTGACGGCAACCACGCCTACATCGACAGCCTGCGCGAAGCGCGAAAGGTCCTGGTCGAACAGATGAGCTCCACGCTGATGACGATCGCCCGCGACGTGAAGGTACAGATCGAGTTCAATCCGGCCCAGGTCGCCGAGTACCGCCTCATCGGCTACGAGAACCGCGTCTTGCAGCGCGAGGACTTCAACAACGACAAGGTCGATGCCGGCGACATCGGCGCCGGGCACCAGGTGACCGCGCTGTACGAGATCACGCCGGCCTCCTCACCCGCGCAACGTGTCGGATCGCTGCGCTACGGCAGCGCACCGGCCACGGCCAAGGCCGACCTGGGCGGCGAGATCGCCCATCTGCGCCTGCGCTACAAGTTGCCGGGCCAGGACCGCAGCCGGTTGATCGAGACGCCGGTGCTGGGGTCGCAGCTGGTGCGCAATCCGAGCGAACCGATGCGCTTCGCCAGTGCGGTCGCCGGATTCGCCGACGCCCTGCGCGGTGGCAGCCGGATGGACGGCTGGAGCCTCGACGCGATGATCCGCACGGCCAGTTCCGCCAAGGGCCGTGACCAGAACGGCGAACGCGCCGAACTGCTGGCACTGATGGAACTCGCCCGGACCCAGATCGGCCCCGACCGCGACGCCCGCATCGGTCTGGGTCAGTAGCTGTGTGACGGTGTGGGAGCCAGTCCGCTGGCTCCCGCACTCGCCGTCAGGCCTGCAGCCGCTCGATCATCGGTGCCAGCCACTGCTCGTACGGCGCCCACTTCGGCCGCTCGCGCACCTGGATGCTGTCACGTACCTGCACCGCACTGGCCGTGACCACCGCGCGCTTGCGCGCACCGATGTCGAGCATCGCCGGATCAAACGGCAAGCCGCAGAAATCGGCGACGCGGCGCAACTCGCCCTCGGGATCGGCAACCAGCTTCGCGTACTCCACGTCGAGGATCCGGCCCGGGAACCGCGCGTGCCAGTGCGACATCAGGCGCTTGTACAGCCGGTGATAGTCGGCCAGCTCGATCGGGTCGTAGCTGTAGGCATTGGCCTCGGAGAACATCTCGCGCAGGTTGGAGAAGCAGGTCTCGACCGGGTCGCGCACCATGTGCAGGATCTTCGCCTGCGGCAGGGCATGCGCGATGAAACCGATATTGAGGAAGTTCGAGGGCAGCTTGTCGGTGAAGCAGCGCCGGCCTTCGGCCCGCCACTTCACGCTGCCCAGATAGCGCTCGCCCGCGGCTGCCAGATCGGCGCCGGCCGCGCGCTCGACCAGCTTGCGGTCGATGACCCCGCGGCAATGGTGGTCGGTCGCATGGCGCATCGCGCTGGTGAAGTCGTACAGCTCGCCCAGGCCGCGCACGTCGGGATGGCCATCGAGCAACTGCTCCAGCAGCGTGGTACCGGAACGGTGCATGCCGACGATGAAGATCGGCAGCGTGTCGTCGCCCTGCCCCGTGCTGGTTGCTGGCGGTGCCGGCTCGAACGTCGACAGCGATTCGAACAGCTCGGCCGTGGCGCCGGTGTCGTAGTTCAGTCGCGAACGCTTGGCGCGGCAGCCGAGCACCAGCGCATTCCACGCCGCCTCGTGCTGACCGAGGTCGTCGTGCTCTTTGTGCAACGCGAACGCCAGCAGCGCGATGTCCTCGGCCGTGCGTCCGGGCCTTTTCAGCTCGCGCTCGATCGCGGCGATGTGGTTGGCTTCGGCCGTCTGCTTGCGCACCCACGCCGACAGCCAGTAGCCCTGCGCGATTTCCGGCGCGCGCCGCTGGCTGCGCTCGATGTCCTGCCCGGCCTCGCTGAAGCGGCCCAGATAGGTGAGCACCTGCGCCCGCGCAAGCAGGGTCGGCGGGTAGTCCGGGTCGGCGCGTCGCGCTTCGTCGAGGAAGGCGATCGCGCGGCTGGGAAGGTTGACGTAACTCAGCTGCGCGGCGGCGGCGATCAGCAGCGGGATGGGCATGCGCGACATCGGCTTGGCGCGATCGATCGCCGCCTGCAGCGCCGGCACCTGGTTGAAGGTGCGCAGGCGCGGCAGCAGTTCGGCAAGCAGCCTGGGGTCGGTGGTGCCGGTGCGCGCCGCGGCCAGCGCGTGTTCCTCGGCGCGCCGGTAATGCCCACGCAGCGAGTTCAGGTACGACAACTGGATGAGCGCATACGGCTCGTTGGGCCGCAGCAGCAGCACCTGCTCGAATGCGGCAATGGCCCCGTCGAGGTCATCGCTGGCCGCCAGCGCTTCGGCTTTGGAAATCAGCGCCTGCAGCGCCGATGGAGCGACGTTCGACATCTCAGGCTCCGAGCGATTCGCGCAGTGGCTGCAGCTGCCGTTCGTAACGCTTCCACGCGCCAACGCCGCGGCCGTGGATGCCCTCGCGTACCTGGCTGCTGCTCGCCGTTGCCACCGGCGCCTGGTTCCGGGCGATGTCGGACAGCCCTGCCTGTGGCGGCAGGCCAAGGAACTCGATCAGCTGCGCGGCCACGGTTTCCGGATCGGCCACCAGCGCTTCGTAGTCGACCACGCGCACGGCATGCGGCGCCGCGTCCTGCCAGTGCTGCATCCAGCGCTGCACGTTGCGGTTGTGCGCGGCCAGGTCGTCGAGTCCATAGCTGTACGCATAGGCATCGCCCTGGAACAGTTCCTTGAGGTTGGAAAAGCACGCGTCCATCGGATCGCGGCGCAGGCACAGGATGCGTGCCTGCGGCAGCGCCTGCAGGATCATCGGGATGTTGAACAGGTTCTGCGGGTTCTTGTCGAGCACGCACGGGCGCCCCGGTGCCAGCAACCGCATCCGCTGCGCATACAGATGCCCGGCCGCGCGCAAGTCGGTGCCCTGCAAACGTTGCAGGCTCGCCGCAGAGTGACGGAAGAAGTGGTCCGACGCCTGGCTGAGCGCCGCCGCGAAGTCGTTGCGTTCGCCGACCGGATCCACCCAGCCATGGTTGCCGAGGATGCGATCGAGCAGTGTCGTGCCGGTGCGCGGCATGCCGACGATGAAGACAGGCAACGGGCGCTCGCCCGGCGCAGGTGCAGCCACGGGCGTCGGTACCGGCAGGCGCATCAGTGCTTCCAGGTGGGCTGCTTCCGCTGCTGCGTCATAGGCCAGGCGCTTGCGCATGATCGCCGCGCCCTGTTCGAGCGCCTGCCACGCCTGGTCGACCTCGCCTGCCGCGTCCAGTTCGTGGAACAGGGCATACAACAGATGTGCCTGCTCGACACCGCCCGCCGTGCAGCCCGCCAGCGCCTGGCGGATGCGCGGCACACGCTGCAGCGGCGTGCGCGCCCTGCCATGCGTGGCGAGCGCCCAGTGCGCATCGGCGAACCCCGGTGACTGCACCAGTGCCGCCTCGTAGGCCTGTTCGGCACCGGCCATGTCGCCGAGGAAACGCAACACGTTGCCGCGCGTATACGACAGCAGCGGATGGGCCGGCACGTGCCGGGCGACGCCATCGAGGAAGCGCAATGCATCTTCGTAGCGACCCGCCAGCCACAGGTGCTGGGCCAGCACCGCCGATTGCTGGAGGATGTTCGGATCGGACCAGTCGGCCGACAGGATCACGGAAGCGACCTCGGCCTCCTCGGCGAACTCCAGCAGGCGCCCGGTGACATAGCCGGCGTTGCGGGTGCTTGCCTTCAGGCGCACCGCATCGGCGGCACGCAGGGCATGCTCCCTCGCCGTGCAGTAGCGGTCGCCCGCCTGCGCCAGGCGCGACATGCGCAACTGCGCCGGCACATGGTGCGGCTCCTTCGCCAGCATTTCCTCATACACGCGTCCTGCGCGATCCCACGCACCTTCGGCTTCCAGCCGCTGCGCCTGGCCCCACATTTCAGAAAGAACAGCCTGCATAGAACCGCCATCGGAAGGACCGTCCAAGCATAGCGGCATACGTCGCCGGAACAACGCGAAACGAGCAAAAAAGTGGGGTTTTCAGGGCAAAAAAAACGGCCGCCTTGCGGCGGCCGTGGAGAGAGAATTGGAACAATTGGATCAGAAGTCGTACTGCAGCATGAAGCGGACCGTACGCGGCGACTGGAAGCTACGCGGCACCAGGTAGGTGTTGAGCGGGTTACCCGTGCTGGCCGACTCGGCAACTTCGGTCACGCCCGTGACCTTCTGGTTGTCGAAGACGTTGAACACGTCGACCTTGAACTTCAGGCCAGGTGCCCAGTTCGGGAAGTACGCCACGTTCAGGTCGATCGAGTTGGTCCAAGGCAGACGGCCTGCGGTACCGCGCGGCACGGCTACGGCCGGACCGTCGACGCCACCGTCTTCCGTCGTACCGCAACGGAAGAACGAGGAGCCGTACGGGTGGATGCCGCCGTGGTACGGGTACAGCACGCCCAGGCAGTTGATCGGACGGCCGGACTGCACCAGCAGGTTGGCGCCGACCGACCACTCATCGGTGAACGCGTAGTTGCCGAACACCTTCAGGCTGTGGCGACGATCGTTGGGCAGGTAGCCGTACGAGTCGACCGCCAGTTCCTTGTAGTCGAAGTCCTGGGTGACGCTGGTATCGGACTGGCCGATATCCGACTTCACGCCGCCTTCGGTGTTGCCCTTGTTGTAGGCCAGCGTGTACGACGCCTGGAAGAAGTAGCGGTCCCAGCTGCCGTCCCAGAACAGTTCCAGCGCCTTGTAGCTGCGCTTGGCTTCCGGTGAGAGCAGTTCGCCCGGCACGGTGGTGGCCTTGAGGTTGCCATCGCCGTACAGGTCGGTCAGGAACACCGCATCCGCGCCCGGGTTGAACATGCGGCAGTACGGGAAGCCGGCGCTCGGCAGTGCTGCTTCGCGGCCCTGGGCGTCAGCCCACACGCCCGTCGTCGGGTTCTGCGTGAAGCCTTCGATCTCCAGGATCGGCGTGTAATCGCAGTTGTCGTCGATCGCTGCCTTCATCTTGCGGTAGATGCCGCGGGCACCGATGTTCTGGTGGTCGGTCAGCGCCTGCTGGAAGCCCAGGATGAACTCGTCCTGGTACATCGGGTCGAGGTTCTGCGAGGCGATGGTCGCCGCGGTCTTGGGCTCGCCGAACTCGCCGTTGACGTAACGGAAGGTGCCGCGCGAGGTCAGGCCGAGCGGAGCGCCGGTCACCGGGTCAACACCGGTGAACGTGAACTCTTCGCGGGTGAACAGCGAGGCGCTGGCGCCACGCACGGCCACGCTCGGGGTGAGCGGCAGGGCGTAACGACCGGCATTACCGTAGATCTTCAGCGTGGAGTCGCCGTTGACGTCCCACGAGAAGCCCAGGCGCGGAGCGAACTGGTTCTCGATCTCGACGTACTTGTCGCCCTGGCCGTTGAGGTTCTCGAAGGTGTCCCAACGAGCGCCCAGGTAGGCCAGGAACGTGTCGGTGACGTTCCAGTTGTCTTCCACGTAGAACGCGTGCTGCTTGACCTCGACGGTCGCGCCCTGGTTCACGATCTGCTCGCGGACCTGGTCGAAGTCGTCGGCGGTGGCGGCAGTGCGGTCCGGGCCGTTATTGGTCGAGTAGGTCCACAGGCGGCCGCCCTCGAGCGAGGTACCGGCCACGGACTCGTAATCGTCCTGGTCGTAACCGAAGCCGATCGCGTGGTCGCCCAGCTGCCAGTCGAGGTCGAGGCGGAACTGGTTGCGCTTGTCGCCCGAGTCGACGCGGTCGATCGAGGTACCGGTGATGTTGCACGAGCTGCCGTACACGCCGGTGACCGACGTGCGGCGACCCGGACGCGTGTCGCTGACGGACGGGCAGCCCGAGGCCGGCTCATCCAGGTTGCCGCTGTAGGTCACGTCGACGCCGCCGGCGGTGCGCAGGCGACGCGAGCGCGAGAACTCGCTGTAGCCATACAGGGCCGAGACGGTGAAGGAGTCGGTCAGGAAGCCGGTGTAGCGGGCGATGTAGTTGTCGCCGCCGTTCTCGGCAAACGAGGTACCGATCAGCGGACCGCGCGTGACCACACCGACCGGGTTGAGGTAGGAGTGGATCGTGGTCTCACGCTTGTCCGACAACGCCGTGAACTCGATCTTGTTGGCGTCGTTGATGTTCCAGTCCATCTTGACGAGCCAGGTCGGGTTGCCCTTTTCCGTCTCGTTGTTGTTGGAGCGGGAAACAACGGTGCCCCAGTAGTCCTGCTCGACTTCGCTGTACGAGATCAAGCCGTAGGCGAACAGCTTGTCCTTGATCAGCGCGCCGCTGGCCCAGATCGAGCTGCTGTAGCCGCCGAGCGTGTCTTCGGAGTTGTCCTGGCGCAGCTTGCCGAGGTCACCCGGCACCAGCGGGTTGGAGTAGTAGGTGTTCTCGACTTCCGAACGCAGCGAATCGGGCGACCAGAAGATGTTGCCACCGGCCTCGAACTCGTTGGTACCGCGCTTGGACACCATGTTGACGACGCCGCCCAGCGAGCGACCGAACTCGGCGCCGTAGCCACCGGTCTTGATCTGCTGTTCGGCAACCGCTTCGTACGGAACCTGAGCGAAGTTCAGGCTGCGGAACGAGTTGGTGATGTTGAAGCCGTTGAGGTAGTACTGGTTTTCGGCGACTGACGAACCACCGAACGAGGCCAGGTTGCCGAACGCGGTATCGCCGCGGACGGTACCCGGCGCCAGCAGGGCGACCGAGGTGGCGTCACGCAGCACCGGGATCTTGGCGATCTGGGCGGCGGTCAGGATGGAGGTGGACTCGACCGACGAGACGTCGATCGGATTCACCGCCTGGGCGCCGACCACGACCACGCTGTCGAGGGTGGTGGCCGAGCCGCCGCTGGCAGCGACGAAATTGACCGGGGTACCGGTACCGATGTTGACGGCGATGCCGTCGCGCACCGTGGTGGTGCCGTCCGGACGCTGCAGCGTGATGCGGTACTGGCCCGGCGACAGAGCCGGCACGCGGTAGGTGCCATCGCCTGTGACGGTGATTTCACGACGGAAACCGGTGGCCGGGTTCTCGACAATGACGGTCTCCCCAGCCGTCGCTTGTCCGAATACGGCGCCGCTGGTGGACTGGGCGTGGACGCCGGTCGAGGCGAAGCACACGCCAAGCGCCACGGTAAGCGCGCTGCGCCGCAGATTGCGGTTCATGGATGAACGTTTAGACACATTTCCCCCAAATTCAGCAAATGGAATTGCCCTGTAAGGCCTAGCGACCATGACTTCAGGCATACAGCCGGGTCAACGGTTAACGCATCGTTCACCTTTGTCTTTTTTTAGTTTTGTGAACGCTGTCACATTTTTCATGCAACCTTCACCCAGGTTTGACAATCCAGCAACTTTTGCCTTGCTGAATCCGGCAAAAGGGGGGCTTAGAGGCCAGTTCATGAAATTCCTAACTTGTCTTTGCCGACTTTGGCGGCAACAACCGTGCCAGAGGCACTCCACCATGGAGCGGCCACGGCAAGGCCGCCCCTCGGGCGGGGACGGGCTCACGACAAGGCAGGTGGGGCGGCGATCAGCCGCTGACAGCGCGCAGCAGGTTCTGCGTATGGGCGCGCTCGGCCGGGTAGCCGAACAGGTAGCCCTGGCCGTAGGTGCAGCCCAGTTCGCGCAGGGCGGCGCGCTGGGCCTCGGTCTCGACGCCTTCGCCGATGGTGTGGATGCCTAGGGTCCCGGCCAGCGCCTGGATCGCCCGGACCACCGCCACGCTCTCGGGCTGGGCGTCACCGATCAGGCCGGAGACGAAGCTCTGGTCGATCTTCAGGCACTCGATCGGGAACCGGTGCAGGTAGGACAGCGCCGAGAAGCCGGTGCCGAAGTCGTCCAGCTGGGCGAGCACGCCATGGCTGCGCAGCGTCCGCAGCATGCGCAGTGCGCGCGGGACGTCGTCGAGCAGCGCCACCTCGGTGATCTCGATGCGCAGGCGGTGCGGGTCGGCGCCGGCCTGGTCGATCATGCGCAGCAGGCGGTCGGCGAAATCGCCCGAACGGAAATGCCGCGGCGACACGTTGACCGAGATGTAGCCCTCGCCGCCACGGGCGAGCTCTTCCATCACCTGGCCATAGAGGATCCAGTCGACCTCCTCGATCAGGCCGCTGTCCTCGCCCACGCCGATGAACTCGCTCGGCGTCAGCAGGCCACGGCGCTCATGGCGCCAGCGCAGCAGCGCCTCGTGGCCGATCACGCGGTGGTCGTCCAGGCGCACGATCGGCTGGTAGAAGGCGACGAAGCCGTCGCCGTTGATGGCACGTCGCAGGTCGGCCTCGAGATCGAGGATGCGCACCGCCTCCTCGCGCATGGCCTCGTCGAACACCGCACACCGGTCGCGGCCGGCGGCCTTGGCCCGGTACATGGCGGCGTCGGCGTCGCGCAGCAGCTCGGCGCCGGTGCGGTAGCGCGGGTGCCACAGGGCGATGCCCAGGCTGGCCGACGGGAACACTTCGCGCCCGGCGATCCAGCACGGTTCACCCAGGGCGCGCAGCACGCGCTGGGCCAGTTCCTCGGCGACCTCGGGGCCGTCGATGTCCTCGATCAGGATGGCGTACTCGTCGCCGCCCAGGCGCGCGACGGTGTCGTCCTCGCGGACGGCTTCGACGATCCGGCGCCCGGCCTCGACCAGCAGTTCGTCGCCAGCGGAATGGCCGACGCTGTCGTTGACCAGCTTGAACCGGTCCAGGTCCAGGAACAGCACCGCGAACGTGCTCTGCTGCTCGCTGCGCGCCCGCGCGATCGCCTGGGCCAGGCGGTCGAGCAGCTGGCTGCGGTTGGGCAGCCCGGTCAGCGCGTCGTGCATCGCCTGGTGGGTCAGCTGCTGCTCCACACGCAGGCGCTCGCCGATCTGCGCCAGCAGTTCGGTGTTGGCCTGGGCGAGCTCGCGGGTGCGCGAATCGACCCGCTGCTCCAGCTCGGCGTGGGCCGACACCAGGCGGTCCTGCGCCTGCTTGCGCGCCAGGCCGATGCTGATGTGATGGGCAACGAAGGTCAGCAGTTCCTGGTCGCGGACGCTGAAGTTGATCGCCGGCGAATAGCTCTGCACGGTGATCACGCCGACCACCGACTCGTTGTGGAACAGCGGCACGCCGAGCCAGCAATGGGCGAGCGAACCGCGGCTGCGCACCAGGCCCTGCGCTTCGAGTGCGGCAATGCGCTTGCGGTCGGCCAGCAGCGCGCGGCCGCGGGCGATCACGTATTCGGTCAGGCCCGAGGCCAGCTTGCGGTTCTCGCGGTTGGCATCGCGCTCGTCGATCGAGTACGGGAATTCCAGTCCCTGGCCGTCGTCGGACACCAGCGCGATGTAGAAATTTCGCGCGTACAGCAGGTCGCTGACGACATCGTGGACCTGGGTGTAGAAGCGTTCCAGCGTCTCGGAGGTGATCGACAGTTCGGCGATGCGGAACAACGCCCGCTGCAGGCGCTCGGCGCGCTGGCGTTCGATGATCTCGGCCTGCAGGTCGCGGTTGCTCAGTTGCAGCGCCTGGGTGCGCTCCTCGACCCGGCGCTCGAGTTCCTCGCGGGCATGGAAGCGGTCGAGCGCGGTCAGGATGTGCTGGGCGACGAACGACAGCAGTGCCCGCTCCTCTTCGCCATAGACGTCGGGGCGATCGTAGCTTTGCACCACGATCGCGCCGCAGATGCGGTCTTCGCGGCGCATCGGCACGCCCAGCCAGTCCTCGCTGTCGGGGCCGTGGCGAGCGTCGCGGGCGACGCCGAGGCGGTCGCGGATCAGTTCCGACGGACCCTGCAGCGGCTCGCCATGGCGCAGCAGCGCCACGGTCACGCTGTTGGGCATGTCGTCGATGGCGATGTCGCGCTCGGGTTCGGCGACGTAGGTGTCGACCTGGTCGGCGAAGTAAAGGAAGCGCAGGCTGTCGCGGACGTCGTCGTACAGCACGATGTAGAGATTGGCCGCGTACATCAGCCCGGCCACGACGGTGTGGATCCGCCGCAGCATGTCGGCCAGCTCCAGGTCGGAACCGGCCAGATCGGCGATCTCGAACAGCGCCTGCTGCAGGCGTTCGGATTTTTCCAGCGATTCGGCGCGGGCCAGCGTGCGCAACGCGACCAGGTGCGAGACGACCACGCGCTGGGCCATCGCCAGCCAGATCTGCCGCACTTCGCCGGCGACCGGCCCGGGCAACTGCACGGCGATCGCCACGCGGACGCCCTCGGCGGTGGTCCAGGCAATCTCGATGCGGTGCGAATGGTGGCCGACCGGGCTGCGCTGCAGCAGCACCTCGGCGCGGCTGGCCAGCGCGCTGGTGGCGCCCGGCGAGGCCGAGCCGGCGGCAATGCCGGAGTTCGGGTCGCGCCAGAGCACGGCGACCTCGGAGCCCGGCGGCAGGGCCTGCTGCAGGGTGTCGGCCAGCGAATCGCGCCCGTAGCCGGCATCGACGATTCGGACGGCCTTTGGCCTGCTGCGATTGGACACTGCGGATGGGGCCCCTGGTCGGACGCCGAAGGATAGCGCGACGCCGGCCATGCGTGGATCAACCCCGTCGCGAACTGCGATCCGTTTATCCGATATGGACCTGGCCCTGCAACTGACCGTGCCGCCGATGCCCCGTGGCTTCCCGTTGGCGCCTCCAGCCCGTACCCTGCCGCGGATGAACGCGGGCGAGGATCCGAGCGACGACCTGTTGATGCTGGCCTGGACCGGCGGGGACACGGCTGCGTTCGAAACCCTCTACGCCCGCCACCGCGGCCCGCTGTACCGGTTCCTGCTGCGCCAGCTGCGCGACAGCGCCCTCGCCGACGAGTTCTTCCAGGACGTCTGGCAGCGGGTCATCGCCGCGCGCCAGGGCTGGAAGCCGGACGCCGCGTTCAGGACCTGGCTGTTCCGCATCGCCCACAATCGGCTCAACGACCACTGGCGCGGCCTCAAGCACCGCCCAGCGGCCCCGGAGGACGGCGACGAGCGCGCC
Organism: Lysobacter sp. S4-A87; assembly: GCF_022637455.1. NCBI lineage: Bacteria > Pseudomonadati > Pseudomonadota > Gammaproteobacteria > Lysobacterales > Lysobacteraceae > Lysobacter > Lysobacter sp. S4-A87. The sequence goes on from NZ_CP093341.1 coordinate 1,125,084, forward strand.
GCCCGCGTGCCCGACCCGAGCAGCCCGGAGCGGGAACTGTCCGAATTCGAACAGCGCCGGCGCCTGCAGCTGGCGATCGCGGCGCTGCCCGAGGAGCAACGCGAAGTGGTGCTGCTGCGCCTGGAGCAGGAACTGAGCCTGGAGGACATCGGCGTAATCACCGGCGTCGGCCGGGAAACCGTCAAATCACGGCTGCGCTACGCGATGGAAAAGCTGCGCGCCGGGCTGAGCGACGAGCCCAGCGAGCTGAGCGACTGACCCCATGAGCCATCCTTTCGACGAACCGCTGACCCCGCAAGAACGCGCCATGGCCGACCGGCTGGCGCGGCTGGGGCCGCACGACGGTCCTTCGCCGGCGCTGGACGCGAAGATCCTGGCGGCCGCGCATGCCGCCGTGGCGCCGCGTCGCAGCCGGCGCTGGCTGGCGCTGAGCGGCATCCCGGCAACGCTGGTCACCGGTGCCGGCATGGCGGCGGTGCTGGCACTGGCCGTCGGGGTCGTCTGGCAGCTGCGCCCGTCGGCGCCCGCGCCGCATGCGCCCCGCGACGAAGCCGATGACTTTGGCTATGTCACCGCCGAAGTGATCCAGCGCACCGAACCGGCCGCGACAGCGCCACCGCCGCCGCCACCGGCCGAGGCACCCGCCCCCGCGCGCGCCCTGCAGGCACCACCTGCCATGGCCAGGCGCGAAGTCGCGCCGGCGCGCGAGCCGTCGATCGCCGCGAAACAGCCGGCGGCGAAGGCGTCGGATCATTTCCTTGATGAGGCGGTCGATCCCGCGCACGCACATCCTGCGCCGGCTGTCGCTGCGCCGGCTGTCGCTGCGAAAGGGGTCGTTGCGCCGGCCGGACGCAGCGACGCCGAGCCCAGGGCGTTCTCCTATTCCGAGCCACCGGCACCGGCGTCGCCGCCGGCGCCGGCAGCTGCTGCACCTGCGCCTGCCGCCATGGCTGCAACCGCCGAAGGCGAGCAGCGCCAGCGCGCGGCCGCGCAGGCAGGCGCAGCTGCGCAGCGCAAGGAAGTGGCGAATGACGCGGCCAGGCAGGCCCAGCTGCGTTCACAGGCCGCATCGGTGACCGCAGCGGAAGCCGACGCCGCCGCGGGCGCGGCTGCGTCCGATTCCACGCTCGACCGCATCGAAGTCACCGGTAGCACTACTGGCCTGAGTGACCAGCCCGTGCGCGGCGATCGCGACCTCGCGCCCGACCAATGGCTGCAGCGCATCCGCGAGCGCCGCGACAGTGGCGACCTCGACGGCGCCCGCCAGAGCCTGGAACTGTTCCGCAAGACCCATCCACGCCTGCGCCTGCCCGACGACCTGCGCGCCCTCGCCGCCCCGACGCGATGACTGCTGCGACGCTGGCCGGTCCGACCTCCTTCGAACTGGAGGTCAAGCACAGCCGTTTCATCGTCCATGCCGCGCCGGTGACGGCGCCGCAGGCCGCGCTCGACTTCATCGCGCAGGTCGGCGACGCCGATGCCACGCACAACTGCTGGGCCTACCGGATCGGCAGCGAGTACCGCTTCAACGACGATGGCGAGCCGTCCGGCACGGCCGGGCGTCCGATCCTGGCCGCCATCGATGGCCAGGGGCTGGACCAGGTCGTGGCCGTGGTGACGCGCTGGTACGGCGGCATCAAGCTCGGCGCCGGCGGGCTGGTTCGCGCCTACGGCGGCAGCGCGGCCGAGTGCCTGCGCGTCGCGCCCAGGCGCGTGCTGATCGCCCACGTCAGCGTCGAGCTCGCCTACGCCTTCGAGGACACCGGCACCGTCCACGCCGCCATGGCGGCCCACGGCGCGGAAAAACTCGACGAACACTTCGACTCGCAGGGCGCACGCCTGCGGCTGCGGTTGCCTTCGTCGGAGCTGGCGCCCTTGAAAGTGAGGCTTCGCGACGCCACACGTGACCGGGTGCGCTTCGGCGACGAACTCCCTGACATGTGAGTGACCCGGACCGCCATGAACGCTCGCATCGACGCCACCCAGACCAAAGCCCCCGTCGGCAACCTGCGCACGTTGTGGCCGTTCGTGCGCCAGCATCGTGTCCTGTTCGTGGCCTGGCTGGTCTCGCTGGCGGCGTCCAGCACGGCGACGCTGATCTTCCCCAAGGCCTTCGGCACGATGATCGACCAGGCCTTCAGCCAGGGTGGCGGCGCCATCGATCGCGCCTTCATGCTGCTGTTCGCCGTCGCTGTCGCGCTAGCGCTGGCCACCGCGGCGCGCTTCTATTTCGTGTCGCTGCTGGGCGAACGCGTCGTCGCCGACCTGCGCCAGCGCCTGTATGCCCACCTGATCGGACTCGATGCCGGATTCCACGACCGCAACCGCAGCGGCGAACTGGTGTCGAGGCTGACCGCCGACGCCGAACTGCTGCGCAGCGTGGTCGGCTCCAGCATGTCGGTGGCACTGCGCAGCTCGGTGACCGTGCTGGGCAGCATCGCGATGCTGTTCGTCACCAGTCCGCGCCTGGCCGCCTTTGCCCTGGTCGGCATCCCGCTGGCCGTGCTGCCGATCGTGGTCGGCGGGCGTCGCCTGAAGAAGATTTCGCGGACCAGCCAGGACCGCATCGCCGACGCCAACGCCCTGGCCAACGAAACCCTCGGCGCGGTGCGCACGGTGCAGGCGCACGCGCGTGAACCCTATGAGCAGGGCCGATTCGGCAGTGCAGTGAAGACCGCCGTCGACACCGCGCGCCGGCGCATCCAGGCCCAGGCCTGGGTCACTGCCATTGCCATCATGCTGGTGTTCGGCGCGATCACCCTGGTGCTGTGGTCGGGCGCGCACGACGTGCTCGCCCATCGCATGAGCGCCGGCACGCTCGGCCAGTTCGTGCTGTACGCCCTGCTCTGCGGCGGTTCGGTCGGCGCGCTGGCCGAAGTCTGGAACGAGCTGCAGCGCGCCGCCGGCGGCATGGGCCGCATCAGCGAACTGCTGGTCGAGGAAACCGCCGTGGCGTCGCCGTCGCAGCCGACGGCGCTGCCGCTTCCGCTGCAGGGCGCGATTTCCTTCGACGACGTCACCTTCCACTACCCGCAACGTCCGGACGCGGCCGCCCTGGAAGGCTTCAGCCTGAGCGTGCAGCCGGGCGAGACCGTGGCCCTGGTCGGGCCTTCGGGCGCCGGCAAGAGCACGGTGTTCTCGATGCTGCTGCGCTTCCATGACCCGCAGTCCGGCCAGATCCGGATCGACGGCATCGACATCCGCCAGCTCGCATTGCCGGATCTGCGCGAGGCGATCGCACTGGTGCCGCAACAGCCGACCATCTTCGCCAGCAGCGCGCGCGAGAACATCCGCTACGGCCGTCTCGACGCCGACGACGCACAGGTCGAGCGTGCGGTGGCCGCGGCACACGCTGCCGACTTCGTGGCCGCCATGCCCAATGGCCTGGACACCGAGCTGGGTGAACGTGGCGCACGTCTGTCCGGCGGCCAGCAGCAGCGCATCGCCATCGCCCGCGCCCTGCTCAAGGACGCGCCGATCCTGCTGCTGGACGAGGCCACCAGCGCGCTCGACGCACAAAGCGAACGCGCAGTGCAGAAGGCACTGGAAACGCTGATGGAAGGGCGCACGACGCTGGTGATCGCGCACCGCCTGGCGACGGTGCTGAAGGCCGATCGCATCGTGGTCATGGACCACGGTCGCATCGTCGCCGAAGGTACGCACGCACAATTGCTGGCCCAGGATGGCCTGTACGCGGAACTGGCCAGGCTGCAGTTCCTCGACTGAGACGCGCAATGGCGGCGACGCATCGTCATCGCCATCTTTGAGACGATTCTCATTGGCTTCGCGGCCACGTGCACGCACCCTCGCATGGAGTCGACTCACGCAGAGGTGTCCATGATGTCTCCCAGATACGCTGCCGGATCGGCGATGGGCATCGCAGAGCCGCCAGACCCGGCAAAAGCGGCGAAGACGCCGACGGATTACTCGCACGTCGCGTCACTCGACATCGCGCTGCAGCTGGTCGAGCAGGGAATGCTGTTCGAGATCACCCTGTTTCCCGAAGAGTTCGGCGGCAACCGCGAGCCGCACAACCTCATCTACGTGCCGCCCGGCATCCCCGAGATCAAGGACCTGGTGACGGAAACGCTGCTTTGCCTGCGCAATGAAGGCCTGATCGACCGGCTCAGCTTCGACCTCGAGTACAAGGGCAGCAGCTTCGTACCCAGCAGCATCAACGTCCGTGCGACACACAACATCAAGAGCCGCACCTTCGAGCCGCGCATCGGCGTCTGGTAACGCGACGCCACGCTTTCGTAGCCCGGGCAAGTACCAGGGGGCGATCCTCGGCCGCTCCCCGTGAGTGCCCTGCTTGCCCGGGCTACGCTCCATGCGACCGCTTGCCGCTGGACGGGGTGGCAGGCACGCTTGGCTCTACGCACCCGTTCCCGTGCGGTCCGAGCCAGGCCTGTGGCACTCCATCGGCGAGGCCGCGTTCCAGGAAGTCGCGCACCTGCACATCCACGTCCATCCGCGCCTGCCCGACGACGACTTCCTGCGCGTCTATCCCGGTGCGCCACCGACGCCGGACCGCGCCACGCTCGATGCCCATGCGGACGTGCTGCGCGCGCAGCTCCAACGCATCCGCGACGAACCCTGAGCGACGCCAACGCGATCAATTCGGGCGATCAGTCCGGCGACCAGGCGCGCGCGATCAGCGGGCCGAAGTCGAAATCGCGCGACAGCGTGCCCAGCGCATTGCCGTGGTCACCGCCGATCCGGCTGCAGCAGAACGGCTCCGCCATCGGGCTGCCGTTGCGCAACAGCAAGCTGGCCTGCAACGCCAGCGCCAGGGCCTCGACCCATCGCCGTGCCTCGACCTCCGGCACCTCGGCCTCGCCGACCAGGACCGGACGCAGTTCCTTCAACTCGGCATCGAAATCCGGATCCAGATGCGCGGCCGCCTCGAGCTCGGCAAGCAGCGCCTGCCCGGTCTGCGGCTCGCGCTGCAGCGCGCGCATCACGTCCAGGCACTGGATGTTGCCGCTGCCTTCCCAGATCGAATTGAGCGGCGCCTGCCGATACAGGCGAGGCAGCATCGATTCCTCGACATAGCCTGCGCCACCGAGGCACTCCTGGGCTTCGTTGACGAAGGCCGGCGCACGCTTGCAGATCCAGTACTTGCCGATCGCAGTGGCAATCCGCGCGAACGCGGCCTCGCCCGGATCGTGCGCGGAGCGGTCGACCGCGCGGGCGACGCGCATCGACAGCGTGATCGCCGCCTCGGCCTCGATGGCCAGATCGGCGAGCACGTTGCGCATCAGCGCATGCTCGACCAGGCGCTTGCCGAACGTGCGCCGGTGATGGGCGTGGTGCATCGCCTGCGCCAGCGCCATGCGCATTTCCGCCGCAGCGCCGAGCATGCAATCCAGGCGCGTGAGCATCACCATCTCGATGATGGTCGCCACACCGCGTCCCTCGTCACCGATCCGCCACGCCCATGCATCGGCGAACTCCACTTCCGATGACGCGTTGGACCAGTCGCCGAGCTTGTCCTTGAGCCGCATCAGGCGAAATTCGTTCTTGCCGCCATCGGGACGCCATCGCGGCAGCAGGAAGCAGCTCAACCCGGCAGGCGCCTGAGCCAGCACCAGGAAGCCGTCGGACATCGGCGCCGAGAAGAACCACTTGTGACCAACGAGCAGGTACTCGCCCTCTGCCGCCATCGGCGTGGCACGCGTGCTGTTGGCGCGCACGTCGCTGCCGCCCTGCTTCTCGGTCATGCCCATGCCCAGCGTCACCCCGAGCTTGTGCCCGATGCCGACGTCGCGCGGGTCGTAGTACGGCGAGATCGCCTTCCCCGCCCACTCGTGCAGCGCCGGCGCATGCCGCAGCACCGGGATGGCAGCGTGGGTCATGGTCAGCGGGCAACTGCTGCCGGGCTCGACCTGGTGGTGCAGGTAGCTCAGTGCAGCGCGGGCGACGTGCGCACCGGGACGCGGCTGCGACCACGACAGCCCGGCGACGCCATGCTCGATGCCCGCCTGCATGATGCGGTGGTAGTTGGGATGAAACTCGACCAGATCGATGCGCTGTCCGAAGCGATCGTGCGTGCGCAGGCGGGGCCGGTCGCGATGGGCATCGAAGCTGAGCCGGTACAGCTCGTCACCGGCAAGCGCGCCATAGGTCGCGAGCGCATCGGTGAAATCACCACCGCCCTCGCGCACCACCGCCTCGCACAGCGCACTGTCGTCACGCCACAGATCGCGCGGGCCGAACTCCGGCGGCTGGTTCTCGACCAGATGCGTGGCAAACGGCGGCAGCGGTTCCATCTGCGACTCCGGCACGGGCATGGGCTGATTCTAGGCTCCCCGGCCCGGCGGACGGCGCCACTCCGACGCCCAAGCCCAAGCCCAAGCCCAGCCCGGCTTCGGCTAAGACCTCCGCCCCGACCCGAGTCAAACGAAAAAAAAGGCCCCGCAATGCGGGGCCTCCCAAGCCGATATTGCCGGGCTTGCGTCAGATCACGCCACAGGCGTGATGTTCGACGCTTGCGCGCCCTTCGGACCCTGCGTCAGCTCGTAGCTGACGCGCTGGCCTTCCGCCAGGCTGCGGAAGCCCTTGGCGTTGATCGCAGAGAAATGCGCGAACACATCTGCGCTGCCGTCCTCGGGCGAAATGAACCCGAAGCCCTTGGCGTCGTTGAACCATTTCACGGTGCCGTACTGCATGTCCTTATCAACCTCATGCTGGATGCGTTGTCGCGCAGGGACCGACAACCGGGCCCACGCGCCGGTCGAGTATGCAAACTGAACGCCGGCTTGACAATCACCCCCGCGCCGAATGCCCGAGCAGGGCGGCCAGCAGCGCCGGCAACCCGGCCGACGCCACAGCCACGTTGTCCAGCACATCCTGCAGCGTGATGACCTCGTCCGGGTTCGGCCCGGCACCCGCCGCCCAGTTGGCGACAATGGCCAAACACGCGTAATCCAGGCCCAATTCCCGCGCCAGACCGGCTTCGGGCATGCCCGTCATACCCACCAGATCGCAGCCATCCCGGCGCATCCGCGCGATCTCCGCACGGGTTTCCAGGCGCGGCCCCTGGGTCGCCCCGTAGCAGCCCTCGGCCACCAGATCGACACCCGCCCTGGCCGCCGCCGCGATCACATCCTGCCGCAGCGCGCGCGTGTACGGCTCGCCGAAATCGACATGCAGGACCTCGGAGCCCTCTTCTTCACAAATCGTTGACACCCGTCCCCAGGTGTAATCGATCAACTGATCAGGACACGCCAGCACGCACGGACCGAAGCGCTCGCCAATGCCGCCGACCGTATTCAGCGCGAGCACCCGCTGCGCCCCCAGCGACTGCAGCGCGGCGAGATTGGCGCGGTAGTTGATCTTGTGCGGCGGCAGCGAATGACCTTCGCCGTGGCGCGCGAGGAAGGCAACGCGATGGCCGTCGAGCGTGCCGAGCCGGATCGGCCCGGACGGTGCGCCGAAGCGCGTAGACGGCTGCAGCGTTTCAACGTCACGCAGCGCGGCCAGCTTGTACAGGCCCGTGCCGCCGATGACGGCCAAAGCAATCCCACTCATCAGCTCAATCCTTCAGTGCGTAGATCGCCGGCAGGTTGCGGCCCTGCTCGTGGTAGTCCATGCCGTAGCCGAACACGTAACGGTCCGGCACCTCGACACCGACGTAATCGGCATGCAGGCCCGGAACGCAGCGGTCATGCACCTTCACCGCCAGCGCTGCGATGCGCACATCGCTCGCACCCTGCTCCAGGCACCAGGCGCGGATCGCGGCCAGGGTGTGGCCCTCATCGAGGATGTCGTCGGCCAGCAGCACCCGGCGCCCCTGCAGCGGCGTCGCCGGACGGTGCTTCCAGGTCAGCTCGCCGCCAGACGTCGCGCCGCGATAGCGCGTGGCATGCAGATAGTCGAACTCCAGGTCCAGCCCGAGCGCGCCGACCTCCATCGCCAGCTGCGCGGCGAACGGCAGGCCGCCGTGCATGATCGTGAGATAGACCGGCACATCGTCGCCGTAATCGGCGTGGATCGGCACGGCCATGCGCTTGATCGCCTGCTCGAGCGTGGCCCGGTCGATCAGCAGGTCGGAATTGGCCAGCGCGGCAGCCAGGTCGTTGCTCTTGGCAGCAGTCGAGCTCATCACGCCAGGCCCTCCAGGTGGCCGCGCGCCGAGCCGTAGCGGCTGTCGGCCAACAAACCATCCCAGCCCATCGCGCCGCGACCGATCAGGCCGGTCAGCGCCATCGTGTTGAGCGTGCGCCCCTGCACCGCCTGCAGCGATTCCTCGACCAGCTGCGGATGGCACACCAGCACCACGTCGCAGCCGGCGTCGTAATGGGCGTCGATGCGCGCCTTGACGCCGCCCACCGAGAACGCCGCCTTCATGCCGATGTCGTCACTGAAGACAACACCGCGGAAGCCCATCTCGTTGCGCAGCACGTCGTTGATCCAGAACTTCGAGTAGCCCGCCGGCTCGGGTGCCACGGCCGGGTACTTCACGTGCGCCATCATCACCGCATCGGCCTTGGCCTCGATGCCGGCGACGAAGGGAATCAGGTCGGTCGCGCGCAGCTCATCCAACGGACGCGGATCGACCGCATCGTCGAAATGGGTGTCGGCCTGCACCGAGCCGTGGCCCGGGAAATGCTTGAGCGTGGCGGCCATGCCGGCAGCGTGCATGCCACGCACGTAGGCGCGGGTGAACTCGGCGACCACGGCAGGATCCTCCGAGAACGCGCGATTGCCGATCGCCAGGTTGCCGCGGCCCAGATCGACCACCGGCGCGAAGCTTAGGTCGACGCCACTGGCCTGCACCTCGGTGGCCATCAGCCACGCATGCTCTTCGGCCAGCTTGAGCGCGCCCTCGCGGTCCTCGGCATGGAGCTTGCCGAAGCCCTGCAGCGGCGGCAGTGCGCTGTAGCCTTCACGGAAGCGCTGCACGCGGCCGCCTTCCTGGTCGACGCAGATCAGCTGCGGACGCGTGGCCGCGGCGCGGATCGACGCCGAAAGTTCGGCGACCTGGTCGCGGGATGCGAAGTTGCGGGTGAACAGGATCACGCCGGCGCACGCGTCGTGCTGCAGCCAGTCGCGCTCCTGCGCGGTAAGTTCGGTGCCGGCGACGCCGATCACGAGCATGCGGAAAACTCCAGGCAGTGGGGCTGCGCCAGGGGCGCGGCCCCGCATTGTCGCGCAGATGACCGGCCGCGGCAGCCCCGCGGCCGTGGCTGATTCAGCTGTGAACGGTCAGCCGATCAAACGGCGCAGCCGTCCGGGCCGCAGGCGGCGTCTTCAGGTTTGCCCGCGGCAGGCTCGCCCACAGCACGGTCGTCCGCAGCCGGCTCGCCCGTAGCCGGCGTTATGCCGATCCTGGCGAACGCGTCGCGGAATACATCCGGCGTCTGTGCGCCCTGCACCGCCAGGCGACCATCGAGGACGAACGTCGGCACCGCCTGGATGCCCAGCGCGCGCGCCTGGCCCAGTTGCGCGCGCACCTCGGCCAGGCCTTCGTCGGAATCGAGCATCGCGCGCACGCGCTGCTCCGACAGGCCGCCGGCGGCGCCGGCATCGACCAGCGTCTGCGCGTCGGCCAGATTGCGGCCTTCGGCGAAATGGGCACGGAACAGCGCCTCGCCGACCTGGTCGGCGTCGCCTTCACGCCCGGCCAGCCAGACCAGCCGGTGCGCCTTGAGCGTGTTGACCCGCACCTGGCCGCGGTCGAAGTCGAACGGCAGGCCTTCAGCGCGACCGGCCGCCTGGGTCTGCGCCAGGATCTGCGCGGTGCGCTCAGCGCCACCGAACTTGCGTTCGTACGCTTCGCGCAGCGGCACCGGGGTCTCGTCGGACTCGGGGTCGAGCTGGAACGCGTGCCAGTGGATGTCGGCGTTCCGCCCGGCTTCGCCCAGTTGCGCCAGCGCCTCGCGCAGGCGGTGCTTGCCGATCCAGCACCAGGGGCAGACCACGTCGGACCAGATATCGATGCGCAGGGGTTTGTTGTTCATGGTGCCGAGATGGGGCCTCAATGCGTCGACGCAACCGCGCCGGAACGCTCGCTCTCGCTCCACTGCGAGTAAGGCCGCGTGGCCAGGGCGAGGTTGTAGTAGCGCACCGCCTCGGTGACTTCCGCGCCGATCCACGACGGCCGGGCGAACGCCTCGTCTGCCGATGACAGCTCGATCTCGGCCACCACCAGTCCGGCGTTGTCACCGAGGAACTCGTCGACCTCCCACAGGTGGCCTTCGTGCTCGACGTAATGGCGGCGCTTGTCGACCAGGCCGCCGACGCACAGCGCCAGCAGGCCGCGCGCATCGTCGACCGGAATCGGGTAGTCGAACTCCTGGCGGGTGTGGCCCAGCTCGCGCGACTTGAGGTTGAGGAAAGCCTCGTCGCCGGCGATGCGCACGCGCACCGACGCCTTCATCGCGCCGGTGTCCATCGCCGCCTGGTCGTTGATGTAACCCTGCGCCATCGGCACCACTTCGCGCGCGGCCGCGCGCCAGCCGTCACCGGTGACCAGGAACTTGCGTTCGATTTCGATACCCATGTGCGCTCCTTGTCAGCCCGGCTCGAACATTGCGATCGATTCCACGTGCGCGGTGTGCGGGAACATGTCCATCACGCCCGCGGCGCGCAACTTCCAGCCGCGCTCGTTGACGAGGAAACCGGCGTCGCGCGCCAGCGAGGCCGGATGGCAGCTGACGTAGACGATGCGCCCGAACTGTTTCAACGGAAGCTGCGCCAGCACGACATCAGCGCCCGAACGCGGCGGGTCGAGCAGCAGCTTGTCGAAGCCCTGCTTCATCCAGGACTCACCGCTGAGATCCTTGGCCAGGTCGGCGGCATGGAAGTGGGCGTTGTCGATGCCGTTGTGGGCGGCGTTCTCGCGTGCGCGCCGCACCAGCCCCGCCTCGCCTTCCACGCCGACCACCTCGCGCACCTGCCGCGCCAGCGGCAGGGTGAAGTTGCCCAGGCCCGCGAACAGGTCCAGCACGCGGTCACCGGGCTGCGGCTGCAGCAGATCGATGGCGTGCTGGATCATCTTGCCGTTGAGGCCGGCGTTGACCTGGATGAAGTCGAGCGGGCGGAACAGGAATTCCAGGTTCCACTGCGGCAGGCTGAAGGCCAGTTTCGGATCGGCCGGCCACAACGCGTGCACGCTGTCCACTCCGGCCGGCTGCAGGAAGATCGCAAAGCCGTGCGCCTTGCCAAACGCGACGATGGCGTCCTTGTCGGCATCGGTGAGCGGCACCAGGTGACGGATCGTCAACGCGATGCCGCTGAAGTCCGGCGTCGGATCACCGGAGATGAACTCGATCTGCGGAATCTCGCGACGTGCCTGCAGGCCGTCGACCAGCGCGGCGAGTGCGCCGATGCTCTGGCCGATCTGCGGGATCACGGTGTGGCATTCGCGCAGGTCGGCGACGAAACGCGGATCGGTCTCGCGGAAGCCGACCAGGGTCTTGTCCTTCTTCTCGACGCGGCGCACCGAGAAACGGCCCTTGCGGCGATAACCCCAGGCGGCGTCGGTCAGCGGCGCGAGGATGCGTTCGGGCGTGACGTGGCCGATGCGCTCGAAGTTCTCCATCAGCACGTTCTGCTTGGCGAGGATCTGCTTGTCCTCGGCATAGTGCTGCAGGGCGCAGCCGCTGCACGTGCCGAAGTGTGGGCAGCGCGGCTCGACGCGCTCGGGCGCGGCCTCAAGCACGTCGACCGTGCGGGCCTCGTCAAAACTGCGGTGGCGGCCGGTCTGCGAGGCCATGACGCGCTCGCCCGGCAGGGCACCGGCGACGAACACGGCCTTGCCGTCGGGGCGGCGGGCTACGCCGCGACCGTCATGGGTCAGGCCGGTGATTTGTACTTCGAAGGGGGTTTGATCTATGCGGGCCACAGCGGCTGGCGTGAAGCAGGGGGCCGGCTATTGTCGCAGATGAGCCGCCCTCTCCCTTCTCCCGCGTGCGGGAGAAGTGCCCAAAGGGCGGATGAGGGCACTCCTGCCCTCACCCCGACCGTCCCAAGCGAGCGGCTGACGGCTACTTCTGCTTCCAGCCGCCGCCTGCATCCTGCACCCACCAGCCCGCGCGGGCGCTGTCGATCCACTGGCGCGCGAACACGGCGCGGATCTGCTGCTCCCACTCGGGATGGTTGTTGGCCACCGCGATCTCACGGTAGACGGCCTTGGCATCGCGGCCCTGCTCGGCCACCGCCTGGTTCACGCCCACGCGCTCGGGCAGCGGGATCTTGGCGGCATCGCGGACGCTGATCGTGCCGTCGTTGGCGAAGCCGAGCGCGCCGGAATCGAAGTGCGGGCGCAGCTGACTGTCGAAGCGCGAGGCCATGCGCGACTGGATCGCCTGGATGGCCGGGGTCTTGATGTTGATGTCCGGCTGGTCCTGCGCGTGGGCCGTGCCGATGCCGACCAGCGACAGCCAGTCGATGCGCGCGGCCAGCGTGCCGGCACCGTGCGGAGACAGCGATGCGCTCTGCCCGCCCGGCTTGTCCTGCGGCTTGGGCTGCGGCTGCTGGGCGTCGTCGCCGATGACCTTCTCGACGAACTCCTTGGCCGCTTCCTTGGCTTCGGCAGCCGGGAAGTAGACGTTGATCGTGACGCAGGCAGTCAGCATCACGGCGGCAACCGGTACCCCCATCCAACGGCGCATGTCTGTTCTCCTTTGATCGGTGTCCGCGGCAGTCGCACTGCGCGGATTGAAACGTGGGCTACCTTACTCGAAGACCGGTTTGACGTCGCCGCTGCTGGCCGCGACCAGGCGCTCGAGCAACGTCGGCCAATCGACGCGACGGTTGAATCCGACCACGCTCAGCCGCGGCAGGCCGGAACCTTCGACGATAATAAATCCCGGTCCGGCTAAACCCAGCCCTTCCATTTCGCAGACCTCGTCGACCAGCCGGCAGGCGATGCCGATCTCGCGATAGCCGAAGTCGTCGAACAAGCCGATCAGCTGCGTTTGCAGGCCGCTCACGAACGAGGCGTCGCTGACGCTCGACAGGTCCTGCACGGCGCGCTGGCTGACGCGCTGGCGCACGCCGGCGGCCCTGGCGGCATCGGCGTCGGTCTGCAGGTAAGAACTGAAGGCCACCGGCTGCCAGTCGACCAGGCGCAGGTCGGCGATGCGGCCGTCGAGCTTGCCGGTGATCGTGCCAAATCCAAGCACGCCGGTCAGCGATTCCAGGTCGATGTCATCGAAGGCGATGTCGGACGACAACGTCGGAGCGACACCGAACGGACGCTCCATCGCCAGCGACGACACCTGCACCGTGCCGCCGAACAGCTGCATCGCCAGCCCGCCCTCGAAGTCGAGCCGGTCGTTGGCATAGCGAGCCTCTGGGATGTGGCCGGTCAGCTGGCCAGTGAAGGCCGGCCAGCCCAGTGCCGTCGAGAGCTGTGCGACATCGAGTTGCTCCAGCTCCAGCCCGAACCTGATTTCCAGGCCACTGCCACCTGCAGGCGGCTTGATCTGCAGATGGTCGAAGCCGGCACGTCCACCCAGCAGAGGCATCGACACCGGCTGGCGCAAGTGCAGTACGCCGTCGGCGCTGCGCAACGGCAGGTGCGCGGCACCGAAGGCGAGACCGTGCAGCGCGCCACCTTGCCAGCGCAGCTCGCTCTCCAGCGTCCTGGTGGACGAGTAGCGCACGTCACCTTCGAGGCCATCGAATCGAAACCGTCCACGCGGATCGTCGACCACGGCCGAGGCCACGGTGAGGTCGGCTTCGCGCAGGTCGCCCCGCTCGATCCGCAGGCGCGCATCGGCAGCGCCGCCGAGCTGAAGTTCGCCGAGCCCGGCCATGCCGAGGAATCCGGTGAGGTAGCCATCGCGCAATGGCGCGAGGTTGCCGCTGTGTGCGCGCAGGTCGAGCGTACGCAGGTCCATCTGCGCATCCAGTGCGGCGCTGGCATCGACGCGCAGGATGCCGCCATCGTTCCAGGCCAGCCTCGGCAGCTGCCAGCCCCCGCCCTCGTCCTGCACCGCCTGCACCGACAGGTCGACGCGACGCTTCTGCAGCGCCAGGTAGGCATTGCCGAACAGCATCTCGCCGCCATGCAGCTGGCCTTCGATGCCGACACGCGTGGTCGCGGCGAGCTCGGCATCGATGTCGACCTGCGCGCCGACGTTCTCGCCGGCAACAGTGCCGTCGGCGGTGTCGAAGGCAACGGACTGCAACTGCAACGGGCCACTGATGTGCAGCGGCGCCTTCGCTGGTGCGGCGATGTCGAGCCATCCGGTAACGGTGCCGGCGTTGAGCCGACCCTGCGGCCAGGCCTGCGCCAGCAGTGCCTGGGCCCAGGCCACGGGCACCCGGGTCAGGTCGATTCGGGTCAGGTCCGGCGCGGAGGCCAGTCGCTGCAGCGCGAGCGCTCCATTGCCCTGGCCGAGACGGATGTCGGTACGGACCGGGTCGAGCTCCAGCGCCAGGCGCAGGGGCCGGCTTTTCCCGCTGCGGACATCGCCCTCGCAACGCCAGCGGTCGCGGTCGCGCGACAGCGGACAGCGCCAGGTGACATTGCTGTAGCGGTATCCCAGCTCCGGCGCTTCGACCCGCCCAGCGCGCAGCTCCAGCGACCCCTGGGACGACTGTGCCGGCCAGTCGAGGCGAACGTGCACGTCGGTCATCGTCGCCACCGCCAGCGTCACCTTTGCGATGCGCGCCTGGGCCGTGCGCGCATGCACCGTGCCCGTGGCCAGCAACGGCACGGTCAGCAGGCAGCCCAGCAGCAGGCGTAAGATCGCTCGCGACATCCGCGCAGCATACCCACAGGACGCGAACCGGCGATGACGCCGAACCAACAACCGCCCCGGACCGCACCTCCGCGAGTACTGCTGGTCGAGGACGACCCGATCAGCCGCAGCTTCCTCGGCGCCGCGCTGGCGGGAGTTCCGGCCGAGGTCGACGCCGCCGACAGCCTGGCCGCCGGCATCGCCCTCGCGTCCTCGCAGGACTATGCGTTGTGGATGATCGACGCGCGCCTGCCCGACGGCAGCGGCAGCCAGTTGCTGGCACGGCTGCGCGAGCAGCATCCGCATACGCCGGCGCTGGCACATACCGCCGCACACGAATCGACCATCCTCGATGCCCTGCTGGCGGCCGGGTTCGGCGAGGTGCTGGTCAAGCCGATGCCGGCGTCGACGGTGCAGTCGGCAGTGCAGCGGATGCTGGGATTGTCCGGCGCGCAGTCGCGCAACCTGGCAGTGGCAGATGACGGCCCGTTGCCGTTGTGGGACTACGACGCGGCCGCGCGCGCACTCAATGGCAACCGCACCCACGTCGATACCCTGCGCGGACTGTTCGCGCTCGAGCTTCCAAAGTCATTGCAGGCGATCGCCGAAGCCGGCGCGCGCGGCGATGGCGATGCCATGCGCGGCGACCTGCATCGGCTGCGCGCCAGTTGTGGTTTCGTCGGCGCCCTGCGGCTGGCGGCGGCCGTGGAGGCGCTGCATCGCGAACCGGGATCGCAGACGCTGCTCCACGCATTCGAACTGGCCGCGCGGGAAACCCAGGACTCGCTGTAGCCGTATGTGCTCGCGGCGGCGCGCCCGCGCGGGCAGGCTCGACGCTACGACGATGAACCGGACGGCTCCGGTGGTTCGCGCCTGGCGGTGACGCGCCCCAGTTCGGCCAGCATCTCCCACGACTTCAGTCCGCGCGATCCCAGGTGGTGGGCGAGCACGCCGCGCATCGCCCGTCGCAGGCCCTGCAGATCGTCGGGCTCTGGCTGGCGGTTGTCGGCCAGGGACAGCAGCGCACGCCCGGTGGCGGCACTGCTGCGATCGCCATGACCGCGATCGCTGAGCAGCCGGCGCGCGCCGTGCTCCGGATCGAGGCGATAGCGCGCGGCCGGATCGATCGGCGCGCCGTCGCCGTCGTGGTGCCAGTCGAAGCCGAAGCCCAGCGCATCAAGCAGGTCGCGCTCGTAGCGGCGCAACGTCCAGCCCAGCGGCTCGCCCGCGCCGATGCGCGCGCGGGCGACGGCATAGGCGTCGTACAGATCCGGCGCGGGATCCTGGCGTGGCGCCAGGCGCAATGTCAGCTCGTTGAGATAGAAGCCGGCCAGCATGGCTTCGCCGCCCAGTCGCGGCGCGACGTCGATGGCTTCGGCCGCGTTCAATCGCGCCAGTTCACCGACCTGCACCGCATCGAAGCGGATGGACTGCAGCGGCTGCAATGCCGCGCGCAGTACCTGCCGCTTCGGTCCCTGCACGCCGCGCGCGACCAGGCCCATGCGGCCATGGTTGGCGCTGAGCACTTCGACCAGCAAGCTGGTCTCGCGCCACGGACGCGCATGCAGGACGAACGCCGGTTCGTTGCTCAGGCGCACTTGGGCGGGGTGACCGGAGAATCAGTCGTGATAGCCAAACGCCCGCAGCGCAGCTTCATCGTCGGACCAGCCCTCGCGCACGCGCACCCAGGTTTCCAGGAACACCTTGCTGCCGAACAGGCGCTCCATCTGCAGGCGCGAACGCGAGCCGATCTCGCGCAGGCGCTCGCCGCCCTTGCCGATCACGATCGCCTTCTGGCCATCGCGCTCGACCCAGATGACCGCGCCGATGCGCAGCAGGTTGCCGTCGACCTCGAACTTCTCGATCTCGACGGTGGTGGCATAGGGCAACTCCTCGCCCAGCTGGCGCATCAGCTGCTCGCGCACCATCTCGCCGGCGAGGAATCGCTGGCTCTTGTCGGTGATCTCGTCTTCGCCGTACAGCGCGTCCTGCTCGGGCAGTTGTGCCATCACCGTCTTGACCAGTGCCTCCAGCCCGTTGCGCTTGAGCGCGGAGATCGGGTGCACGCCGGCGAAATCGCGACCGTCGCTGACCTTGGCCAGGTACGGCAGCAGCGCGGCCTTGTCCTTGAGCCTGTCGATCTGGTTGACCACCAGCACCACCGGAACGCCGGCATTCTTCAGGGCGTCGTACGCCAGCGCGTCATCGTCTTCCCAGTGCCCGGCACGCACCACCAGCAGGGCGGTATCGACGCCTTCCAGCGCACCGCGCGCGGCGCGGTTCATCCAGCGGTTCATCGCCCGCTTCTGCTCGCGGTGGATGCCGGGGGTGTCGACCAGCAGCAGCTGGCCTTCCGGGAAGGTGGCGATGCCGAGCAGCTGATGGCGGGTGGTCTGGGGGCGGTTGGAGGTGATGCTGACCTTGGCGCCGACCAGCGCGTTGACCAGGGTGGACTTGCCGACGTTGGGACGGCCGATGACGGCGACGTGGCCGGCGCGATGCGTGGGGGTGTTCATTGGGGAGATTGTCGGCTTGCGCGAGGCGCAGGGCAAACAATTCGCGGCCAGGCCTGCCTTTCGAGTTCCGTAGGCCGGGTAAGCGAAGCGCACCCGGGATTGCCGGCCGGTCCCCGGGTGCGCTTCGCTTACCCGGGCTACGGTCGGCTACGGTCGCTCAGTCGTCGATCTTCAGGCGCTCGAGCGCCCCTTCGGCGGCGATCTGCTCGGCGGCCCGGCGCGAGCCGGCCTCGCCCTGGGTGGTCAGCGGCGGCTGCACCAGGGTGCAGGTGACCACGAACGATTTGGCATGGTCCTCGCCGCTCTCGCTCAGCAGGGCGTAAACGGGGAGCGGCTTCTGCCTCCCCTGCAGCCATTCCTGCAGGCGGGTCTTGGCGTCCTTGCCAACCTTGTGCGGCGGCGGCAGCGCCGCGATCGCGGCCTCGAACCACGGCAGGACGGCGGACCGGCAGGCCTGGAAGTCCGAGTCGAGGTAGATCGCGCCGATCAGCGCTTCCAGGGCGTCGGCCAGGATCGAGTCGCGGCGGTGGCCGCCGGACTTCATTTCGCCGGGGCCGAGGGTCAGGCGCGCCCCAAGTTCCAGCTCACGGGCAATCGGCGCCAGCGCCGACTCCCGCACCAGCTCGGCACGTGCGCGGGTCAGCGCGCCTTCGTCGGCGCGGGGCCAACGGGTGTACAGCGCCTCGGCAACGATCAGGTTGACCAGCGCGTCGCCGAGAAACTCCAGCCGCTCGTTGTGCGGTGCACCCGCACTGCGATGGGTCAGGGCCTGGTCGAGCAGGCCCTGATCGTTGAAGCGGTAGCCGATCCGGTCACTCATCCAGCGCGGAGCGACTCAACAGCTGCTCGGCGGTGAAATGGCCGACCACGTCGATGTTGGCGATCAGCGGGCGACGCACTTCGTAGTCGACGGTCATCAGGTAGCCGGCGTCCTTGCGGGCGATCTTGAGGTTTTCCGGCTTCACGTTCTCGGAATAGCTGACGTAGAGGCGGCGGAAGAACGCGTCCTTGATCCGGCCCGGATCCTGCTGGCTCATGCTCGATTCCTTGGCCATCTCCCTCAGCGCTTCCTTGACCGAGTAGTACTCCGAGTACATCGGGATGAGCTTCATGCCCATGTAGATGAACAGGCCGACCACTCCCAGCACGATGATGAACCCGATCAGGGTCATGCCGCTCTGCGTACGCTTCATTTGACCAGTCCCCCAGTTATGTATGTCCCGCCCGGGCGCCGTCGTAGTTTCCCCTCCGACGGCGCGGGCAGTGTTGCCGGCGCAAGTATTGCCTGGCCAGTATTACTTGATACGGCTGCCGATGCGTGAACGGTCGACGCCGCCGTCAAAATTCATCCAGATCAGGAACGCCTTGCCGCGCAGGTTCTGCTCCGGCAGGAAGCCCCAGTATCGGCTGTCTTCGCTGTTGTCGCGGTTGTCGCCCATCACGAAATAGTGACCCGGCGGCACGATCCAGTCGCCTTCCCCCTGATCAAGGAACGGCAGATTGGTCCGCTCCAGGACGTTGTGCTCGCGACCGAGCAGGTTCTCGCGCAGCTCCTCGGCCCCGGTCATCTCGGTGCCGTTGCCGGTACCCTGGTAGACGCCGACCGGGGCATAGCTGAGCACCTGGCCGTTCACCGTGACCTGGTTGTCGTGGTAACCGACGCGGTCACCGGGCAGGCCGACGACGCGCTTGATCCAGTCCTGGTCCGGGTGGTGCGGCGGGCGGAACACGACCACGTCGCCCCGGGACGGTTCGCCCAGGCCGACGAACTTGTGGTTGTTGATCGGCAGGCGCAGGCCGTAGGTGAACTTGTTGACGAGGATGAAATCGCCCGTCAGCAGCGTCGGCATCATCGAGTTGGACGGGATGCGGAAGGGTTCGGCGACGAAGCTGCGCAGGATCAGCACCACCGCCAGCACCGGGAAGAACGCCTTGGAGTAGTCGACGACCACCGGCTCCTTGTCGTCATCAAGCAGGCCCTGGCGCGCGGCACGGCGCTTGGCCAGCCACAGCTTGTCGAGCAGCCAGACCAGGCCGGAGAACAGGGTCAGGACGACCAGGATGATTTCAAACCAACGCATGCTTGCTCCTCGGGAGAGCCGGAAATGGAGAATCGGGATTGGAGGAACGGAACAGCGTGGATTGGCGAGGGGTTGCCCCCCGGCAACCTCTCATCCCGAGCATAGCGAGGGATCTGCTGTTCGTCATGGGCGCCATGAGGCGGCTGGGTTGCCCGATTGCGTACGCCCGCTCCCCGGCCGCGACGTCCTGCTGGGATGCCGACTGCCCCGACATTACTTGTTGTCGACCTGCAGCACGGCGAGGAAGGCCTCCTGCGGGATCTCCACGCGGCCGACCTGCTTCATCCGCTTCTTGCCCTCTTTCTGCTTCTCGAGGAGCTTCTTCTTGCGGCTGATGTCGCCGCCGTAGCACTTGGCCAGGACGTTCTTGCGCATCGCCTTGACGGTCGAGCGGGCGATGATCTGCGAGCCGACGGCGGCCTGGATGGCGACGTCGAACATCTGTCGCGGGATCAGCTCCTTCATCCGCTCGCACAGGTCGCGACCGCGGCGGTCGGCATGGCTGCGGTGGGTGATGATCGACAGCGCGTCGACCTTGTCGCCGTTGATCAGCGTGTCCACGCGCACGAACGGACCGGCCTGGAAGCGCAGGAAGTGGTAGTCCAGCGAGGCGTAGCCGCGGCTGACCGACTTGAGCTTGTCGAAGAAGTCGAGCACGACTTCGGCCATCGGCAGCTCGTAACTGATCTGCACCTGGCCGCCCATGTAGTTGATGCCGATCTGCACGCCGCGCTTTTCTTCGCACAGCGTGATCACGTTGCCGACGTAATCGGGCGGCGTGAGGATGTTGGCGCGGATGATCGGCTCACGGACCTCTTCGATCATGTTCACCGGCGGAAGCTTGGCCGGGTTGTCCATCGGCACGATCGAGCCGTCGGTCTTGAGCACCTCATAGATCACCGTCGGCGCGGTGCTGATGAGGTTGAGGTTGTACTCGCGCTCCAGGCGCTCCTGCACGATCTCCATGTGCAGCATGCCCAGGAAGCCGCAGCGGAAACCGAAGCCCATCGCCTCGGAGCTTTCCGGCTCGAAACGCAGCGCGGCATCGTTCAGGCGCAGCTTGTCGAGGGCTTCGCGCAGGTCCGGGTAGTCCTCGGCGTCGACCGGGAACAGACCCGCGAACACGCGCGGCTGCATTTCCTGGAAGCCCGGCAGCGGCTTGGCCGCCGGATCGGCTGCCGAGGTCAGCGTGTCGCCGACCGGCGCGCCGTGCACGTCCTTGATGGCGGCGTGGATCCAGCCCACTTCGCCGGCACCCAGCTTGGGCAGGTCCTTGCGCTTGGGGGTGAACACGCCGACCTTGTCGACCTGGTGGGTGCGGCCGGTCGACATCACCAGCAGCTTGTCACCGGGCTTGATCTCGCCCTGCATCACGCGCACCAGCGAGACCACGCCCAGGTAGTTGTCGAACCACGAGTCGATGATCAGCGCCTGCAGCTTGTCGGTGTCACGCGGCTTCGGCGGCGGGATGCGGTGGACGATCGCCTCGAGCACGTCGACGACGTTCAGGCCGGTCTTGGCGCTGATCGCCACGGCGTCTTCGGCGTCGATGCCGATCACCGCTTCGATCTCGGCCTTGGCGCGCTCGATGTCGGCGGTGGGGAGGTCGATCTTGTTGAGCACCGGCACCACTTCCAGGCCCTGCTCCACCGCGGTGTAGCAGTTGGCGACCGACTGCGCTTCCACGCCCTGGGCGGCGTCGACCACCAGCAGCGCGCCTTCGCAGGCGGCCAGCGAGCGACTGACTTCATAACTGAAGTCGACGTGGCCGGGGGTGTCGATGAAGTTCAGGAAATAGGTCAGCCCGTCCTTGGCCTTGTACGGCAGGGAAACAGACTGCGCCTTGATGGTGATGCCGCGCTCGCGCTCGATCGGATTGGAATCCAGGACCTGCGCTTCCATCTCGCGGGCTTCGAGGCCGCCACAGAGCTGGATGATGCGGTCGGCCAGGGTCGATTTGCCGTGGTCGACGTGGGCAATGATGGAAAAGTTTCTGATCTGCTGCATGCGGGGCCGCGCGAGGCTAGCCGGTTCCTGGAAAATCAACGCGCGATTATCGCACACGCCCCGGTTGCACCGGCTCCACGCCTTCTGGAGGCGCCCCGCCCAGACGCGCAGGCCGGACGGCAGGCGCGCAGGGAGGTCATGGCGTCGGCGCAGACGGGTGAGCGCAGGGCGGCCGGGCTCAGCCCGCCTTGGCGGCGTCGTCGGCGGTGACGGCGATGAACTGGGTGCCGCCCTGGCGGCGCACCAGCAGCATCACCGTCTGCCCCGGCTTGACCGAGGCCAGCTCGCGGTCCAGCGCCGAGGCACTGGCAACCGAGTTGCGGCCGACCGACAGGACCACGTCTCCGGGACGCAGGCCGGCGTCGGCGGCGGCATCACCCGGGGTGCGTACGAGCACCCCTTCGTTGCCGCGCAGGCCCAGCCGCTGGCGGTCGCCACTGCTCAGGTCCTGCCCGACCAGGCCCAGCGCATTGCCGGCCGAGGGTCGCGACGGCTCGCCACCGGCGGCCGGAGGCGGCGAACCGGAGGCGCCGGCCGCCGTGGCGTCGAGCTCGGCGACCACGACCGTCAGATCGACATTGCGGCCGTCCCGGTAAACGCTGACCTTGGCCCTGGTGCCCGGCGGCATCGACCCGATGATCGGCGGCAGGTCGCTGGATTCATTGATGGCCCGGCCATCGACCGCGCGGATCACGTCGCCGCGCTCGATGCCCGCCTTCTCGGCAGGGCTGCCGGGCAGCACGTCGGCGATCAGCGCGCCGCTGCTGTCGGGCAGGCCCAGGCCCTTGGCCGACTCGCTGGTGATCGGCTGCACCTGCACGCCGAGCTGGCCGCGGCTGACCTTGCCGGTGGCGCGCAACTGCTCCGCCGCGCCCATCGCCACGTCGATCGGGATGGCGAAGCTCACGCCCATGTAGCCGCCGGAGTTGCTGAAGATCTGCGAGTTGATGCCGACCACTTCGCCGCTGGTGTTGAGCAGCGGGCCACCGGAGTTGCCCTGGTTGATCGCGACGTCGGTCTGGATGAAGGGCACGTAGCGCTGGTTGGCGTACGGGTTGCTGCGGCCGACCGCGCTGACGATGCCGGCGGTGACCGAATGGTCGAGGCCGAACGGCGAACCGATCGCGATCACCCACTGCCCGGCCCTGGTCGAGCTGGCGTTGGCCATGCGCAGGAACGGCAGGCCCTTGGCGTCGATCTTGAGCAGCGCGACGTCGGACTGCTCGTCGCTGCCGATCACCTTGGCGGTGAACTCACGACGATCGGACAGCTTGACCGTGACCGTATCGGCACCTTCCACGACATGGTGGTTGGTCATCACGTAGCCGTCGGCCGACATCAGGAAGCCGCTGCCCATCGAGGTGCCGCCGCCGCGCGGACCGCGCGGACCGCCGGGACCGCCCGGGAAGGGCATGTCGTCACCGAAGAAGCGGCGGAAGATCTCGGGGATCTGTTCGTCGTCGTCGGGTGCCCCGCGCACATTGCGCTGCGGCGCCGCATCTGCCCGGATGTTGACCACCGCAGGTCCGACCCGCTGGACCAGGTTGGTGAAGTCGGGAAGCCCGCTCACCAGCGGCGCGGCCGGCGTCGCTGCAGGCGGTGGCGCGATCGGCGTGGCGGGCGGCTGCGCGGTGCAGGCCACGGGCAGCGAAGCGGCGATGGCAGTAACAAGGACCAGGGAACGAAGCGGACGGTTCATCGAATTCGGCCTCGGGAGAGATCGGATTGCACTAGAAGTTGCGGGTGGTGGCGCCGCCAGCGACGGCGCCGCGGGAGTCTGGCGGTCGTCAGTTCCGCGGACCGGCCGAGTCGTTTTCGGTCACGCCAGTCTGGTCGGCCGCCGGCGTCATGCTCGGCTCGAACGGATAGAACGAGGGCGAGGACGCGCCGCTGCCATAACTGGCCGTGATCCCGGCACCGCTGCCGGCGTATTGCGGCAACACTGCACGCGGCCACGGCCTGGCGGTGGCTTCGGGGTGTTGTGGCTGGAAAGGCTTGGGCGCGACGGCATCGGTACCGGTCGCGGACATCGCCACCGTCGACGCGACCGCCGATGCCGGTGCGACGGCCGCCACTGCCGTAGCGGCAGTCGGGGCCGACTGGCGGCTGGCACGCAGGGCGGCGCGCTGGCTCTGGCTGCGCGTGGAACGACGCTCGGCCGCGCGGCGCGGCACTTCCACCGCCGCCACGGCGGCAGCGCCGAGGCCGGCCTGATGATCGGGCGCATCGGGCGCATCGGGCACGCTGGGTGACGGCACACTGGGTGACGGCACGCCAAGTGGAGCAATGTCCGGCGCCGTGGCTGCGGCCGCGACCTGCGTGGTCGCACCGTCATCGGCAGCCGGTGCCGTCTCGCTCAAGAACGGCCGCGTCACGAACAGGGCGGCAACTGCGACCGAGGCTGCCAGCGCGCCGCCAATCCAGCCGCGCCGGCTGGCCGACGCGCTGCGCCGGGGGCTGGACGATGTCGCCGACGTGGCGATCGGTGCCAGTGCCGGCTCATGCGCGATCGCCTGCGCGACGCGGTCGGCGAAGCTGCTGCTCGCCATCGCCGTGGCCTGGCCACGCAGCACATCGCCATAGAGTTGCCAGCGGCCGCAGGCCTGGCGCCATTGCGCGTCGTGTCCGAGCCGCTTCAGCGCGAAGCGGGCAGCCTCTCCCTGCAGTTCGCCGTCGAACAGCGCGCAGAGATTTTCGCGATCATCAGTGGCAGGCGTATTCATCGCTTCGAAGCTTCCGCAGAGTCGTTGTCGAGCAGGGGTCGCAGTTCGGCATCGATCGCTTCGCGCGCACGGAAGATTCGCGAGCGGACGGTGCCGATGGGGCAACCCATCTTCTGCGCGATCTCGTCATAGCTCAGACCTTCCACCTCGCGCATGGTGATGGCGGTCCGCAGTTCTTCCGGCAGGGTTTCGACCACGCGCATCAGCGTGCGTTCAATTTCCTGTCGCAGCAGTTCATGTTCCGGTGTGTCGGTGTCGCGCAGGCGCGTGCCGGTGTCGAACTGCTCGGCGTCGCCGGCGTCGATGTCGTCGGTCGGAGGCCTGCGGTTCTGTGCAACCAGGTAATTCTTTGCAGTGTTCACGGCGATCCGGTGCAACCACGTATAGAACTGGGCATCACCGCGGAAGTTCGGCAGCGCCCGGTAGGCGCGTATGAAGGTTTCCTGGGCAACGTCCTGGCATTCGCTCCAGTCGGGGATGTAGCGCCCGATCAGCGCGGTGATCCGATGCTGGTACTTGCGCACCAGCGCATCGAAGGCCGCACTGTCGCCGCGCTGGACACGCTCGACCAGCTCCTGGTCCAACTCCACATCTTTGGGCAACACTAATTCGGCCATACCGCGCCGGCACTCCTGTGGGCTCGGCCATGGCCGAACAATGGGACAACCCTGTCGGGGGAAAGTTCAATCACGATCATTAATGGGGTCGGGCCCAGCAGGCCGCAAGCGCCAGGGGTCAGGGGTCCGGCGCAGTCCGTCACAACGGTCACCTCACCCGATCGAAGCACGTCAACAGCCACACTCCGATTTGACGCCGGGGAAACATCCTCGGGATGATAGCGTTCTCTCCATACCTGAACGAATGGTGCCGAATGATTGCTGGCCTTGACGGTCTTCGCTTCCAGCACTGGCAGACCGAGCTGCGTGGCGACGGTGTGCTGGTGCTCTCGTTCGACCGCGCCGGCGCGCCGGTCAACACCTTTGCCCAGGACGTCCTGATCGAGCTGGACACGCTGATCGAGCGCCTGGCGCTGGATCCGCCCAAGGGCCTGGTGCTGCGTTCGGCCAAGGCCTCGGGTTTCATCGCCGGGGCCGACATCAAGGAATTCCAGACCTTCGACGCCAAGGGCACGGTCGGCGACGCGATCCGTCGCGGCCAGCAGACCTTCCAGCGCCTGGCCGAACTGCCCTGCCCGACCGTGGCGGCAATCCACGGCTTCTGCATGGGCGGCGGCACCGAGATCGCCCTGGCCTGCCGCTACCGCGTCGCCAGCAACGACCCGTCGACCCGCATCGGCCTGCCGGAAGTGAAACTCGGCATCTACCCGGGCTGGGGTGGCAGCGTGCGCCTGCCGCGCCTGATCGGTGCACCGGCCGCATTCGACATGATGCTGACCGGACGCACGCTGTCGGCTTCGGCCGCGCGCGCAAATGGCCTGGTCGACAAGGTCACCGATCCGTCGAGCCTGATCGATGTCGCCGCCGCCTATGCGCTGCGCGGCAGCCAGCGTCCGTTCAAGCAGCGGGCCCTGGCGTGGGCGACCAACACCCTGCCCGCGCGCAAGCTGCTGGCACCGATGCTGACCAAGCAGGTCGCACGCAAGGCGCGCAAGGAGCACTACCCGGCCCCGTACGCGTTGATCAACACCTGGGCCAACAGCGGCGGCGGCATCCAGAACCTGTTGTCGGCCGAACGCAAGTCGGTGGTGAAGCTGGCTTCCACGCCGACTGCACGCAACCTGATCCGCGTGTTCTTCCTGCAGGAGCGGCTCAAGGGCCAGGGCGGCAAGGAGCATGGCATCAGCCACGTGCATGTCGTCGGCGCCGGCGTGATGGGCGGCGACATCGCCGCGTGGTCGGCCTACAAGGGCTTCAACGTCACCCTGCAGGACCGCGAACAGCGCTTCATCGACGGCGCATTGACGCGCGCGCAGACGCTGTTCGAGAAGAAGGTCAAGGACGAAGCCAAGCGCATGGATGTGTCGGCTCGCCTGAAGGGTGACCTTGCCGGCGAGGGCGTCGCCAGTGCCGACCTGGTGATCGAGGCGATCATCGAGAAGGCCGAGGCCAAGCGCGAGCTGTACGCCGAGCTCGAACCGCGCATGAAGTTCGACGCGTTGCTGACCACCAATACGTCCTCGATCCCGCTGACCGAGCTGCGCGAGCACATCGGTCGCCCCGCGCATTTCGCCGGCCTGCACTACTTCAACCCGGTGGCGTTGATGCCGCTGGTGGAGATCATCCACCACGACCGCGTCGCACCGCAGACGCAGCAGCGCCTGGCGGCGTTCTGCAAGGCGATCGACAAGCTGCCGGTGCCGGTGGCGGGAACGCCGGGCTTCCTGGTCAACCGCGTGCTGTTCCCGTACATGCTCGAAGCGGCAACCGCCTACGCCGAAGGCATTCCTGGCGCGGCGATCGACAAGGCCGCGGTGAAGTTCGGCATGCCGATGGGCCCGATCGAACTGATCGACACGGTCGGCCTGGACGTCGCTTCGGGCGTCGGCGGCGAGCTGGCACCGTTCCTCGGCCTGCCGATCCCGACCGCGCTGGCGACCCCGCCGCAGCAGGGCAAGCGTGGCAAGAAGGATGGCCAGGGCCTGTACAAGTGGGAGAACGGCAAAGCGATCAAGCCTGCGCTGCCCAAGGACTACCAGACCCCGTCGGACCTGGAAGACCGCCTGATCCTGCCGCTGCTCAACGAAGCGGTCGCCTGCCTGCACGACGGCGTCGTCAGCGATGCCGACCTGCTCGATGCCGGCGTGATCTTCGGCACGGGGTTCGCGCCGTTCCGTGGCGGCCCGATCCAGTACATCCGCGAAACCGGCGCCGACGCGCTGCTGACGCGACTGCAGCAATTGCACGCGCGTTACGGCGACCGTTTTGCGCCGCGCCCGGGTTGGGACAGCGGCGCGTTGCGCGGCTGATCGAGGCGCAAGGCTGACGTCCATGGATCCCCGCCTTCGCGGGGATGACGGCGCCAACCACGGATCACATCGTATGCGTCGCCCGCTCAGCGTTGAGCGACCCGGCCAGCAGCGCCTCGATCTTGCCGCGAACCGATTCCCCCTCCGCACTGTCGGCGAACTGCACACCGATACCCGCCGGACGGTTGCCCTGCGCACCGACCGGCGTCACCCAGACCACCTTGCCGGCAACCGGCAGGCGCTCGTTCGACTCCGGCAGCGTCAACAGCAGGAACACCTCGTCGCCGAGGAAATAACGCTTGGGCGTGGCCACGAAGACACCGCCGCCCTTCAGGAACGGCATGTATGCGCTGAACAACTGCGCCTTGTCCTTGATCGCGCAGGACAGGATGCCCTGACGCGCGCCGCCTGCAGAATTCATGCCGCTCATTGCCTGCTCCCCCCTTCCGCCCGCCGCCCATGGAGGGCGCGCCAGGCCAACAACAATTCGGTGACTGCCAGGTCCGCCCGCACGGTGGTGCGCAGCAGATCACGGGTCCGGTTCGCCTGATCGAACCACGCGGCCAGACTGCGCGTTCGCTCCGGGTCGGTCAAGCCGGCGGCATCAGCCAGGGCCAGGTCGGCGGCGTGACTCAGGCGCAGAGCGCCGTTTTCGTCGCCGACCCAGCGCTGCGCCGTCTCGACGGCGCCGATGTCGCCGCGGCCGAGTTTGGCCATGTCGCTGGCGACCTCGCGGCGCAATGCCAGGCCGTCGTTGCCGAGCCATTCGTTGGCCAGCCCGGGATGGCCGCGGGCAGCCTCGAGTCCCTCGCGCGCGCTGGCTTCGGAGTGCCCCCGCTGCTTCAGCCAGGCGAGCGACTCGGCGGCCTGCGGCAAACGGAACTCGTAGCGCTGGCAGCGGCTGCGGATCGTCGCCGGCAACCGCGCCGGATGCGCGCTGAGCAACCACAGGTATCGGCCAGGCACCGGCTCTTCCAGGGTCTTGAGCAGGGCGTTGCAGGCGGCGTGATTCACCGCCTCGGCCGGATCGATGATCACCACCTGCGCGCCGCCGTACTGCGGCGTCAGCGACAGTTTCTCCGACACCTGGCGGATCTGCTCGATGACGATCTCGGTGCGCAGCCGCGTGCCTTCCTTGTTCGGAATGAACGACACGAACTGGTAGTCGGGGTGCGTGCCAGCCGCGAGCAGGTGGCAGCTGCGACAGCTGCCGCACGGCTCACCGGCGGCACTGGGCTGCTGGCACAACAGGCGCTGAGCGAGACGTTCGGCCACGGCGCGCTTGCCCAGTTGTGCAGGCCCGCAGAACAGCAGCCCATGCGCCAACCGACCGCCTGCCTGCGCTGCCACGGCCTGGTCGTACACGCGCTGCTGCCAGGGTGCGAACGCGATGCCGGGTCCCATCGCGCTCATGCCGACGTCTCGATGAAGATGCGCAGTTGCGCGACGGCCTGCGCGGCGACGGCGTCGGCCGGTTGGGTCGCGTCGATCACCCGGAAACGCTGCGGATCGGCCGATGCGCGGGCCAGGTAGCCGGCGCGCACCCGCTCGAAGAAGTCTTCACGCTCGGCCTCGATGCGGTCGCTGGCGCCGCGCCCACGCGCGCGCTGCAGGCCGATCGCCACCGGCACGTCCAGCAGCAGTGTCAGTGCCGGCGCGATGCCGACCACGCGGCGTTCCAGCTCGGCGATGAAATCCGCATCGCCACCGCGTGCGGCACCCTGGTAGGCGTAGCTGGCGTCGGTGAAGCGGTCACTGATGACCCAGGCGCCACGCTCGAGCGCGGGCACGATGGTCTCGCGCACATGCTGCGCACGGGCGGCGAACACCAGCAGCAGTTCGGCGTCGGTGGTCGGCGGTTCGTGATGGGTGTCGAGCAGGAGGCCGCGGATCTGCTCGGCCAGCGGTGTACCGCCGGGTTCGCGCGTGCTCACCACTTCGTCGCCGGTGGCCTGCAGCACATCGCGCAGCGCCGCCAGCACGGTCGACTTGCCGGCCCCTTCACCGCCTTCAAGCGTGATGAAGCGGGGCTGGCGCTGCAGGGGCGTGCCGTGGCTGGTCATTGGCGGCTCCTGGATTGCGCGGCGCGGTAGTTCTTCAGATAGGCGCGGACATTGACCTGGTGTTCGGCGTAGGTGCGCGCGAACAGGTGGCGCCCGCTGCCATCGCCGACGGCAACGAAGAACAACGCATCGCCGTCGGCAGGCCGGGCAACCGCTTCGAGCGCGCCGATGCCCGGCATCGCGATCGGTGTCGGTGGCAGGCCGGGGATCAGATAGGTGTTGTATGGATTCTGCGCGCGCAGGTCGCTCCTGCGGATATTGCCGTCATAGGTGCTGCCGATCCCGTAGATGACTGTCGGGTCCGTCTCCAGGCGCATGCCGAGCTTGAGCCGGCGCGAGAACAGGCCCGCGATCTGCGGCCGCTCCGAGGCAATGCCGGTTTCCTTCTCGACGATCGAGGCCAGTACCAGCATCTCGTCGGGCGTCCTGAGCACGTTGTCGGCGCTGCGCTGCTGCCAGGCCGCATCGAGGGCCTTGTCCATCGCGGCATGCGCGCGCTTGAGCACGTCCAGGTCGCTGTCGCCGCGCGTGTACAGATAGGTCTCGGGCAGGAAGCGGCCTTCGGGGTGCTGGCCCGGTGCGCCGACGGCCTTCATCAGCGCGGCGTGGTCGAGCTTGCCGGTCTCCAGCTTGAGCGGCTTGGCCTTGGCAAGCGCCGCGCGCAGTTCGCGGATGTTCCAGCCTTCGACGATGGTGAAGCGGTGGCGGATCACCCGGCCGTCGCGCATCGCCACCAGCAACGAGCGTGGCGACGTGCCCGGTTCGATCGCGTACTCGCCTACCTGCAGCTTGCCGGCAGCGCCGAGCTGCTTGGCCAGCGCGCGCCATTCCAGCAGGTCGCCTTCGCGCACGCCGGCCTCGCGCAGCTTGCGCACCACGGTGGGTAGCGAATCGCCACGCTCGACCATCACCGTCTCGCCCGACTCCAGGCCCGACAGCGGTGCATCGGCGAAACCGGTATAGCGCTGCCAGAGCCAGAATCCGGCGCCGGCGGCGATCAGCAGCAACAACAGCAGGAAGCCGGCGGAAATACGTCCAAAAGATCGACGCGCGGATTTACGACTCACGAAACCTCCGTGGCGAAAGCGGGATGCTCGGCGGCCAGGCGGTGCTGCAGCGCGACCACCTGCGGATGCGGTTGCCATGTGCGGGCGCCGAGCCGCGCCACCGGCAGGATACCGCGCACGCCATTGCACAGGAAAACCGCATCGGCGGCTTCGACATCGGTCACAGCCAGACGTGCCTCGCGTGCCGGCAGCGCCTGCAGCGCCCAGGCCCGGCACACGCCGGCAATGCCGCAGCGGTCGATAGCGGGGGTCACCCAGGCACCGTCGAGGAGGATGAACACGTTGGCGGCCGTGGCGCAGACCACGTCGCCTTCATGGCTGCACATCAGGCCTTCGTGGATGGCCGGATCGTCCCATTCGCTGCGCGCGAGCACCTGCTCGAGGCGGTTGCAGTGCTTGATCCCGGCCAGCGCCGGTTGCAGCGCCAGTCGCGTTTCGCACCAGCGCAGATCGAGGCCGGCGTCCGGCGATGCGGGCAACGGATGGCGCGAGAGTGTCCAGTGGGGCACGCCGGCGGAGGCTGGCGAATAGCCGCGTCCACCGCTGCCCCGGGTGACGATCAGCTTCAGCACGGCATCGTCGCCGGCGAGCAGTTGCGTCGCCTCGGCAAGGACCCTGCTTTCTTCGGGAAGCGTCATGCGCAACATCGCCGCGCCGCGCTGCAGGCGTTGCCAGTGTGCGGCCCACCAGTGCATCTGTCCGCGGTGCGCGCGCACGGTCTCGAACAGCCCATCGCCGTAGGCCAGGCCGCGGTCGTGGTCGGGAAGCGCCTGCACCGGCTGGTCGCCGGCGAAGTAGCGCACGGCGGTCGCACTCATCCGGCGACACCCAGCGCGCGCAGCATGCCGCGCGCCTTGGCCCTGGTTTCGTCGAGTTCGCGCTGCGGATCGGAGTCGGCAACGATGCCGGCACCGGTGCGGAAGCGCAGCGTTGCTCCGCCCTGCCCGGCTTCCAGTTCCGCGCTGCGGATCAGGATGTTGAGGTCGAGGTCGCCGTCGCGGTTGAGCCAGCCCATCGCACCGGTGTAGGCGCCACGGCCGACGCCTTCGAGTTCGGCGATGATCTGCATGCAGCGCACCTTCGGGCAGCCGGTGATCGTGCCGCCGGGGAACACCGCGCGGATCACCTGCCCGGGCGTCGCCTCCGCGCGCAGGCGGCCGCGGACGTTGCTGACGATGTGGTGGACGTGGGCGTAGCTCTCCACCGTCATCAGCTCGTCGACCTCGACGCTGCCCGGCGTGCAGACACGTCCGAGGTCGTTGCGCTCCAGGTCGATCAGCATCACGTGCTCGGCGCGCTCCTTCGGATGGCCGACGAGTTCCTGGATCCGCGCGGCGTCGTCATCGCCGGCGAAGCGCGGACGCGTGCCGGCGATCGGCCGCGTCTCGACCAGGTCGCCGCGTATCGATACCAGACG
This sequence comes from Lysobacter sp. S4-A87, assembly GCF_022637455.1. NCBI lineage: Bacteria > Pseudomonadati > Pseudomonadota > Gammaproteobacteria > Lysobacterales > Lysobacteraceae > Lysobacter > Lysobacter sp. S4-A87. Next base: position 1,156,583 of record NZ_CP093341.1, read on the forward strand.
CTCGGGCGACGCACTGACCACGGCCCAGTCCTCGCCCGCGAACACGCCTGCGAACGGCGCCGGGTTGTTCTGGCGCAAGCGCTGGAACAGCGCCGCCGGTGGCAACGGTTCGTCGAAGCGCGCCAGCCAGCCACGCGACAGGTTGGCCTGGAACACGTCGCCGGCGGCGAGGTAGTCGAGCACGCGGCGCACGCCACGGGTGAAGCGCTCCGGCTCGTCTTCCTCCAGCGAGGCAGGTGCCTGCCACGGCGCGATCGCCGGGACTTGGTCGAGCGCCTGGATGTCCGCCAGCACATGCGCGACAAGGGCCTCGTGGCCTGTTTCGGTCACCAGCACGCATTCGCCGCTGGTGTGGTCGCGCAACACCGCAGCCGGACAGCGCAGGGCCAGTGCCACCGGCAGGCGTCCTTCCGCGCGCGGCAGTTTCAGCACCGGCTCGACCTGGGCGGCGGCCTCGTAGCCGAACAACAGTGCCCAGCCACCGCGGAACGGCCAGCGCGGCTCGTCGCGGGCGACGCGCAGGGATTGCCATTGCGCGTCGAGCGCGGCAAAGAAATCGGCGTCGACCGCGGCACCGTGGCTGTCCCGGGTGGTGCCGTCGGCGTCCAGGCGCAGCGAATCGCCGCTGGCCACGAGCAGCAGATCCCAGCGCCCCTGGGCGGTGCCGTGGGCGCTGGATTCCAGCAACAGCGGGTAGCGCGAGGGGCTCAGACGCTGCAGCGACAGCAGGTCGAAGGAGGCAGGCAGGGAACGGGTCAGCAGCATCTGTGTATTAGACCGCGTTTCGGTCGGCGTAGCCCGGGTAAGCGAAGCGCACCCGGGATCTGTGCGTGGTCGTCTCCCCGGGTGCGCTTCGCTTACCCGGGCTACAAACAACGATCCCCGCCGTGGCGGGGATCGTCAGGCAACCGCTGCGGAGAAACTCAGATCCGGTTGAACACCAGCGTGCCGTTGGTGCCGCCGAATCCGAAGCCGTTGGACACCGCGACGTCGATCTTCGCCTCGCGGGCCACGTTCGGCACGTAGTCCAGGTCGCAGCCCTCGCCCGCTTCGTCCAGGTTGATGGTCGGCGGGATGATGCCGTGGTGCAGCGCCAGCACCGAGAAGATCGCCTCGACACCGCCGGCGGCGCCGAGCAGGTGGCCGGTCATCGACTTGGTCGAGCTGACCATCGTCTTGTAGGCGTGGTCACCCAGCGCGCGCTTGATCGCCAGCGTCTCGGCCAGGTCACCCAGCGGCGTCGACGTGCCGTGCGCGTTGAGGTAACCGACCTGGTCGGCATTGACACCCGCGTCCTTGAGCGCGGCGGCCATGCAGCGGGCCGGGCCCTCGCCGTTCTCGCTGGGAGCGGTCATGTGGAACGCGTCCGAACTGGCGCCGAAGCCGGACAGCTCGCAGTAGATGCGCGCGCCGCGTGCCTTGGCGCGCTCGTACTCTTCCAGGATCAGGATGCCGGCGCCGTCACCGAGGACGAAGCCGTCGCGGTCCTTGTCCCACGGGCGCGAAGCGCGGGTGGGGTCGTCGTTGCGGGTCGACATCGCCTTCATCGAGCAGAAGCCGGCCACCGACGTCGGCGAGGAACCGCGCTCGGCGCCACCGGCGACCATCACGTCGGCATCGCCGTACTGGATCATGCGCATCGCCATGCCGATCGAATGGTTGGCGGTGGCGCAGGCCGAAACGGCGGAGAAATTGGGGCCCTTGATGCCGGTCAGCAGCGAGACCTGGCCAGGCAGCATGTTGATGATCGTGCTGGGCACGTAGAACGGCGAGACCTTGCGCGGGCCGCCTTCGTGGTACTTGATGGTCTGCTCTTCGATGCCGAGCAGGCCGCCGATGCCCGAACCGATCAGCGCGCCGATGCGCTCGGCATTGGACTCGTCGACCGTGATGCCGGCGTCCTGGATCGCCATCATCGATGCGGCGACACCGTAATGGATGAACTCCTCCATCTTCTTCGCATCCTTCGGGCTCACCCACTGGGTGATGTCGAAGTCGCGCACTTCACCGGCGATGCGGGTGGTGAAGGCCGAAGCGTCGAAATGGGTGATCGGGCCGATGCCGGAGCGACCATTGACGATGCCGTCCCAACTGCTGGCGAGGTCGTTGCCGAGCGGCGAAACGATGCCGAGGCCTGTGACCACGACGCGACGATTGAAGGCCGGACGATTGGACATGAAACACTCCGTCTACGAACACTACGCCAGCGCATGGGCCGGCTCATAAGACACGGGGCCGCAATGCGGCCCCGGTCTGGTTTTGCAGGAAGCGCGTCGGCCGATTGGCCCGCTTCCATCGGGCACGGTTACGACTTGACGTGAGCCTTCACGTAGTCGATGGCCTGCTGCACCGAGGTGATCTTCTCGGCCTCTTCGTCCGGAATCTCGCACTCGAACTCTTCTTCGAGCGCCATCACCAGCTCGACGGTGTCGAGCGAGTCAGCGCCGAGGTCGTCGACGAACGAAGCGTTGTTGGTGACTTCTTCTTCCTTGACGCCAAGCTGTTCGACCACGATCTTCTTGACGCGTTCTTCGATGCTGCTCATGGGTACTCACTCCTCCCGGACGGGATATTCGACGGAATAGTCTAAAGGAACATGGGTGGAATCACAGGCGTTCGCGAGGATACGCAAAAGCCCTTTTGCTTCAAATGGTTACAAGCGCAAGCATTGCCGCAATGGCAAGGTCTTACGGCATGTACATGCCGCCGTTGACGTGCAGGGTCTCGCCGGTGATGTAAGCGGCCGACGGACCGGCCAGGAAAGCCACCGCCCTGGCGATGTCGGCAGGTTCGCCGAAGCGGCCCAGGGCGATCTGGCCCAGCATCGCGCTCTTGGCGTCTTCGGGCAATGCCTTGGTCATGTCGGTGTCGATGAAACCCGGGGCAACCACATTGACCGTGATGCCGCGACTGCCGATTTCCCGGGCCATCGACTTGCTGAAGGCAATGATGCCGGCCTTGGCCGCGGCGTAGTTGGCCTGGCCGGCGTTGCCGGTCACGCCGATCACCGAGGCGATGTTGATGATGCGGCCCTTGCGCGCCTTCATCATCGCGCGCATCACCGCCTTGCTGGTGCGGAAGACGCTGGTCAGGTTGGTGTCGAGGATGGCCTGCCAGTCCTCGTCCTTCATCCGCATCAGCAGGTTGTCGCGGGTGATGCCGGCGTTGTTGACCAGGATCGAGATCGCGCCGAACTCCTTGGCGATGCCGTCGATCAGGGTATCGATCGAGGCAGCGTCACTGACGTCGAGGACGCGGCCATGGCCGCCGCTCGCGGCCAGGCGGTCGCCGATCGCTTTCGCGCCGGACTCGGAGGTGGCGGTGCCGATCACCGTCGCGCCCTGCGCGGCCAGTTCGTCGGCAATTGCCGCGCCGATGCCGCGGCTGGCGCCGGTGACGAGGGCGACCTCACCAGACAGCAGTTTCTCGCTCATGCCTTGTTCCATTCTTCGATTGCGGTTTCAAACTCGCCGGGCGTGCCGATGGCGCGTCCGTCGAGCGATTTGTCGATGCGCTTGACCAGGCCGGCAAGGACCTTGCCAGGGCCGCACTCGGCGACACGAGTGACGCCCTTCGCAGCCAGTGCCTGCACGCAACCGTTCCACTGTACCGGCAGATAGAGCTGGCGGACGAGCGCTTCGCGGATGGCGTCCACACTTTCGTGGATTCCGGCGTCGACGTTCTGCACCACCGGCAGCTTCGGCATGTGCCATGCCATTCCGGCCATCGCTTCGGCCAGGCGGTTGGCGGCTTCACGCATCAGCGGCGTGTGCGAAGGAACGCTGACGGCAAGCTTGACCATCTTGCGCACGCCGCGCTCACCGAGCACGGCCATGGCCCTGTCGACGGCATCGGCGTGGCCGCCGATGACGATCTGGCCGGGCGAGTTGTAATTGGCGGGAACGACCACGCTCGTGCCCGAGACGCCCTCGCAGACTTCCTGCACCAGCGCATCCTCGGCGCCGAGCACGGCGGCCATGGCGCCGGTGCCGGCCGGGGCTGCTTCCTGCATCAGCTGACCGCGCAGGCGCACCAGATGCGCGGCGTCCTTGAGCGACAGCGCGCCGGCGGCGACCAGGGCGGTGTACTCACCCAGGCTGTGACCGGAAAGCAGGGCCGGCGTGGCACCGCCGCGCTGCTGCCACAGGCGCCACACCGCCACGCCAGCGGCGAGCAGGGCCGGCTGCGTGTACTCGGTGCGGTTGAGCATTTCTTCCGGACCGCCCTGGCTGAGCGCCCAGAGGTCCACGCCGGCGCCGTCGCTGGCGTCAGCAAACGACTCGCGGATGATCGGATGCAGTTCGCCCAGTTCGGCCAGCATGCCGAGCGACTGCGAGCCCTGGCCCGGGAACACGAACGCCAGGGTCGAATCGGTGTGGGGGGATACGGTCACGCGTGAAGGCCTTGCGAAATTGAGTGCGCATGATACGAGTGTTTGCTCTAGTACGTCTGTACGGGCCTGTACTGAAGCGTGCCTGCCCTCACGCCAACCCCTCCCGCAAGCGGTACCAATGGCTCACAAACGAAAACGCCCCCGCTGCTGCCAGCGGAGGCGTCGCGGATGCCGGAAAAAAGCACCCGATCGTGAAGCGTGAAGCCGGCTCAGTAGCGCAGCAGCGCCGAGCCCCAGGTGAAACCGCCACCGAATGCCTCCAGCAGCACCAGCTGGCCGCGCTGGACACGACCCGAGCGCACCGCCTCGTCCAGCGCCAGCGGCACCGAACCGGACGACGTGTTGCCGTGCTTGTCGACCGTGACGATGACGCGATCCATCGGCATGTCCAGGCGCTTGGCGGTGGCTTCGATGATGCGCAGGTTGGCCTGGTGCGGGATCAGCCAGTCGATGTCATGGCGATCCAGGCCATTGGCCTCGAGCGTCTCCTCGACCACCGAATCCAGCGCCTTGACCGCGTGCTTGAAGACCTCGTTGCCGGTCATCAGCACCTTGACGCCGGCATTGGGCTCGTCCGGCTTGAAGCCGACCGAAACACCGACCGGATTCCACAGCAGCTCCTTCTTGCCGCCGTCGGCGTGCATGTGGGTGCTGAGGATGCCGGTCTCGGTATCGGCCTTGAGCACGACCGCGCCGGCACCATCGCCAAACAGCACGCACGTGGAGCGATCGCTCCAGTCGAGCATGCGGGTCAGGGTCTCGGCACCGACAACCAGCACCGTCCTGGCGGCGCCGGAACGGATGAACTTGTCGGCCACCGTCAGCGCATAGACGAAGCCCGAACAGGCGGCGTTGACGTCAAACGCCGCGCAGCCGCCGGCACCGATGCGGTGCTGGAGCAGGCAGGCGGTGGACGGGAAAATCAGGTCCGGCGTGGTCGTGCCGACCACGATCAGGTCGAGATCCTTCGCATCGACGCCGGCCGCTTCCAGAGCACGCACGGAGGCGTGGTAGGCCAGGTCGCTCGTGGTCTCGCCCTCGGCAGCGATATGGCGCTCACGGATGCCCGTACGCGCGGCAATCCATTCATCGCTCGTGTCGATGAACTTGGCCAGGTCGTCGTTGGTCAGCACCTTCTCGGGAAGGTAGCTGCCGGTTCCCGCGATGCGGGAATAAATCTGTTGCGTCATCGCCACTCCGCTGCACAGCCATTGTCGGGACTCCGCCAGCCATGCCGACGGACATACACCGCCGCGATGGCCGCTGAGCGCGCTGAACCTTTACGGTTCCGACAGTCCAGGCTGTGCGGCGGCCGCGCGAGTCCGGGAGGAGCTGCGCGCGGCGCGACGGTGAGCGAAGAGCTTACTCTTCGTCGGCAACCTTGGACTTGGTGTCGATCACCTTCTTGCCGCGGTAGTAACCGTCAGCGGTGACGTGGTGACGCAGGTGGGTCTCACCGGTGGTCGGATCGGTCGCCAGCTGCTTGGCGGACAGCGCATCGTGCGAACGGCGCATGCCACGCTTGGACGGGGAAACGCGGGACTTCTGGACAGCCATGGTCTTGCTCCAAAAAAACTCAGTTCGATTGTTTCTTCAATGCCGACAGCGCAGCGAACGGATTCACGCGCTCCGGCTCTTCGGCCTGCTCGGTCGCCGGCCAGTCGCGCTCCACCGCCTCCGTGCCGGGCATTATCGGCACGACAGGAACGGCGAGGATCAACTCGTCCTCGACCAGCTCGACGGTCCGCAGCTGGCCATCTTCCGGCACCAGCAACGGCTCGTATCCTTCTGGCAGCGCCGCCTCGTCCGCTTCATCACGGATCAGGCCAAGGCGCTGCACGATGTTCACCGGGTACAGGAACCGCTGCAGGCTGCGCTGACAGATCAGCGGCAGCTCGGCATCGATTCGCAGTTCGACATAAGGCACCCGCAGCGCGTCGTGATCGAACTCGAGCGCAAAGCGAACCTCACCTTCGGTGTCGACCAGACTGTTACGCAGCCGCGTCAGTGATGACAACGGCACACGGCCTTCCAGGCCGCGCCGTGCCGCCACCATGCGCCATGCATCAAGAATCCCGGGCAGGTCGGCTGACATAAGCTGCGGAATGTTAGAGATCGCGCCTCCCCCTGTCAAACCTGAACCGGCGATCCGGGAAGCTACGCCGCCCCGCTCGTCGGCGGCGATTGCGGGCGCCGCCGCCGCGGCCTCAAACTGCGGTCCAATTCCGCTCTGTCGACCCGTGCCCGTGACCATCGTCCTGCTCCTGCTGCTGTCCTCCCTGGCGATCGCTGCACTCTTCGCCTGGGGCCGCCCGGGACGCCGCGAACGAGCGGTCCGCGAGGTCCTGGACGCCGCCGATGCCCTCGAGGACCGGCTGCGCCTGGCCCGGGCCGAAATCGAGGCGGTTGCCGGCAACGGCGGCCATGACCCGGTCGGCGACGCCATGCGCGAGATGCTGCGCCAGCGGCTGTGGCTGCGCGACCATGGCCGCGATGCCAGCCTCACCCAGTTGGCCGAAGTACGCAGCTCGATTGACGCAGCTCGCGACCGGATCGACCAGCAATTATCCCTGATCGAGCGCGCCCGGTCGCCCCTGGCCTGAGTGGGCTGCCCGCCGTGCCACCCCACCTGATCCTGGCATCGACCTCGGTTTACCGCCGGGAACTGCTTTCGCGCCTGCGCCTGCCGTTCGAAACCGCCCGACCCGACAGCGACGAGACCCCGCTGCCCGGTGAGTCGCCGGCCGCCCTCGCCCGCCGCCTGGCCCAGGCCAAGGCCACCGCCGTGGCCGCGCTACACCCCGGTGCCTGGGTCATCGGCTCCGACCAGGTCGCCGAGTTCGATGGCCGCCCCCTGGGCAAGCCCGGCGGTCGCCAGGCCGCCATCGACCAGCTGGCCGGCATGTCCGGGCACAGCGTCCAGTTCCATACCGGGGTGTGCGTCATGCTGGCCGGACGGGCGCCGCTGCTGGCCCTCGACCGGACCGTCGTGGAGTTCCGCGCCCTCGATCTCGCCCAGATCGAGCGTTATGTCGATGCCGAGCAGCCTTTCGACTGCGCCGGCAGCTTCAAGTCGGAAGGCCTGGGCATCAGCCTGTTCGAGGCCATCGACAGCCGCGACCCGACTGCGCTGATCGGCCTGCCATTGATCGCGACGGCGCGACTGTTGCGCCAGGCGGGATTCGAACTGCCCTGAGTCAGGGAGCCGGTCGCTCGACCGGGCACCACTGGAAAGGCAATGCCTCCGTGCCGATCGACGCGGCATGGACACGGCAACCGTCGGGAGACATCCGCAGCCCGTAGCGCGCCAGCGTCTGGACCGCCGCATCGGCCAGCGCGCGGTTCTCCACCGCAACGTCGCGACCTGATTCTTCCGCTCGTGGCGCCAGCCGGCAGCGTCCATCGCCGACCTGCACATCGGCCCGGCGATTGCGCGCGATCTTGCGCAGCAGGCCGCAATCTCCGCGATCCAGGTGCAGGCGGCCGGCCCAGGCGTTGATCTGCGCCATTCGCGCCAGGCGCTTGACCATGCGATTGTCGACATCGGCCGGCAACATCGCATAGACCCCGCCCGGGCGCGCGGCGATGCGTGCGCGAATGGTGTCCGCATAGTGCTCCGACTCCGGCAGATTCGACCCCACCGACGCATACGCCGCCGCAGCCGGCAGGAACGGAATGCGCCACGCCTGCGGCTCGGTCCCCACCAGCAGCACCGTTGACTGCGCCGGTTGGGCCATGGCCGGCGCATCGACCCGGAACGGCCTGTCGGTCCAGCCTGCGTGCCCCCAGTTTCCCCATCCGGTCAGCCAGGTACCGGCCAGCGTCACCGCGATCGTCGCCACGATGGCGCACGTCGCCACGCGGGCCGCCAGCGCCGGCGCGAATACGCGCTCGGCCAGCAACCACAGCACCAGCGGCGCAAGCACTTCGAGCACCGCCAGATAGCGGTGGATGCTGAAGACTGCCAACCAAGCGACGAACGCCACCGCAAAGAACACCAGCAGCAACCTCGCCGCTGTCGTGACGGCAACGTCCTGTCGAACTACGCCGGCGCTTCGACGCCACAACCAGCTCGCCACGGCGGCAATCGCCAGCAGGTAAAGCACTGCCCAGATGATCTGGAGCAAGGGTATTTCGCTGATCAGGAACGGATTGATCGTGAACTTGAGCGGACGCAGCGCCGCTTCGACCACCCCGGACGGCAACCAGCGCTGGTCAGCCACCGACACCGGTATCGCCAGCGGCGCCTGGAACCAGCCATTGAACTGCGGGAACAGCGGATTTCCGAACTGGCGCCACATGCCCCACAACCACGGTCCGGCAACCACGGCGATCGTCGCGGTGGTCGCCACCGTCAGCGAGGCGGCGCACTTGATCCGTCGCGTCCACGACCAAGGGCCGGAAAGTACCGCCACGCCCAGCGCCAGCGCATAGATCGCGTTGGTCAGCTTGAACGAGACTCCCAGGCCCAGCACCACGCCGGCGAGCCACCATCGCCACGACATCCGTCCGGCCGGCACGCCGTCGACGGAGGCCGCCTGCAACACCAGCAGCAGCGCAGCCAGCACGAATATCGCACTCGTGTTGTCGCCCATCGTGGTGCCCAGCTCGGAGAGGAACACCGCACTGAAGCAGCCGGCCAGCGCCAGCATCGGGACCAGGCGGTGTCGGCCCGGTCGCCCGGCCAGTGCCAGCCAGCCGATGCCGGCAGCCAGGGCAAAGGCGAGCCCGTGCCACGTGCCCAGCACCATCGCTGTCAATCGCGGCCAGTGCTGTGCCGCGAGGAAATACGGCAGGTCGAGCCAGGGCACGAAGTAGCTCTGCAACTGCGCCGGAGCCAGATCCGTGGCGAGCCGGTCGGTCAGCCAGGCGTAGGCGTTGTAGAGGTGGTAGTTGCGCAGGTCCCAGTTGCTGTCCTGGCCTCGCCAGACCGACATCAGCCCGAACAGCAGCGCGACCGCAACGGCCGCCCGCGCCGCATGGGCGGCGCCGTGAAATCCAAAGCGCCGGTCCAGCCATGCCGTGGCCGACTTCCAGCTCCGATGCGGAGCGTTCAAGGCGTCCTCGCTTCCTGCCCTTGGGTCGCCGTCATCGCGTCAGGCCGGTGTGCACCAGTGCCGGAGCCATTGCCGGACACCGACAGGTACATCAGGTGCTTGAGCTCGACACGTCCCCGCGTGACCGTGTCCAGGATCAGGCCGCAGGCGAACAGCACCGCGCCCAGCAACACCAGCGCCACGCACAGGATCGCGGTGGGAAACCGCGGCACCAGCCCGGTCTGCAGGTAAGTCAGCAGCAGCGGCCAGGCCAGCACGAACGAGGCCAGCACGCACAGCCCCGTGACGATGGAAAAGAACGCCAGCGGCCGCTCGTTCTTGAAGAGCCTGGCGATGGTGAACAGGATCCGCGCGCCGTCGCGATAGGTGCGCAACTTGCTGGCCGAACCCTCCGGCCTGACGCCATAGGCCGTGGCGACCTCGGCCACCGGCATCCGCAGCTGCAGCGCGTGCACCGCCAGTTCGGTCTCGATCTCGAAGCCGCTGGAATGTGCGGGGAACGACTTCACGTAGCGGCGCGAAAACACCCGGTATCCGGACAGCATGTCGTCGAAACTGCGGCCGAACAGCAGCCCCACGCAACGCGTCAGCAGGACGTTGCCGGTGCGGTGGCCGGAGCGGTACGCGGCGCGGTCCTGGTGGGCGCGCGAACCCACGACCATGTCCAGGTCGTCGCGGCACAGGCGATCGACCAGCATTGGCGCGGCCGCGGCATCGTAGGTGTCGTCACCATCGACCAGCACGTAGATGTCCGCCTCGACTTCGGCAAACATCCGGCGCACGACATTGCCCTTGCCCTGCAGCTGGACGTGCCGGACCCTGGCCCCTGCGGCCAGCGCGACCTGTGCGGTGCCGTCCGAGGAGTTGTTGTCGAATACATGAAGCTCGGCCCCGGGCAAGCTGGCCCGGAAATCCGCGATCACCTTGGCGATCGCCGCCGCTTCGTTGTGGCATGGCACAAGCACGGCGATCCGTGGCGCCCGTTCGGCTGCATCCATTACGTCTTCCCCGAATTCAGGCGCACAGTCTACCGGCGTGGCGTGGCGGCGGAAGTGACGCCACGCCCAGCCCCTCACTCAAGCTGGATCGGACGTTCCGCCCAGGTTTCCTCACTGCCGTCGCGTCCGCGCAGGCGCAGGCCCAGCCAGTGCCGCCCCGGCCGGAACGACTCGGGCGGCAGCGACACTTCAGCGTCGAAGCCCACGTTCGGATGCTGCGGATCGCTCGACTGCGGCCACGCGTCGGTGAGCCCCGGGAAGGCACGGCCGTAGCGCGCCTGCGCGACCACCTGGCCGTCGAGCATGACGTCGATGCCGGCCAGGCCAACGCCGTCCTTGAAGGCCCAGCCGTTGACCTTGAAGCGCCTGCCGACACGAGCGTCCGCCACCGGCGTATCGACCCAGGCCATCGCCGGTGTCGTGCAGTCGCCGTGCACCGGTTTGCCGTCCATGGCGAACAGGAGGAAGCGCTGGCGACCATGGTCGATGTTCAGCACTTCCGCCGGCGGCAGTGGTCCGACCATTGCGCACAGGTCGTGGTAGCGGGCGAGCAGGTCGCGGTACTTGATCTCGGTGGCACCCACCACGACCAGCACCGGCTCGTCGCCCCATTCGGCACGCCCGGCACTCTGCAGCCCCCACAGGCGCAGCTGCGGCGCGCGGCCATGCTTGTGATTGATCGGATGGTCGAGCACGGCGATGCGCGGGTCGCCCAAGGCAAAACCCAGTTCGGCACCGATCTTGAAGTTGTCCGCCACCAGGCGCGTGCCGGCCGGCATCGCCGCCAGGCGCGCACGCACGGCCCGCGCCAGCGGCTCCCACCCGGAGAAGTTGCTCGGATACCACTTCTCCGCCGCATTGCGTTCGCGCACGCCGGGCTGCGACACCGCCAGGTAATAACCCAGGTTTGCCACCAGGCCCAGGCCGGCGAGCCAGGCCGTGGCCAGCCGCCAGCCACGTGGCCAGCGCCACAGCACCGCCGGTAGCAGCGGCAGCAGCGCGAGGTAGCCTGGCAACGGCCAGTGGAAGCTGACCCGCTCGGTATCGGCAAAGAATCCGAGCGCGAAAAATCCCACCACGACGCCGGCGCCGAGCAGGGCGAAATAGCGATGCGGGGCGTCGATGCCCGCCAGCCCGCGGCGCGCGGCGACGGCCAGTGCGGCAAACAGCAGTGGTGTCACCAGCAGGGCCTGGATCGCGATGAACCAGACCGCATCGGCATGGAACGCCCAGGGATGGCGATCGACCAACTGGAAGCGCAGCCCGGCATCGGCATTGTCGAGGTTCCAGGCCACCAGGGGCGCCCAGGCCGACGCCCCGAACGCAATGGCCACCAGCACGCGCACGTCACGCAGCGCTCGCCGGCCTTCGGCCAGCATGGCCAGGGCGATGAAGCCAACACCAATCACGGCAATGAAGCGGTAATGGCACAGTGCGCCCAGCGCCAGGCCGACGGCGAGTTCAAGCGCGGTCTCGGGCGTCACCTGACGCAGCAGGCGCGCCCCGGCGTCGACACACAGCAGGGTCGCCAGCGCCATCGCCGCATCCGGCAACGCCATCACGCCCAGGCTGCCCGCCAGCGGCAACAGCAGGGTGAAGCAACCGGCCAGCCAGCCGGCGCGCGCACCGAACTCGCGCGCGGCGATATGCACCATCAGGCACGGCACCAGCGCGGCGATCAACAGAAATGGCAGGCGCACGGCAAAGGCATGGTCGCCGCCGACCAGGGTTCCCAGGCGGGTCAGCCACGCCGTCAGGCCGGGCAGGTCCGAGTAGGCCGCGGCCAGGTGCTGCCCTTCCTGCCAGTAGAACGCCTCGTCGACGAACAAGGGCAGACGCGCGGCCACGACCAGCTTGATCGCCAGCACTGCGACCCACAGCACCCAGAACATGCGACGTTCCTGCACTGCATCCCGCATCCGTTCGTGACCTCGCTACACTCTGGGTGAATTCGTCGCGACCGGCCTGCGCAAAGGCGGCGTGACGGGCGAAGCGCCGGCGGACGGCGCCAGCTGCAACATCCAACAAGGAGCACACGCGCGATGGCGGTATCCCTTTCGACGGCGACCATGCTAACCGATGGCCTGCGAGGCGCCCTTGAACGCGCCCAGGCGCAGGTCAATTCGCTGGTATTGGGCAAACCGCACGAGGTTCGCCTGGCGTTCGTGGCGCTGCTGGCCGGCGGCCACCTGCTGATCGAGGATCTGCCCGGGCTGGGCAAGACGACGCTTGCCCACGCCCTGGCGGCGACACTCGGCCTGGATTTCCAGCGCGTGCAGTTCACCTCCGACCTGTTGCCGGCCGATGTCGTCGGCGTGTCGGTGTTCGATCCACAGGCGCGCCAGTTCCAGTTCCATCCCGGCCCGGTGTTCGCGCAGGTGTTGCTGGCGGACGAGATCAACCGCGCGCCACCGCGCACGCAGAGCGCATTGCTGGAAGCGATGGCCGAATACCAGGTGACCATCGACGGCACCACCCATGCGCTGCCAGAACCGTTCTTCGTCATCGCCACGCAGAATCCGGTCGACCTCTCCGGCACGTATCCATTGCCGGACTCGCAGCTCGACCGGTTCCTGCTCCGCCTGAGCCTGGGGTATCCGGATGCGGACGCCGAACGCCTTCTGCTGGCGGGCGACGACCGACGCGACCTGATCGCACGCGTCCTGCCGTTGCTGGGCAGCGAGGACGTGCTGGCTGCGCGCCGCGCCGTACAGCAGGTGCATGCGAGCGAAGCACTGGTCGCCTACGTGCAGGCGCTGATGGCGCGCAGTCGCCGCCACCCGGGCGTGCGCGTCGGCCTGTCGCCGCGCGCCGGCCTGGCATTGCTGCGCGCGGCACGCGCCTACGCGCTGCTGCTTGGACGCGCACACGTGCTGCCTGAGGACGTGCAGGCGTTGTTCCCCGCCGTGGCCGCGCACCGCCTGGTCGCCGAAGTCGACGCCGGCAAGGATGCGTCACTGGCAAAAGCCATCCTGCACGCGGTACCGGTGGACTGAGCGATGCTGCAGCCGGATCTTCATGCGCCGGATCCTCATGCGCCGGCGCGACTGCGCTCGCGACTGCATGCGTGGGCCATGATCTGGACGCGTCCGCGCGATCCAGAATCCTTGCCGGCCCGCCTGCATCGCCGCCGAATCTACGTGCTGCCGACCCGATTCGGAATGTTCTACGCCCTACTGCTTTTCACCATGCTGCTGGGTGCGCTGAACTACAACAACAACCCGGCGCTGCTGCTCGGCCTGATGCTGGCCGGTGCCGGACTGGCCAGCCTGGTCGCGGCGCAGATGCAGTTGTCGGGGCTTGAACTTGTCACCGTCGATGCCGAGCCCGTAGCCGCCGGTGCGCCACTGTCCGTGCGACTGCACGCGCGTGCCGCGCCGGGTCGCGCCAGGCGCGGATTGCGCCTGGATGACGACGGCAGCTTTTCGGCCTCGCCGGGCATCCTCAACCTGGAACGCGGCACAGGCGAGGGGCAACTGCTGCTGCCGACGCAGCAGCGCGGCTGGTTCGACCTGCCCAAGCTGCGCCTGTCGACCACACGTCCGCTCGGCCTGGCGCGGGCTTGGGCGTACGTGTGGCCGGAGTCGCCCCTGCTGGTGTATCCCGCACCCGAGGCCGACGGCCCGCCGCTGCCTGCCGGCCATGGCGACCGCGTGCAGGCGCGCGTGAACCCGAGCGGCGACGACGTCCACCATCTGCGCGCTTACCGTAGCGGCGACGCACGCAGGACCATCGCCTGGAAACCCTCGGCACGACGCGACACCTTGCTGGTGCGCGAGTTCGAGCAACCCATAGGCGCCGAGATCGTGCTCGACTGGCGCGAGACCGCGGGCATCGGCTACGAAGCGCGCATAGCCCGCCTGGCACGCTGGATCGACGACGCCGAACGCGAAGGCCGGCGCTATCAGTTGCGCCTTCCCGGCCATGCCGCGCTCGGACCCGACCGCGGCACCCAGCACCGCCATGCCTGCCTGCGCGCGTTGGCACTGATGCCCCATGGCTGACCCGACGCTGCCGGCACTGGATCCGCGCAGTCGTCGCTGGGTGCTGCTGAGCGCCGGCGCCTGCCTGTTGCCGCTGCTGCTGCAACTGCCCGCGCAGATCGCGGTGACGATCGGAGCCAGTGCGCTCGCAGTGGCCGCGCTGTCCTGGCGCCAGCCCGTGCATGGCCTGTTGCGCCTGCTCCTGTCGCTGGTACTGATCGCGGTCGTGCTGGGCATGAGTGGCTTCTCGATCGGTCGCGATACCGGTTGCGCATTGCTGGCGGCAATGCTGGCGATCAAGCCGTCCGAGACCTTCAGTTTGCGCGACGCGCGCAGCCTGCTCGGATTTGCATTGTTCGCGCCGTTCGCCACGTTCCTGCTCGATCAGGGCCCGCTGTCGCTCGCGCTGGGCCTGACCGCGACACTGCTGGCGCTGGCGGCACTGATGCTGCTGGCCGATATTGAATCCGGCGATGTCCGCCGCGACGCATCGCCATGGCAGCGCATGGCCGGCACCGGCCGGCTGCTCGCACTCGGCCTGCCGGTCGCCCTGGCGGCATTCTGGTTGTTCCCGCGATTGTCCTCGCCGTTGTGGGGCGTTCCCGAACGCGCAATGGGTCGGCCCGGCCTGTCTGACCGCATGAGCCCGGGCGACTGGATCGAACTGCTCGACGATGACCGCCCCGCACTTCGCGCCAGGTTCTTCAGCGACATGCCGCGACCGCAGCAGATGTACTGGCGCGGGCCGGTGATGTGGGATTTCGACGGGCGCACCTGGACGCAACCGCGCTGGACCGCCGGCTGGTCGGAGACGGCGATCGAACGGAGCCCGCAGCGCTGGGACTACGAGATCGAGCTGGAACCCACCGATCGTCGCCAGCTCGTCGCGCTGGACCTGCCGGTCGCAGCGCCCGAGGGCAGCGAACTCGACCCGGACCAGAGCCTGAAATCGCACACCCCGTTGACCGGCATCAGCCGCTGGCGGATGCAATCGGCGGTACCCGTGCGCTATCAGGCCGCCCTGCCCGGCCAGCTTCGCCAGTACGCGCTGCAGCTGCCGGCCGGCTACAACCCGCGCACCGTGGGCCTGGCACGGCAATGGCGCCAGGAGGCCGGCCCGCTCGCTGACGGCGAGATCGTCGACCGTGCCCTGGCCTGGATCCGCCGCGACTTCGCCTACACCTTGGATACGCCGCTGCTCGGCCGCAACAGCGTCGACGAATTCCTGTTCGACCAGCGTGCGGGATTCTGCGAACACTTCAGTTCATCGTTCGTCGTGCTGATGCGCGCGGCCGGAATTCCGGCGCGCGTGGTCACCGGCTACACCGGTGGCTACCGCAACAAGGTCGGTGGCTACTGGCTCGTCCGTCGTTCCGACGCCCACGCCTGGGCCGAGGTCTGGTTGCGCGGGCGCGGCTGGGTGCGCGTGGATCCGACTGCGGCGGTGGCGCCCGAGCGCATCTACGACACGCTCCAGGATCGGTTGCCCGGCGCCGACCTGGCCGGCGGTCGATCGTTGCTCGACTTCGGTGACTGGATGCGCAGTGGCTGGAACGACTTCGTGCTCGGCTTCGACGCCCAGCGCCAGCAGCGACTGCTGCGGCCGCTCGGCATCGACCGCATCGACGACCGCACCCTGGTGCTGCTGCTGATGCTGGCGATCGCGCTGGGCCTGTTGTGGATGTTCTGGTTCAGCCGCCGCAACGAGCGCGAGCCCGACCCGGTGCTGCGCGCCTGGCATGCATTGGCGCGCCGCTATCGCCATCTGGGGCTGGAACGTTACCCGGACGAGCCGGCCGGGCGCTGGGTGCAGCGCGTCGCTGCGGCACGCCCCGAACTGGCCGCGCAGTTGCAGGAACTCAGCCAACGTTTCAGCGATTGGCGGTACGCTGAGGGCGAACCGGGGGGACGTTCGACCCGCGCCTTGACCCAGGCGCTGCGCGCGCATCGCCCGTCCGCCCGCAACGGATCGCCAAGCTCACGGATACCAGGAGAACGCCGATGAACGTTCGTCTCGCCCTACTCGCCTTCGCCACGATGATGCTGGCTGCCTGCGTCACGGCACCGCAGCCGCTGCAGGGCGAGTTCAATCCGATCACGCCGCGCGATGCGTCGGTCAACGACATC
This sequence comes from Lysobacter sp. S4-A87, assembly GCF_022637455.1. Lineage (NCBI taxonomy): Bacteria > Pseudomonadati > Pseudomonadota > Gammaproteobacteria > Lysobacterales > Lysobacteraceae > Lysobacter > Lysobacter sp. S4-A87. Next base: position 1,173,141 of record NZ_CP093341.1, read on the forward strand.
ACCGGTGCCACGGTGCGCTGGGGCGGCCGCGTCGTCAGCGTCGAACCGCAGCCCAACCGCACCTGCTTCGAAATGATCTCGACGTACCTGGGCGACAACGCCCGTCCGTACTGGGGCAGCGACGACACCGGCGGCCGCTTCATCGCCTGCCGTACCGGCTTCTATGACCCGGCGGTCTTCGAGAAGAATCGCGAAGTCACCTTCATCGGCCGCGTCAGCGGCTACCAGAATCGCCGCATCGGCGAATACGACTACCGCTTCCCGCAGGTCGAGGCCGACGTGGTCTACCTGTGGCCCGTGCGCGAAACGGTCGACGTCGTCGGCTATCCGGCGGCACCGTGGCCGTGGTGGGGTTGGTGGTAAGCCGGAACGTCCTTCAGTAGCGGCCCTGCCGGAGCCGGCTCAGCGCGAGGTTCCGAACCGGCCCAGCGGCGCTCCCGCCAGCAGGTGCAGATGGATCTGGAACACCGTCTGCCCGCCGTGACCGTTGCAGTTCATCACGATCCGGTAGCCGTCCTCGGCGAAGCCCTCGCGCTTGGCGTAGTCGGCCGCCGCCACCGCCAGGCGGCCGACGATTGCGGCCTGGTCGGGCTGCAGGTCGTTGAGCGTGGCGACATCGGTCTTGGGCACGAACAGCACGTGCACCGGCGCCTGCGGCGCGATGTCACGGAACGCGATCAGGTGCTCGTCCTCGAAGACGACATCGGCCGGAATTTCGCGCTTGATGATCTTGTGGAAGATGGTTTCGGACATGGCGGTCTGGATGCAGGCGGGGTGACCGCGACTTTACGCCCAGGCAGTGCCCGCTGGCATCAGTCCCGGTCCGTCATCTCGCTGCGGCTGCCGAAGGCATGCGACAACGTGCCGCGGTCGACGTACTCCAGCTCGCCGCCCAGCGGCACGCCGTGCGCGAGCCGGCTCGGCCGCACCTTGTGCTGGCGGGCCAGCTGCGCGAGGTAGTGCGCGGTCGCCTCGCCTTCGACTGTCGGGTTGGTGGCGATGATCAGTTCCTGCACTTCGCCTTCGGCCAGGCGCGCGGCCAGCGAGTCCAGGCCCAGCTCGCGCGGTCCGATGCCGTCCAGCGGCGACAACCGTCCCTGCAGTACGAAGTACAGGCCGCGATAACCTGTGGCCTGTTCGATTGCGAGGCGATCGGCGGGAGATTCGACCGCACACAGCTGGTGCGCATCGCGCGAGGCACTGGCGCAGGTCGCGCAGACCTCGCCTTCGGTGAAATCGCGGCAGCGCGCGCAATGGCCAATGTTCTCGACAGCAGCCGACAGGGCATCGGCCAGGCGCTGGCCACCGGCGCGCTCGCGTTCGAGCACGTGGTAGGCCATGCGCTGCGCCGACTTCTGGCCGACGCCGGGCAACACGCGGAACGCTTCGATGAGTTGTTCGAGAAGTGAGCTCATGCGCCTCGCCCCTCCCCCTGCGCTCGCGGAGGGAGGTGATGTGATGCAGCGGTGCGGTGCTGCGCCGGGCCGACGTTCCCCTTCGGGCGAAAGGGAGCGTGCCGAATCAGATGTGCGGAATCAGACGTGCAGAATCAGAACGGCATCTTCATGCCGGGCGGAATCGGCATGCCGGCGGTGGCGGCCGACATCTTCGACTGCGACTCGGCGTTGACCTTGTTGACCGCGTCGTTGAATGCCGCGGCGATCAGGTCCTCGACCATTTCCTGGTCGCTGAGCACGCTCGGATCGATGCGGACCTTGCGGCACTCCATGCGGCCGGTGATGGTGACACTGACCATGCCGCCGCCGGCGTTGCCGGTGACCTCGAGCTTGGCCAGCTCTTCCTGCGCGCGCTGCACGTTTTCCTGCATCCGCTGCGCCTGCTGCATCAGTTGGGCAATATTTCCACGCATGTCTTGTTACTCGTCTATTGGCAATGGAGCCCCTGCGTCAGGGGCGACGGCCATGCGCACTCGGCGCTGGCGGGGGGATTACTTCTCGTCGTAGGGCCGGATCGAATCCGGCACGACTTTGGCGCCGTGCTGGGAGATCAGCCGCTGCACGTCCGGATCGCTCATGAAGGTCGCTTCGGCGGCCGCCTGGCGCTCGTCGCGGCTGCGCTCGTTGCGCTGGTGCAGCGACTCGGCCGAGCGCGCCTCGACGAAACGCACCTGCGGTGCGGCGCCGAGCGACGGTGCCAGCGCTTCGGCCATCAGCTCGACCAGCGCATTGCTGCGCAGATGGTCGTCGACGGGCGCCAGCGACAGGCTCAACACGCCTTCGGAGTAGGAAACGAAACCCGCGTGCTCGGCGAGCTGACGGGCCGGTCCGCGCAGGCTGGTGGCGGCGACCATCGCGTGCCAGGCATCGGCATCGGCGATGCCGGCGCCGTGGACGAAGGTGGCCTCGGCCGGCGGCGGAGCGCGTGTCGGCGCAGGCTCGACGACAGGTGCCGGACGGGGAGCCGCTATAGGAGTGGGCGCAGCAACTGCCTCTACGGGTGCAGGTGCAGGTGCAGGCGCGGGTGCGGGCCGCGTCGGCGCTGCAGCGGCCGGCGGCTGTGGCCTCGGCGGCTCTGCGGCGAACGGGTTCGGCGGCGGCGTCCGCTCGCGCGGCGCTGCGTCGGCCGGGGCCGCGGTCGCGGCGCCGCGGGGCGTTGCGCTGCGTGCGGCCTGGGCCGGTTCCGACGAGGGCGCGCGGGCGCCATCGCCGTCACCCGGACGGAACGCCAGCATGCGCAGCACGCTCATCTCGAAACCGGCGCGCGGGCTCGGTGCCAGCGCCAGGTCGCGACGACCGTTCAGCGCCATCTGGTACCAGAGCTGCACCACTTCCGGTCGCAATTGCGCGGCCAGGGCATCGATATCGACGCCATCGGCCTCAACCACCGCCTCGGGCACCAGCTGGCGCACCTGGATCCGGTGCAGGGCGTCGCTGAAAGCCTCCAGCACGCTGCCCCAGTCCGGCGAGAACTCGGCCAGGACAGCGACCTCGGCCAGCAAACGCTCGCCATCGCCATCGGCCAGGGACGTCAGCAGTGCGCCAACGCGGGTCCGGTCGACCGTGCCCAGCATGGTCGCCACACCCGCATCGCCCAGGGCGCTGCCGCCGGCGCTGGCGCCGGTGTAGGCAATGGCCTGGTCGAGCAGCGACAGGCCGTCGCGCAGGCTGCCGTCGGCGGCCTTGGCGAGCTGGCGGATCGCGCCGGCCTCGGCGGCGATGCCCTCGGCCTCGAGGATCCGGGTCATCTGCCCGTTGATCTGCTGCTCGTCCAGGCGCTTGAGGTTGAACTGCAGGCAGCGCGACAGCACCGTCACCGGCAGTTTCTGCGGATCGGTCGTGGCGAGCAGGAACTTCACGTGCCCCGGCGGCTCTTCCAGCGTCTTGAGCAGCGCGTTGAAGGCCGACTTGGACAGCATGTGCACTTCGTCGATCAGGTAGACCTTCACCCGACCGCGGCTGGGCATGTACTGGGCGTTGTCGATGACCTCGCGGACGTCATCGACACCGGTGTTGCTGGCGGCGTCGATCTCGAGCAGGTCGATGAATCGCCCCGAATCGATGTCGCGGCACGCACCGCACTCGCCGCAGGGCTCGGCCGAGGTCCCGCGTTCGCAGTTCAGCGATTTGGCGAAGATTCGGGCGATGGTCGTCTTGCCGACACCGCGCGTGCCGGTGAACAGGAAGGCGTGGTGGACGCGGCCGGAATCGAGCGCATTGGTCAGCGCACGGACCACGTGCTCCTGCCCCACCAGTTCGGCGAAGCGCTTCGGACGCCACTTGCGGGCGAGGACGAGGTAGGACATGCCCACATTCTGCCATGCCCGGTCGCGCGCACCGCGACTGCCGTCACGCCGGGTCGTCGCGCTTGTCCCGGGGCCCCGTGGCGGCTAGAATCTGCGACCCCATGAGCGGCTTGATATGGCTGGATGCCACGTTCAGGGGTGCGAAGTGCCAGGTGCGGAGAGGTGTCCGAGTGGTTGAAGGAGCACGCCTGGAAAGTGTGTAAGCGTCTAAACCGCGCTTCGGGGGTTCGAATCCCCCTCTCTCCGCCAGCTTTGCAGCAAGTGTGGGAAAAGCCCCGCCGCCAGCGCGGGGCTTTTGATGAAAGTCTTCGTGTTACCCAGTCTGTGCGTTACTGAAAGTCTCTATGGTGGCCCCGTCGGCCCCTCGCGACGCTAGGTCGAAAACTCCGCCAGGGCCGGAAGGCAGCAACGGTATTGACTGATGCGGGTGCCGAGGTCAGCCGGCGGGGCCATCGCCTTTTGCATCCCCGGGCACGACCCCGGGCACGACCCCGAGCACGAACTCAAGGCACGACCCCCAGCGCATCGGGTTCGCGGCCCGTCTTCCACTGGTCGACGACCTTCCAGCTGGCGGTGTCGACCACCGCAATCCCGTCGCCGCCGCTTATTGCCACGTATACGCGCTTGCCCGACGGATCGGCGATCACGCCGATCGGCAATGCGGCCCGACCCAGCATCGTCTCGCTGTACTGCGCTCCCTTTCGCGACAGGTCGACGGTGTGGATCACGCGCTTGCTGGTCGTATCGATCACCGACAGCGTCGCCGCGCGTGCGTTGGTAGCCAGCGCCGCGCGCGCGTCGGCGCTGAACACCACACGGATCGGGAAGCCCGGACTGGGCACCGTATGGATGGTCGCCAGCGTCGCCGGATCGTGCACGGTGACCGTGCCGGCTTCGCGGTTGCTGACCCAGACCTCGCCGCTGCGCGGGTGCACGGCCACGCCTTCGGCACCTGCACCCGCGGCGACCTCATGCGTCTTGCGGCCCGCCTTCAGGTCGACACGACTGACCGTGCCGGCATCGATCTTGGTGACGTAGGCGGTTGCGCCGTCGGCGGACAAGGCCACCATGTGGCCCCTGCCCTCGCCCAGGTCGATCGCCGATTCCACCTTGCCCTGGCCGATGTCGACCACCAGCAGCTTGCGCGACCCTTCGGTGGTGACGACCGCGCGCCGGTTGCCCGGCAGCAGGCGCATGCCGTGGGGGCGTGTGTTCTCATCCAGCCCGACAGTGCGCACCGGGGCGTCGCTGGCGAGATCGAGCACGCTCAGGCTGTTGCCCGGCGACTGCGACCCGTAGTTGCTGACCAGTGCCGTCCGGCCGTCGCTGCTGACCACGATCTCGTGCGGCCCCTGACCGGTCGCGAACTCGCCGAGCTTGCGCCCATCGCGGGTCGACAGACGCCAGACGGTGTCGGCCGACTTGTTGCCGACCAGCAGCCCGGTCGAATCCGCGGTCGGCACCACCAGCGCCAGTGACAGGCAAAGCAGGAACGGTCGGATCATCGCGACGACTCCGTGCCCCTTGCGGGGCGGTCAGGTCTGCTGCGGGTGCAGCCAGCCGGCGTCGCCGTCGGCATAGCGCTCATGCTTCCAGATCGGCACGCGTGCCTTGACCTCGTCGATGACGAAACGGCAGGCGGCGAACGCGGCGTCGCGATGGGCGGCGCTCACGCCGACCCATACCGCCAGTTCGCCGATCGCCAGGTCGCCGACGCGGTGCACGCAGCGCGCATCGAGGATGTCGAACTTCGCCAGCGCCTCGGCCAGCACGCGCTCGCCTTCGGCTTCCGCCAACGCGGCATAGGCCTCGTAGCGCAGGCCATTCACGGCACGACCGTCGTTGTGGTCGCGGACCCAGCCCTCGAAGCTGGCGTAACCGCCGACGCGATCGTCGAGCAGTTGCGCGCGCAGGCTGGCGGTGTCGAACGGGGTTTCGGAAAGATTGAAATGCGTCGTCATGTCGTTGCTGCAGTTGCGCTCAGCCGCCGCTGACCGGGGGGATGAAGGCGATCTCGCTGCCGGCGCGAACCGGCTGCTCCCAGCGCGCGAACTCGCCGTCGACCGCCACGCGCAGGCGCTCGTGCGGCAGGACGAAGCCGTGGCGCGCACGCAATGTGTCGTAGAGGCCCCGCAGGTCGCCTGCGGCCTCGACCCCTTCGCTGGCGACGCCGGCGGCGTCACGCAGGCTGGCGAAATACAGCACGGTGGCCGCGGCCATCAGGTCGCTCCAAAGTCGTGGCGGCCGCCGCGCTTGCCCAGCACGCGCGCCGGGCCCAGCACGATCGCGTGCGACAGCGCCTTGCACATGTCGTAGACCGTCAGCGCCGCCACGGTTGCGCCGGTCAGCGCTTCCATCTCCACGCCGGTGCGGTGCGTCGTGCGCACGCTGCATTCGATGCGCAGCGTGGTCGCGCCATCCCAGTCGATGCCTATCCGGCAGCCGTCGATCGGCAGCGGGTGGCAGAACGGGATCAACTCGTGCGTGCGCTTGACCGCCATGGTGCCGGCGATGATCGCGGTATCGACGATGCCGCCCTTGGCGCTCTTCAACCCGGAAGCGCGCAACTGCGCGGCCACCGCGGCTGGAAAGCGCACCTTGCATTCGGCACGCGCCTCGCGCGCAGTCGCCGCCTTGGCCGACACGTCGACCATGGCCGGACGACCGTCAGGGTCGATATGGGTGAGCTGCCTTGGCACGGCCTGCTTTGGCGCGGGCTGCTTTGGCACGGGCTGTCTCTTCGCTTTCATTCAACCGCCAATCAGAAACATCTCGACATGCCGGCGCGATGCGCCAGCCGCACCGCGCAGTTCGCTGTAACGGTCGCCGCGGTGCGCCCACAGGCTGGCCGCGCGCTCGCGCAGCGCTGATTCGCCCTGCGCCAGTGCCGGCCGCAGGTCGTGGCCCTCGGACGCGAACAGGCAGGTATAGAGCTTGCCGTCGGCGGACACGCGGGCGCGATGGCAGTCGCCGCAGAACGGTTCGCTGACCGAGCTGACGAAGCCGACTTCGCCCTGGCCATCGGCGAAGGCATAGCGCGAGGCGACTTCGCCACGGTAATTGGCCTCCAGTGCACGCAGCGGCCAGCGCGCGGCGATGCGGTCGCGCAGTTCCGCCGAAGGCACGACGCGGTCGCGCACCCAGCCGTTGCAGGTGCCCACGTCCATGTATTCGATGAAGCGCAGCACATGGCCGCTGCCGCGGAAGTGCTCGAGCAGCGGCAGCACCTGGTCGTCGTTGATGCCGCGCTCGACCACGCAGTTGAGCTTGATCGAAGCGAACCCCGCCACCCGCGCAGCCTCGATGCCGGCCAGGACATCGGCGATGTCGCCACGGCCGCCGCTCATCCGCTTGAAGCATTGCGGATCGAGGGCATCGAGGCTGACCGTGATGCGGCCAAGCCCGGCATCGCGCAGCGCGCGCGCCTGCGCCGCCAGCAGCGAACCGTTGGTCGTCAACGCGATGTCATCCAGGCCGCCGATCGCGGCCAGCCGCTGCACCAGCTGCGGCAGCCGCTTGCGCAGCAAGGGCTCGCCACCGGTCAGGCGCAGCTTGTTGACGCCGAGCGCGACGAAGCCGCGCACCAGCGTCTCGATTTCGTCGAACGACAGCCGCGACGCCGAGTCGAAACCGTAATCGTCCGGCACGCGATCGGCTGGCATGCAATACGGGCAACGGAAATTGCAGGCCTCGATCACCGACAGGCGCAAGTCGCGCAGGGGCCGGCCGCGCAGGTCCAGCGGCAGCGGCGTGGCGGTCGAGGTCGTTGGAGCTGGAACGGCACTCATGACAGTTCCGCCTGCATCGCCGTCGGATCTTCCAGCGCGACGACCTGGCCCGGATGGGCGACACGGTAGCCGCGGGCGGCGAGGATCTGGCCTTCCTCGCGGTTGCCGTAGTGGTACAGCAGGCAGCGCTCGAGCAGCGCCGGCGGGTACTCGCGCTCGAGGTCGTCGATGCCGCTGTGCGAGGGGTTGCCGTGCAGCGCGCAGTCGTGGGCGATCAACTCGCCCGCGTCGGCGAAGCGCGCCAGCATCTCCGGGATCGGGCGGGTGTCGCCGGTCCACACCACGCTGCCATGCAGGCGCAGGCCATAGGCGGTCTCGGGCCAGTGATGGCGCGTCGGGAACACTTCCAGGCGCACGCCGTCGTGCCAGAACGAGCCGCCGACCGGAATCACCTGGAAAGCATCCCAGAAGTTGACCCCACCTTCGGCCAATGCGTTCGGATAGTCGCCCACCCGCTGGTGCAGCAGCGGCACCACGGTGGCCGGCACGTACAGGCGCACCTTGCCGCGCCGCGCCGGGTCGAAGAAGGTCGAGACGAAAAGGCGCTCGAAACCGGCGACATGGTCGAGGTGGGTGTGGGTGATGTACAGCGCCGACGGCGCGTCACCGTAATACGCCTGGTAGGCGGTCAGGCCCTCGCCGCCACAATCGATGGTCAGCCACGGCACGCCATTGCGTTCGATCGTCGCCATGGCTGAGCCGAGCTCGACCGCCGACGCATTGCCGACTCCGTGCAGGCGAAGTTGCCAAACCGTGCTCGGTGAAACCATGCTCAGTAGCCTCGCTCCCAGGCGCGATCGTAGGCCTCGCGCAGACGGCCGAAATCGCGTTCCACATCCTCGACGCTGCGGTTGCCGCGCAGCTTCAGCAGCGACCTCTTGAGGCGTGCGAGGTTGCGCTCGCGCCAGCCGGTGGCGGGAATGCGCATGCGGCCGCGGTCGAGGTCGATGATCCAGCCTCTACCGGTGGTGGTGAACAACAGGTTGTGGGCGTTGAGGTCGGCGTGGTCGAGGCCGGCGCGGTGGGCACGGGCGATCAGGCGACCGGCCTCCTCCCAGGGCGCGCCGTCGCCGGCAACCGCGGCGCGGTCGGCCAGGGTGCGCACGTCATCGAGGCGCTCGAGCAGGATCGCGGCGCGGTAGAACATGCCATCGCGGCGATAGCAGGCGGCGATCGGACGCGGTACCGGCACGCCCTTCTCGGCCATGGTCCGGGTCAGGCGGAACTCGGCGAAGCTGCGCGTGCTGGCGGCACCGTGCCACCAGTAGCGGTCGCGGCTGACGCGTGCGGCCATGCCGCCGCGCAGGTAACGCCGCAGCAGCGCCGGGCCGAATGGCGCATCGACGAACCAGGCACCACCGCGTCCGCCGCTCTCGACCGGGCGCGCACGCTGTTCCCAGAACGACGGCACGAACCACTCCGGGCTCGCTTGCCGCACCCGGTTGCGGTCGAACAGAATGGCTCCGTATCCGCTGTCGTCGCGGAACGGCGTCAACTCTTCGGTAGCATCGAACCCCGTCATCCCCCGGAGTCTAGCAATTCACGTGCCCAGCAACCTGCCTTCACGCGCCGCATGCATTCCGCCTGGGCGGATCGACCGCGGATCGACCGCGGGGCGACCGGGCACGAGCCGCCCGCCCCCGGCCCGGCAATCGGCTTCCCGATGGCCGGGCCTGCATGGATGCGCCTCCGATGAAGCCCGGTAGTTCTGCACCACCACAATCGATTTGCCTGCTGCGCCTGTCTGCGCTGGGTGACGTCACCCATGTCGTGCCGCTGGTGCGCACGTTGCAGGCCGCCTGGCCGCAGGTGCGGATCACCTGGGTGATCGGCAAGGGCGAGTACCGCCTGCTGGCCGGCCTGCCGGGCGTCGACTTCGTCGAGTACGACAAGAAGACCGGCCTGGCCGGCATGCGCGCCCTGCGCCGCGAGTTGCGCCAGCGCCTGGGCGAAAATCAGCGCTTCGACGTGCTGATGCAGATGCAGGTCGCTGCGCGCGCGAACCTGCTGTCGGCCTTCATTCCGGCACGCCGGCGGATCGGCTACGACCGTTCGCGGTCGAAGGACCTGCACGGATTGTTCGTCAACGAACGCATCCCCGATCGCCCCGGCATCCATGTACTCGATGCGATCGGCAGTTTCTGCGAACCGCTCGGCCTGCACCAGGACCGGGTGCTGTGGGACTTGCCGGTACCCGACGAGGCGCGGCAATGGGCGCGCGCGCAATGGCCCGACGACGGCATGCCGACGATGCTGGTTTCGCCCTGCTCCAGCCATGCCCGGCGCAACTGGCGCCCCGAGCGGCATGCGGCACTGGCCGACCACGCCGTCGCGCGCGGCTGGCGGGTGGTGATGTGCGGCGGGCGCAGCGAGCTGGAGCGGAAGACCACCGACGCGATCATGGCCGCCATGCGCCATCCGGCACTGGACCTGGTCGGCAAGGACACCCTCAAGCAACTGCCTGCCCTGCTCGAACGTGGCCAGTTGCTGGTCACGCCCGACTCCGGCCCGATGCACATCGCCAACGCCATGGGCACCCGGGTACTGGGCCTGCACGCGGCCAGCAACCCGGCCCGCAGCGGCCCCTACAGCGACCGCCGCTACTGCGCCGACCGCTATGACGACGCAGCGCGCAAGTACCTGGGCAAGCCGGCCGCGGAGCTGAGCTGGGGCACCAAGATCGAGCACGACGGTGTCATGGACCTGGTCACGGTCGAAGACGCGATCGCTGCGTTCGAGCGCTACTGCGCCGAGCAATTGCCGCCACGCGCGGCCCCAGCAAGTCAGGAGACGAACTGATGGCTGCCTGGTTCACCGTGGTCGCGCCGCTGCTGCCGGAACTGATCCGCGCCGCCCGTCCGATGTTCACCCGCGGCAAGGAGCCGACCCAGATTCCGCAGCAGATCCGCGAGCTGCAGGACGCGGTCGACCTCAACCACCAGGCGATCAAGACCCTCGCCGCCGAAATGGAAATGACCATCACGGCGCTCAAGCAGGCATCGCTGGAACTGGAGCGCACGATCGACGGACTGCGCCAGCAACAGGCCGTGCAGGAACATCGCCTGATGCGGGTGCAGATCGTGGCGGCGGTGGCCGCGACCGTGGCGGCGCTGTCGTTTGCGGTGGCTGCCTACGCGCTGGCCACCTGACTCGTGCGGGAGCGAGCTGATTCGCTCCCGCCGGGGAAGGACTACGGCGTCGCGCCGGTCCGGTAGTCCTGGTAGGACTTCTCCTCGACATAGGCCGAGCCCAGCGCGAGGTTGATGTCCTTCTTGATGCGGGCGCGCTCGTCGTTCTCGAAGTAGACGCTGCGGGCCAGGCGCACGAACTCGTCATCGAAGGCCTGGGCCTTCTCCTTGATGCGGATGTCGTCCTCGATCACCCACAGGCGCTCGTTGACGGCCTTGAGGTCGGCGCGCAGGCGGGCGATGTCCTTGCCGGCAGCCGGATGCGCCATCCAGGTCTGCTCCAGCGCGGACAGTTCATTGCGGACATTGGCCAGCTTGGCGGGGTCGCTCATGCGCTCGGACTTGATCTGCAGGATCGCGATCTTGTCGAGCAGTTCGCCAAAGGACACCGGGACCAGGATTTCGGACATGACGACGCCGTTCGTTCAGGGGAGCGATAGTGTAGCCGGCCGAAGTTGTCGGCGACCGGACGCCGGTGCTTGCCGCAGGCGCGCAAGCCCCGTAGAATTCCCGGCTCGCTGCACCATCCGGAGAGGTGGCAGAGTGGTTGAATGTACCTGACTCGAAATCAGGCGTACGTTTATAGCGTACCGGGGGTTCGAATCCCCCCCTCTCCGCCAGATTCACGCAAACGCCCCCTCGTGGGGCGTTTTGCGTTTTGCGGTCATTGGCCGGCGCAGGCCATGTCCGGCGCCGATATTGCGTTGCCGCCCCCGCCTTTTCCTTGCCTCGCGGCCGCTCGGCCACGATGATTCCGTTATCCGCCATCAAGCACCTGACAGCGACCGGCATGATCGACGCATGATCGAATTCGGACACCTCACCCACGTCGGCCTGCGCCGCGAGCTCAACGAAGACACCTATTACGGTGACGGCGAGCTGGGTCTGTGGCTGGTCGCCGACGGCATGGGCGGTCACGAATACGGCGAGGTCGCAAGCGCGCTGGCACGCGAGACCATCGTCCGCGAGATCCGCGACGGCACGCCGCTGGCGCAGGCCATCCGCATCGCCGACGAAGAGATCATCCGCACGTCCAAGCGCCGCAACGACGCACTGCCGATGGGAACGACCGTGGTCGCCGCGCGCATCGCCGGCAACCGCTTCGAAGTCGCCTGGGTCGGTGACAGCCGCGTGTATCTGTGGCGCGAAGGCCACCTTGCCCAGCTGTCGCAGGATCACAGCTATGTCCAGGAGCTGATCGCCAACGGCGCGATCACCCATGAACAGGCGCGCAGCCATCCCCACCGCAACGTGGTGACGCAGGCCCTGGGTGTGACCGATCCGCGCAACCTCAACGTCGAGACCATGACCGGCGAACTCAGGCCGGGCATGCAGCTGCTGCTGTGCAGCGACGGCTTGACCGAGGAGGTCGATGACCGCGGCATCGCCAGGGTGCTGGCGCAGGACGACTGCAGCGCGCAGGAATGCGTGGACTCGCTGGTCGCCGCTGCGCTGGATGGCGGCGGCTCCGACAACGTCACCGTGATCCTGGTCCGCCACCACTGATCGCAGCCCGGCCTGTCGCCGGGCCGCGCCGTTCGCAGGGACTCAGGCCGGCTCGAGCACCGGCTCGGCTGCCGCGACCACGATGAACTGGTCCCAGACGCACTTGCCGGCCTTCTTGCGCAGCTTCTCCAGGCGCGCTTCGTGCGCGGCCTGCTCTTCGGCGGCCACCTGCACGCGCGGACGCGCCGCGGCCGGGTCGGTACGGAAGCTGACCACCTCGACCTGCGAGCCGGCGGCGTCGCTGGCAAAACCGATCTCTTCCTGACCCGAGGTCAGGGCGAGGTAGACCTCGGCCAGGATCTGGGCATCGAGCAGCGCGCCGTGCAGCTGGCGATGCGAGTTGTCCACGCCCAGGCGCTTGCACAACGCATCGAGCGAGTTGCGCTGGCCAGGGAACCGCTGGCGCGCCATCAGCAGCGTGTCTTCGACGTTGCAGCGTTCGCGCAGGCCGCCGTAATGCGGGCCGACCAGGCGCAGCTCGTTGTCGAGGAAGCCGACGTCGAACGCGGCGTTGTGGATGATCAGTTCGGCGCCGTCGATGAAGGCGATGAACTCTTCGACGACATCGGCGAACACCGGCTTGTCGGCGAGGAAATCCAGGGTCAGTCCGGTGACTTCCTGCGCGCCCTGCTCGAAATCGCAGTCCGGCTTCAGGTAGACGTGGAAGGTGCGTCCACTGGGGCGGCGCTCGATGTATTCCACGCAGCCGATTTCAACCACGCGGTTGCCGCGTTCCCAGCTCAGGCCGGTGGTTTCGGTATCAAGGATGATCTGCCGCATCGGCGTCATTGTCCCACGATCATCGCCTGCCGGGGCAGGCGGGACGGCATGGAAAGCAGACGGCCGGCCATCAGCGGGCCGCGACCGAGCTGCCACGCAGGCGCTGCGCCTGCAGGCGGGCGAGCACGTCGACGCGCTCGTTGTCGGGATCGCCGGAGTGGCCCTTCACCCATTTCCACTGGATCGAATGGCGCTGCGCCGCTGCGTGCAGGCGCTCCCACAGATCGCGGTTCTTGACCGGATCGCCGCCGGCGGTCTTCCAGCCGCGACGGACCCAGTTGCCGATCCACTCGGTGATGCCCTGGCGCACGTACTGCGAGTCGGTGTGGAGGATCACATCGCACGGCTCGCTGAGCGTTTCCAGCGCCATGATCGCCGCCATCAGCTCCATGCGGTTGTTGGTGGTGTCGGCCTCGCCGCCGGCGACTTCGCGTTCGCGACCGCGGAAGCGCAGCAGCGCGGCCCAGCCGCCGGGACCCGGGTTGCCCAGGCAGGCACCGTCGGTATGGATATCGACCTGCTTTCGCTCGTCGGCCTTGCTTGCGTCGGTCTTGCTTGCGTCAGTACTCATCGCAGCATTATCGCCGCCATCGCGCGCCTGTAGCAGCCCGATTGCAGATGTCGATCGATTCGCACCTAGACCTGGCTCCAGCGCAGGTTGCGCAGCGGCGCTGGCGGGATCAGTGCATGCACCCGCTTGTTGACGGTCAGTGCGATGCCGGCGCGCAGGCGATCGGCGGCGCCGACACCGACTTCCCCGTGGGCCACGCGCCAGTGCGGTCCCAGCCACTGCAGGCTGACCGACTCAACCGCGAACCCGGCGCGGCGCAGCGCCGACTGCCAGCCGCCGGGATCGTGTGCGTGCAGGCCGGTGCGGGCCCAGCGCGCGCGATATGGACTCCACGGGTTCAGTGCCGCCAGCCACAACGTGCCGCCGGGCATCAGCATCCGCGCGCATTCGTCCAGGACGAAGTCGATCGAGAAACCGTCGTCGAGCGCGTGCTGGATCAGGATCGCGCCAAACGCCTCGCTGGCGAACGGCAGCGGCAACCGGCAGCGGACCCCGCCGTCGAAGCCGGCGCCGTTGCGGCGCAAGACCAGCCCGCGGCCTCCGGCAAGGTCCGGCGCAGCGGACCCGGCCACGCCGATCCATGCCCAGGGCGCGGCCGGTGGCCGCGACGCCAGCACTCGCGCCATCGCCGCCTCCTGCACCGCCAGCAGGCCCTGCCCAGCCTCGCTGCTGAACCAGGCGAGCGGCGCATGAGCCGGATCTGGTTGACGGGGGTGGGAACGCGGGGGCATGGTCGGGGCCGGTTCGGATACTGGTTGGGAGCGGTTCGTACGGTTGGCCCCGTCGATTGTGCGGCACTCCCACCGCCCACGGGCAAGCTTCCCGGACAAGGTTCCCAGGCTGTCGAGCACCCAAGGATCACTGCGCATGCGCCTTCAGGCCCTGCCCGCCCTGAATGACAACTACATCTGGGTCTGTGCAGCCGACGACGGCTCGCGCGCCCTGATCGTCGACCCGAGCGAGGCAGGACCGGTCCTGGCCGCGGCCGAGGCAGGCCTGCAGCCAGCCGGAATCCTGCTGACCCACCACCACCACGACCACATCGGCGGCGTCCCCGGCCTGCTCGAACGCTGGCCGCGATTGCCGGTGATCGGCCCGGCCGACGAGCGCATCACGACCGCGACCACCCGCGTGGGCGACGGCGACCGGTTCGAGCTGGCCGGCTGGCAGTTCGAGGTCATTGCCCTGCCCGGCCACACCCTCAGCCACGTGGCCTACGTCGGCCACGACCTGCTGTTCTGCGGCGACACCCTGTTCAGCCTTGGCTGCGGGCGGCTGTTCGAAGGCACGCCGGCACAGATGCACGGCTCGCTTTCGCGGCTGGCCGCCCTGCCCGGGCAAACCCGGGTCTGTTGCGGACATGAGTACACGCTCTCAAACGCGGCCTTTGCCCGCGTGGTAGAACCCGGAAACCCGGCGCTGAGGCGTCGCACCGAGGAAGCCCAGACGATGCGCCAGACCGGTCTACCGACCCTGCCCACCACGATCGCCAGCGAACTGGCGGCCAATCCATTCCTTCGCGTCGACAGTTCCGAGGTACGTACCGCGCTGCAGCGGCAAACCGGCCAGGCCCCGGCCGACAGCGTGGAAGCATTCGCCCAGTTGCGGCGCTGGAAGGACGGATTCGTCGCGTGACCTGCGCCCCTACGTGGCGCCGGCTGGCCGCCGGACTCCTGCTGGGCGGCGCCATCGCGCTGCCCGCGACCGCCCAGGACAACCCGGCCAACCCGACCACCCCGGCCCCGGCCCCGGCCTCGACGCCGGCCGCGGTGGCCGGACCGGCCGACCCGGCGACCCGCAATGGTCGCGAGATCTACGAGGACTTCCGCCGCGGACTGGCCGAACCCGAGTGCGAGGCCGGCGGCGTTTCCAAGCGTTGGCGCCAGCATTTCGCCACCGCCCCCAAGCGCCTGGCCGCCGACGACGACCTGCTGCCGCTGTTCGGTTACGTCGTCGACGCCCTGCGCCAGGCGCACCTGCCGACCGAATTCGCGCTGATTCCGTTCGTCGAGAGCGGCTATCGCCCCGGCGCACGCAGTCCGGCCGGGCCGGCCGGGTTGTGGCAGATGATCGCCATCACCGCGCGCAACCATGACGTGCCAATGCGCAAGGGTTACGACGGGCGCCTGTCGCCGGTCGACTCGACCACGGCAGCCGTGCGCTACCTCAAGACGCTGCACGGCATGTTCGCAGGCGACTGGCGGCTGACGGTGATGGCCTACAACGCCGGCGAATACCGCGTGCTGGGTGCGCTCAAGCGCAGCGGCCAGACCGCCCGCGACGCCAGACCCGAACAACTGCAGGGCCTGTCCGACATCACCCAGGCGTACGTCCGCAAGCTGCACGCGCTGTCGTGCCTGATGGAACAGGCCGACGACCGCGAGGAGTGGCTGCGCTCACTGGATCGCCCCGTGCCGCGACTGCAAGCGGTGACCCTGCCTGCGGACGTCAAGCGCATCGACCAGTGGGCCACGCGCACCGGCCAGGACAGCGATCAGCTCAAGCGGCTCAATCCGGTCCACGCCGACGGCATCGCCAGCCGACCGGCGCGCATCCTCGCCACGCCGGCGCCGGCGCCGGCGTCACTGGACCCGGCCGCTGCTGTCGCCGCTTCAGCGGCGCCCACGACCGACGGCGCGCCCGTCGCCGCGGCAGAGCCTTCACGCAAGCACAAGGTCCGTCGAGGCGAAAATGCGTCCACCATCGCCAAGCGCTATGACGTGCGCGTCGCCGATCTGATGCAGCGCAATGGCCTGGCCACCAACGCCGTGCTCAAGCCCGGTCAGATGCTGGTCATCGATCCGCTCGGCGGCCAGGGCAACCGGGTGCCGAGCGAGGCCGGATCGCCGTAACAGCGCCGCCGACCCTACGCCGCCGCATCGTCAGACAGCGACGACGGCACCCGCAACCGCCACCCGCTGGCGGCTACACTAGAGTCTTTGCTCGACCGTACAAGGCCACTGCACTACGGCCACGGCATTACGGTCACAACCATCAGAAGGGAACGGCTCATGGGTTTTCTGCAAGGCAAGCGCGCACTGATCACCGGCATTGCCAGCGAGCGCTCGATCGCCAGCGGCATCGCTGAGGCCATGCACCGCGAAGGCGCGCAGCTGGCATTCACCTACCAGAACGACAAGCTGAAGTCGCGCGTGGAGTCGGCTGCGGCCGAATACGGCAGCGACATCGTGCTGCCGCTGGACGTCAGCGATGACGCCCAGATCGCGGCGTGTTTCGAGCAGCTCGGCCAGCGCTGGGGTGACGGCTTCGACATCCTGGTCCACGCAATCGCTTTCGCTCCGCGCGAGGCCATTGCCGGCCAGTTCCTCGACGGTCTGACCCGCGAGAACTTCGCCATCGCCCACGACGTTTCGTCGTACTCGCTGTCGGCGCTGTCCAAGGCGGCGCGTCCGCTGATGAAGGGTCGCAATGGTTCGATCCTGACGTTGAGCTACCTGGGCGCGGAGCGTGCGCTGGTCGGTTACAACCTGATGGGCGTGGCCAAGGCCAGTCTTGAGGCGTCGGTGCGTTACCTGGCTTGCAACCTCGGCCCGGAAGGCACGCGCGTCAATGCGATTTCGGCCGGCCCGATCAAGACGCTGGCCGCTGCGGGCATCGCGGGCTTCCGCAAGATCCTCGGCCACGTCGAGGAGAACGCGCCGCTGCGCCGCACCGTCACCATCGAAGACGTCGGCAATGTCGCTGCGTTCCTGTGCTCGGACCTGGCCAGCGGCGTCACCGGCGAAGTCACTTATGTCGATGCCGGCTACAACATCCTGGGCATGACGGGGATCGGCAACGAGTGATCCGTCGCGGATGAAACGCGAGAAAGGCCCGGCGATTGCCGGGCTTTTTTTGGTTCTTGTCCGGGCCAGGGCAAGCGCATCCTGTGTGGCCTACGCGTAGCCCGGGTAAGCGCAGCGCACCCGGGGTCATGCGCGTCCGCACCCCGGGTGCGCTGCGCTCACCCGGGCTACAGGGTTGCCGGCAAAAAAAAGCCCGGCGTGGCCGGGCTTCTTCCTGTCGCGTCAGTTGGCGCGGTCAGAGATTGCGCTCGACCACCGTCACCTTGACGCGCTTGCGCAGCTGGGTGACCAGCGCGCGCATGTCGTCGGTGCCGCCGATGCGGGCGATCTGCTGCTGCAGCATCTCGCGCTGCTGGGGCGGCATGGATGCCACGTCGCCCGGCGTTACCTTGCTCACTGCAAACAGCACGATGCGGCCGTCTGCCAGCGGCGCCTGGCCCGGGGTCACCTTGCCGGCGGCCGGCGCGGCGACGGCGAAGATCGCCTCCGAGGCGCTGGCGTCGGGCACCGGTGCACCACGCGGCACCCCCGGCAGTACCTGCGGCGGCGGCAACTGGCGCGAGGCTGAGATCGCCTCGAGCGTCTCGCCACCCTTCATGCGTGCCACCAGCGCGTCGGCATCCTTGCGTGCGGCCTGGGCGCTGCGGTCTGCGCGCACGGCGGCGATGACCTGGTCGCGCACCTGGGCCAGCGACAACGCGCGCTCAGGCGTATGCGCGGTGACGCGAATCATCACGCTGTGGCCCGGTGCCAGTTCGATCGGGTCGCTGATGGTGCCGTCCTGGATCAGGTTGTCGGAGAACGCCGCACGCAGCACCGCCGGATTGGCGGCGATGCCTTCCGGCTTCGTCCGCGCGATCGGGCCGAGCTTCTGCAGCGGGATGTTCATCTCGCGCGCGGCCGGTGCCAGCGAAGACGGGTTCTTCAGGGTCAGATCGACCAGGCGGCTGCTGAATTCGCTGGCCGCACGCTCGCGATCGGCCTCGGCCTGCTCGCGCGCCAGCGATTCACGCGCCTGCTCGAAGCTTTCCTGCGCGCCGCTCTTGAGCTCGCGAAGCTGGATCACGTGCCAGCCGAACTCGCTCTTGACCGGTGCGCTTACTTCGCCCGACTTCATCGCGAACAACGCGTCCTCGAACGGGCCGACCATCATGCCCTTGCTGACCCAGCCCAGGTCGCCGCCGGCGGCCTGCGAGCCGGAGTCGTCGCTGTTGGCGCGGGCCAGCGCTGCGAAGTCGGCGCCAGGCGCCTTGGCCTGCGTGGCCAGCTGCGCCGCCTTCTGCTCGGCGGCCTTCTGCGCGGCCGCGTCGGCACCTTCCGGCACACGCACCA
Organism: Lysobacter sp. S4-A87; assembly: GCF_022637455.1. Classification (NCBI taxonomy): domain Bacteria; kingdom Pseudomonadati; phylum Pseudomonadota; class Gammaproteobacteria; order Lysobacterales; family Lysobacteraceae; genus Lysobacter; species Lysobacter sp. S4-A87. The sequence continues at coordinate 1,191,875 of NZ_CP093341.1, forward strand.
GGATGTGCGAGGCCAGGCGCTGCTCGGCTTCGACGAAGCGGTTCTTTTCCTGCTCGTAACGCTGGCGCAGCGTCGCGTCATCGGCCGGAGCCGGTGCCGGCAGCGTCGCGCTGTTGATCTCGACGTACTCGATCGTCACCGCTTCCGGTGCGCGGTACTGCCCGGCATGGCCCTCGTACCACTTCTGGATTTCCGCGGCACTGACTGCGCCGGTGTCGGCGACCGGTGCGGGCAACGGCAGCACGCTGACGTCGCGCTGCTCGCCCATCAGCTGCAACAGGCGGTCCATCTCGGCGGCGGTGACGAAATTGCTGGCGGCCACACCCACGGTCATCATCGACTGCTGGAGGCTTTCACGCACCTGCTGCTCGAACTGGCGCTCGGTCAACGCCGGCACCTGCGAGGCCAGTGCCAGCTTGTAACGCGTGTAGTCAAACTTGCCGTCGACCTGGAACGCGGGGACTTCCTGGATCGACTTGCGCACCATCGCATCGCTGACGACCATGCCGTCGCGCTGCGCGGACAGTTGCTGCACGCGTGCATCGATCAGGCCATCGAGGATCGCGCGCTTGTTCTCGACGCTTTCGAATGCACGCGCATCGAACGCCTCGCCCTGCTGCGCGCGCTGCTGCTGGCGCGCCTGCTCGAAGCTGCGGCGGAACTCGTCGATGGCAATGGCGTCGTGCTGCCAGAACACCGAAACCGGCCAGAACGACGGCGCCGACGGCCACCAGGTCGGCGGTGCGTCGATCTTCGCCACCGAGTCGTCGGTGCGCTGGCCGAGGTACTGCTCGATGCCGACAAAGGCGAAGGGAATGATCAGCAGGCCCAGGATCACGGTGGCGATCCAGCCCGAGGTCTTGTCGCGAAGTTTCTGCAGCATGTCCGGTACGCGTCAGTCGTAAGCCGGACAGTTTAGCCTGCTTGGAGGCCTGTAAACGCAAGGGCCGCGGGGTTTGGCGGTGGCGACCGGGGGGCGGTTCGCGGTGGCCTGGAGAAGGACCCGGGTGCGCTGCGCTTACCCGGGCTACAGGCAAAAAAAACGCGCCGTTTCCGGCGCGGTTCAAAAATTAGGGCGCCTTGGGCGCACCTGAAAAAAATGAGGCCGCCAGAGGCGGCCTCAGGTAAAACTGGCGGAGTGGACGGGACTCGAACCCGCGACCTCCGGCGTGACAGGCCAGCATTCTAACCGACTGAACTACCACTCCGCGCTTGGAACGCTTTGAAGCATGGCCCTTGCAGGCCCGGCCCCGGAGAAAACCCGGTGCCCTTACCCTTTGGAAAACAAAGGCGCCGTTCCCGGCGCCTTTGGCGAAACTGGCGGAGTGGACGGGACTCGAACCCGCGACCTCCGGCGTGACAGGCCAGCATTCTAACCGACTGAACTACCACTCCGCACTTCTGAAAACGTTCACAGCCTGGTGCTTATCTGGTGGGTGCTGAGGGTTTCGAACCCCCGACCCTCTCCGTGTAAAGGAGACGCTCTACCGCTGAGCTAAGCACCCGCGTGCGAGTCGCTTAGTTTACGGCATCCTTGAGCGCCTTGCCAGCCTTGAACGAAGGATTCTTCGAGGCCTTGATCTTGATCGTCTCGCCGGTCTTCGGGTTGCGGCCCTGACGGGCGGCGCGCTTGCGGACCTGGAACGTGCCGAAGCCGACCAGCGTCACCGTGTCGCCCTTCTTCAGCGCCTTGGTGACGACGCTGATCACTGCGTCGACGGCGTTGGCGGCATCGGTCTTGGACAGCTCTGCAGCTTCGGCGACGGCGCCAACAAACTCAGCCTTGTTCATTCGTTTTGACTCCCTGTGCGGATGTTGCCGCATGTTCTGAGAATCGGGACATGCGCCCGATCGACTGGTGCCGCGCAGATGCTGAAGTGATCAGCTATCTGCGCGGACGCAGCCGTTATACCAGCGGCATTTTAGGGGTGCAAGCCTGAAAGCTAGCTGTGGCGCGGCTTCCAGCGTGATCGAGTTGATCGGAACAAGTGCAACCGATCAGTGCTTGAGGTCCGCTTGCGTCACAGAACCCGTGCCTTCGCGCACCTGCACCTCACCCTGTCCCGATGCCGGCACGGGTGCCAGCGGACGCTCCAGGGCGATGTCGAGCACTTCGTCGATCCACTTCACCGGAATGATCTTCATGCCCTGCGTCACCGCCTTGGGCAAGTCGACCAGATCCTTGCGGTTCTCATCGGGAATGATCACGGTGTGGATGCCGCCGCGCAGTGCGGCCAGCAGCTTTTCCTTCAGGCCGCCGATCGGCAGCACGCGGCCGCGCAGGGTGATCTCGCCGGTCATGGCCACGTCGGCCTTGACCGGGTTGCGGGTCAGCATCGACACCAGGGCCGTGGCCATGGCGATACCAGCGCTGGGGCCGTCCTTGGGGGTGGCACCCTCGGGCACGTGGACGTGGACGTCCTGCTTCTGCAGGAAGTCCAGGTCGATGCCGAGCCGATCGGTGCGGGCACGCACGACCGACAGCGCGGCCGAGGCCGATTCCTTCATGACATCGCCGAGCTGGCCGGTCAGCAGCAGCTGGCCCTTGCCCGGCACCAGCGTCGACTCGATCTGCAACAGATCGCCGCCCACTTCGGTCCAGGCCAGACCGGTCACCAGGCCGATCTCGTTCTGCTCCTCGGCGCGACCGAAGTCGTAGCGGCGCACGCCCAGGTACTTGTCGAGGTTCTTGGAAGTGACGTTGACCGCGGTGGTCTTGGCCTTCTTCGCCTTCGGTCCGGCGAGTGCGATTTCCTTGACCACCTTGCGGCAGATCTTGGCGATCTCGCGCTCGAGGCTGCGCACGCCCGACTCGCGCGTGTAGTAGCGCACGATGTCGCGCACCGCGCTTTCTGCCACCTTCAGCTCTTCAGGCTTCAGGCCATTGGCCTTGATCTGCTTGGGCATCAGGTAACGCATCGCGATGTTGAGCTTCTCTTCCTCGGTGTAACCCGGGATGCGGATCACTTCCATGCGGTCGAGCAGCGGGCCGGGGATGTTGAGCGAGTTCGACGTCGCCACGAACATCACTTCCGACAGGTCGAGGTCGACTTCCAGGTAGTGATCGTTGAACGCGTTGTTCTGCTCCGGGTCGAGCACTTCCAGCAGCGCCGAAGACGGATCGCCGCGGAAGTCCATCGACATCTTGTCGATTTCGTCGAGCACGAACAGCGGGTTCTTGCTGCCGATCTTGTTGAGGTTCTGCACGATCCGGCCCGGCATCGAGCCGACGTAGGTGCGGCGATGGCCACGGATCTCGGCTTCGTCACGCACGCCGCCGAGCGACATGCGCACGAACTTGCGGTTGGTCGCCTTGGCGATCGACTGGCCCAGCGAGGTCTTGCCCACGCCCGGCGGCCCGACCAGGCACAGGATCGCGCCCTTCATGTGCTTCACGCGCGACTGCACCGCAAGGTATTCAAGGATGCGTTCCTTGACCTTCTCCAGGCCGAAATGATCGGCGTCGAGCACGTCCTGCGCGGCCTTGAGGTCCTTGCGGATCTTGCTGCGCTTCTTCCACGGCACGCCGAGCAGCCAGTCCAGATAGTTGCGCACGACCGCGGCTTCGGCCGACATCGGCGACATCTGCTTGAGCTTGTTGAGCTCGGCCTTGGCCTTGGTCTCCACCGGCTTGGGCATGCCGGCTTCGGCGATCTTGCGGGTCAGCTCGTCGACGTCGTTGGGCGCATCGTCGATCTCTCCGAGCTCCTTCTGGATCGCCTTCATCTGCTCGTTGAGGTAGTACTCGCGCTGGCTCTTCTCCATCTGCGACTTGACGCGACCGCGGATGCGCTTTTCCAGCTGCTGCACGTCGATCTCGCCATCGACCAGGCCGACCAGCGTTTCCAGGCGCGTGCCGATGCCATGGGTCTCGAGCAGCTTCTGCTTGTCGCCAATGCGCACGCCCAGGTGCGCGGCGATGGTGTCGGCCAGGCGGCCGGGCTCGTCGATGCCGGACAACGTCTGCATCAGTTCCGGCGGCAGCTTGCGATTGGTCTTGACGTACTGCTCGAACAAGCCCATCAGCGAGCGCGCGATCGCTTCGATCTCGCGCTCTTCGCGATCGCTCTCCGGCTCGACGACTTCGGCCTTGCCGGTCAGCGCGCCACCGGCCTCGGTGACGTCATGCACGTTGACGCGCGACACGCCCTCGACCAGCACCTTGATCGTGCCGTCGGGGAGCTTGAGCAGTTGCAGGACCTGGGCCAGCGTGCCGATCTGGTAGAGATCGGCGGCGCCCGGGTCATCGGTTTCAGCGGACTTCTGCGCGACCAGCAGGATGCGCTTGTCCGATTCCATGGCCTGGTCCAGGGCATGGATGGACTTGTCGCGGCCGACGAAGAGCGGGATCACCATGTGCGGGAACACGACGACATCGCGCAACGGCAGCACCGGCAGGCTCAGAGTCTCGCGTTCTGGTGAGTCGGACATGAGGGGGACTCCGGATAAGCGTGGACGGGCTCGACGCCCGAGGGATCTGTGGGCCTTCAACGCCCATGGCCACGGTTATGGGGGTCCGCGTGAAAGGATGCAAGCGGCGCGCAGGGAAAGCTGCGCGCCGGTCACAATTAATCCTTATTAATCAGGCAATTAGCCGAATTTGACAGGCATTGTCGAGAGCTCCCGGCCGAGCGGCCGGGAGTAGCCTGAATGGGCCCCCTCAGGGGCCGTCCGCTCAGTCGGCGGAAGCGACCTTCGGCGCCGCCGGCGGCGGGGTCTGGTAGATCAGGTACGGCTCGGTCTTGTGGTCGATCACCGACTCGTCGACGACGACCTTGCTGACGTTCTCAAGCGACGGCAGTTCGTACATGGTGTCGAGCAGGACCGACTCGACGATGGTGCGCAGGCCACGGGCGCCGGTCTTGCGCTTGAGCGCCTTGCGGGCGATAGCGGCCAGGGCGTCCGGGCGGAATTCCAGCTCCACGCCTTCCATGTCGAACAGCTTCTTGAACTGCTTGGTGATGGCGTTCTTCGGCTCGGTCAGGATCTTGACCAGCGCCGGCTCGTCGAGCTCCTCGAGCGTCGCGACCACCGGCAGGCGGCCGACGAACTCGGGGATCAGGCCGAACTTGATCAGGTCTTCCGGCTCGACGTCAGCCAGCAGCTTGCCGATGTCGGACTTGCGCTCGCTGCTCTTGACCTTGGCGCCGAAGCCGATGCCGCCGGCCTCGGTGCTGCGCTGCTGGATGATCTTGTCCAGGCCGGCGAACGCGCCGCCGACGACGAACAGGATGTTGCGCGTGTCGACCTGCAGGAATTCCTGCTGCGGGTGCTTGCGACCGCCCTGCGGCGGCACGCTGGCGACGGTGCCTTCGATCAGCTTGAGCAGCGCCTGCTGCACGCCTTCGCCGGACACGTCACGGGTGATCGACGGGTTGTCGCTCTTGCGCGAGATCTTGTCGATCTCGTCGATGTAGACGATGCCCTGCTGCGCCTTCTCGACGTCGTAGTCGCACTTCTGCAGCAGCTTCTGGATGATGTTTTCCACGTCCTCACCGACATAGCCGGCTTCGGTCAGCGTGGTCGCATCGGCGATCGTGAACGGCACGTTGAGCAGGCGCGCCAGCGTTTCGGCCAGCAGCGTCTTGCCCGAACCGGTCGGACCGACCAGCAGGATGTTGGACTTGGCAAGCTCGACGTCGTCGTTCTTCTGACGGCTCTCGATGCGCTTGTAATGGTTGTACACGGCGACCGCGAGCGTGCGCTTGGCGCGCGTCTGGCCGATCACGTACTGGTCGAGCACCTCGAGGATCTCGCGCGGCTTGGGCAGGTGGCTGCGGGCCGACTGCGCCTTTTCCTCGAGTTCCTCGCGGATGATGTCGTTGCACAGCTCGACGCACTCGTCGCAGATGAACACGCTCGGGCCCGCAATGAGTTTGCGGACCTCGTGCTGGCTCTTCCCGCAGAACGAGCAGTACAGAATCTTGTTGCTGTCGCCGGTGCTGCGGCCCTGTCGATCGTCGCTCATGCTTGTGCCCAAGTGGTGCTTTTGGTGGTGCTTTTGGTGGTGCTCATGTCGGAACCCGTCCTGTCTTGAACGCGTTCAGGTGCTACGGCCCGAGAATAACACAGCGCTCCGGCCCGCTTCGCGGGCCGGCTCAGGGGCCGAAATGATAGGTGGATCAAGGACCTGGACGGACTCAGGAGGGCGTCTCAGGTGGTCTGGATCGAGTCTTCCGGGCGCCGTTCCAGCACCTGGTCGACCAGGCCGTACTCACGGGCGGCCTCGGCGCTCTTGAAGTTGTCGCGCTCGGTGTCGCGCGCGATGGTCTCAAGGGCCTGGCCGGTGTGCTTGGCGAGGATCTCGTTGAGGCGCTGGCGCAGGGTCAGGATTTCGCGGGCGTGGATGTCGATGTCCGTCGCCTGGCCCTGGAAGCCGCCCAGCGGCTGGTGGATCATGACCCGCGAATTGGGCAGCGCGTAACGCTTGCCCTTGGCGCCGGCAGCCAGCAGCAGCGCGCCCATCGAGGCGGCCTGGCCGACGCAGATGGTGCTCACGTCCGGCTTGATGTACTGCATGGTGTCGTAGATCGCCAGGCCCGCGGTGACCACGCCACCGGGCGAGTTGATGTACAGGCTGATGTCCTTCTCGGGGTTTTCGGCCTCGAGGAACAGCATCTGCGCAACGATCACGTTGGCGACATGGTCGTCGACGCCGCCGACCAGGAAGATCACGCGCTCCTTGAGCAGGCGCGAGTAGATGTCGTAGGCACGCTCGCCGCGGCTGGTCTGTTCGACCACCATCGGGACGAGGTTCAAAGCTCGGGTCAGGTTGTCCATGGAATCGACGGCACCTTGGGTCTGGAATTGGGCGCTTGCTGGAAGCGTAGTACGGTCAAATTGGGGCCAACCGGACCGGAGCGCAAGGGGCACGTACGCAGCTCGCTGCGAACCGCGGCGGTACGGCACCGTCCGGTGCCGTCGCCGTGGTCCGGCGCGAAGCGGTTACTGGCGGATCGCGTCGTTGAACGACAGCGGCTGCTCGTTGTGCTGGGCGCGCTCGGCGATCCAGTCGATCACCTGCTCTTCCATCACCCGCGCCTGCAGGCCCGACATCAGCTGGGCGTCGTTGCGGTACAGCTCGACCACCTGCTGCGGCTCCTCGTAGGTCGAGGCGATCAGCTGCAGGGTCTCGTTGACGCGCTTGGGTTCCAGACGCAGCTCGTTGCGGCGGGCGATCTCGCCGACGATCAGGCCGACCAGCACGCGCTTGCGCGCAGCGTCCATGAAGCCCATGTGGGCGTCGGCCGGGATCTCGCCGATGGCGCGGCCCTGGCGGCGGGCCTGCTCGATGGTCTGGCGGGCCATGTCGCGGGCTTCGTTCTCGACCAGCTTCGGCGGCATCTCGACGTGCGAGTAACCGGCAATCAGCTGCTCGCCGACTTCACGGCGCAGGCGGGTCATCAGCGCGCCCTTGAGCTCGCGCTCCAGGTTGCTGCGGATGTCGGCGCGGAACTGCTCGGCGTCGCCGCTGCGCACGCCGAAGCTCTTGATGAAGGCAAAGTCGACGTCCGGCAGCACCGGCTCGGACACCTTGGTGGCCTTCAGGTGGACCTGGACGGTACGGCCGGCGAACTGCGGCACGCGCCATTCCGGCGGGAACTCGACCTCGGCGACCTTCTCGTCGCCGGCCTTCAGGCCGACCAGGGCCGACTCGATCGCCGGCAGCATGGCGGCCGAACCGATGATGGTGGCACCGCGCTCGACGCCCTCGGCGGGCAGGCGCTCGTCGCCGGCTTGCGACCAGGTCTCCAGCTCGACTGCGTCGCCAGCGACAGCTTCACGCTCGACGGCGTTCCAGCTGCGGCGCTGCAGGCGCAGGTTCTCGATCATCGCGTCGATGTCGGCGTCGCTGACTTCGGCGGTGTGGCGGATGACGTTGAGGGCAGCGACGTCGATGTCACCGAAATCCGGCACCACTTCGAACGTGGCCACGTAGGCCAGCTCGGCGTCCGAAGCCGGGACAATCTGCGGGTTGCCGGCGATCTGCAGCGACTGCTCGCGGATCGCATTGCTGAAGCCCTCGCGCAGCAGGCCGTCGAGGACCTCGGCGCGGACCTGGGCGCCGAAGCGCTGCTCGATCACCTTGGCGGGGATTTTGCCGGGGCGGAAACCCTTGATCTTGGCGCCGCGCGAGATCTCGCGCAGGCGGCCGCCGACGACGGCTTCCAGGCGATCCGCCGGGAGGCTGAAGGTCATCCGACGTTCGAGGTTGCCGAGCGATTCGACCGAAACTTGCATATCCACTCCTGCCACCGCGGCGACCTGCCACGGCACGATGTTGATGATCCTGTCCGACCGCGGCCGCAGCGAAAACGAGCCCGCCGGCCAGCGGAACGGAATAGTTTCGCCGATTACGGGCCGCGCCGCCAGCGTGGGCACGGATTCAGGGAGAGAGTTGTTGGGCCCCAGCCCGAAGGGCCGACGCCCGGACCTCAGGAGCCCGGCCCGTTGGGGCAACCACTCGCGAGCGCTCGCTCCAGTGCGATGGCCGCCTGGAGCAACACCCGGGGGCGTTGGGGCGACCACTCGCGACGGCTCGCTCAATTCTGTCGGCCGCCCATGGTTCGGGCGGCGTGGTGCGAAAGGCGGGACTCGAACCCGCACGCCTTGCGGCACTGGAACCTAAATCCAGGGCGTCTACCAATTCCGCCACTTTCGCCTTGCCTTGCGCGGCCGAAACCGTCGCGGCGGCATTCTAGGCCGGAACTCTGGCATTGGGGTGCCGGAAAAGAAAAAAGCACCTGGGGTTGCCAGGTGCTTTCCGGGATTGGTGGGCCGTCAAGGATTCGAACCTTGGACCTATTGATTAAGAGTCAACTGCTCTACCAACTGAGCTAACGGCCCGGAACAACTAGGTGCGAAATCATAACAACAAAAATCGATCCCGCCAACATCATGCAACAACAAAATGGGGTGGCTGAGGGGACTCGAACCCCCGACATCTGGAATCACAATCCAGTACTCTAACCAACTGAGCTACAGCCACCATAAAGCTTGTTTTCGCGGGTCCGGCATACATGCCTGACCCATTTGACTGGCGCGCCCGGCGGGACTCGAACCCACAACCACCGGCTTAGAAGGCCGGTGCTCTATCCGGTTGAGCTACGGGCGCCAGCGTCGCATCTTAACTGACACTCGGAACTGACACTCGCGGGAGCATTCCAGCTCCGGTCGGATCATTTCTGATCCTGGTTCAAGCACCTGGCGGATGGTCGGGGCAGAGGGATTCGAACCCACGACATCCAGCTCCCAAAGCTGGCGCTCTACCAGGCTGAGCTATACCCCGAGTCCCGGACTCTCGTTGCGCGCCAACGCCGCGAAAGGCCGGCTAGTTTGGGCGGATGCCGCGTCCATGTCAACGAGATCGGGCGCTTTTTCCTTCAGGCGCCCGCATCCGAACGCACCGGCAGGCCCTTGCGCACGGGCCACAACATCGCGATCACGGTGATCGCGCCGAGCAGCCAGCTGTAGTGAACGCTGCCCGCCAGCGCCAAGGGCGATACCGCGCCCAGCGAAGCGGCCAGCAGGATCTGCGCGCCGTAGGGCAACACGCCCTGCGTGACGCAGGCAAAGATGTCCAGGACGCTGGCCGCGCGCGCCGGCGGCACACCATGCTGCTGGGCGATATCGCGCGCCAGACCGCCGCTGATCAGGATCGCGACGGTGTTGTTGGCAGTGAACACATCGGTCGTCGCCGACAGCGCGGCGATGCTGATTTCGCCGGCGCGGCGACTGCGATGACCGCGGGCGAAGCGCCCGATCACCTGCGCCAGCCAGCTCAGTCCACCGGTGGCCTTCATCAACGCACCCAGCCCGCCGACCAGCAGCGACAGCAGGGTGATTTCGATCATGCTCTCGAAGCCTTCCCAGATATGGGTGGCGTAGGACGCGACACTGAATTCGTCGGCGAAGATCGCGCCGAATGCACCGGCGATCACCAGCCCCAGGCTCAGCACGATGATCACGTCGACGCCGGCCAGCGCCAGCCCGAGCACGACCAGATACGGCAGGATCAGCCACGGCGACACCGGATCGAGCGGCTGCACGGGCGCCGTCTCGGCGACCAGGCCCAGCACGATCACGGTGAGCACGGCGGCCGGCAGCGCCAGTTTCAGGTTCTCGCGGAACTTGTCGCGCATGCTGCAGCCCTGGGTGCGGCTGGCGACGATGGCGGTGTCGGAAATCACCGAAAGGTTGTCGCCGAAGGTGGCGCCACCGATGACGGCGCCCAGCACCAGCGCGCGATCGAGTCCGGAAGCGTCGGACACACCCAGCGCGATCGGCGCGACCGCCGCGATGGTGCCCATCGACGTGCCCAGCGACAGCGAGATGAAACCGGCAACGACGAACAGGCCTGGCAGCAACAACGCGGGGTGCACGTGGCCGATGCCGAGGGCAACGATCGCATCGACCGCCCCGATCGCCTTGGACACTTCGACGAAGCCACCGGCGAGCAGGAAGATCAGGCACATCAGCACCACGTTGTGGTCGCCCATGCCCGACAGCAGCGTCTCCAATGGCTTGAGCCCGCGACGCCAAGCAATGAACGCCGCCAGCGCCAGCGCCGGCAGGATCGCCACGGGCGCACGCAGTTGATAGAAGCCCATCGCCTCACCGTGCATCGTGTAGTACAGGCCCGCACCGAAGAACAGCGCCAGGAACAGCAGCAGCGGCGCCAGCGCCCACGCGCTCGGGCGGACCGATTCGTTCATCTTTCTATCCGGATGGATTTGTAGTCCCGTGGATTTTGCAGCGCAGCAAGGGCGCTGTCGAGTGCATGGGCGGAACAGTGGCTGCGCACGAGCCGGCCCAAACGAAAACGGGGCGCCAAAGCGCCCCGTCGTTCGCCCGCAGGATCGTGCGATCAGATCCGGCTGGCAATCGCCTTCGCGAAGGACATCGTATTGCCGCTGCCGCCCAGGTCCGGCGTCAGCGAATCCTTGGCCTCCAGCGTGGCGATGATCGCCGCACGCAGGCGGCCCGCCTTCTCCGTCTGGCCGAGATGGTCGAGCATCTGCGCCGCGCCCAGCAGCAACGCGCACGGGTTGGCCTTGCCCTGCCCCGCGATGTCCGGAGCCGTGCCGTGCACCGCCTCGAAGATCGCCGCATCAGTGCCGATGTTGGCACCCGGCGCCAGACCGAGACCACCGACCAGGCCCGCGCACAGATCGGAAATGATGTCGCCGAACAGGTTGGTGGTGACGATGATGTCGAACTGCTCCGGACGCATCACCAGCTGCATGCAGGTGTTGTCGACGATCATCTCGTTGCACTCGATGTCCGGGTATTCCGCCGCCACCGCACGCGCAGTCTTGAGGAACAGGCCCGACGTCGACTTGAGGATGTTGGCCTTGTGCACGACCGTGACCTTCTTGCGACCGGTCTTGCGGGCCAGCTCGAAGGCATAGCGCACGATGCGCTCGGAACCGCGGCGCGTGACCTTCTGCGTGAGCATCGCGACCTCGCCGTCTTCCGACAGCGTCTGGCCCTCGCCGATGTAGGCGCCTTCGGTGTTCTCGCGCACCGTGATCAGATCGACGCCGTCCGGGAACCGCGACTTCGTGTTCGGGAACGACTTGGCCGGACGCACGTTCGCGTACAGGTCGAAACGCTTGCGCAGCTCGACGTTGATCGAGCTGAAGCCCTCGCCGACCGGCGTGGTCAGCGGGCTCTTGAGCGCGATGCGGTTCTTGCGGATCGAATCCATCGTCGACTGCGGCAGCAGCTCGCCGTGCTTCTCGAGCGCGACCAGGCCGGCATCGGCGAATTCGTACTGCAGTCCGACATCCATCGTGTCGAGCACGTGCAGGGTGGCGTCCATGATTTCCGGGCCGATACCGTCGCCACGGATGACCGTGATGGTCTGCGTCATAGGGGATTTCTTCCAGGCTGATGGGCGCCCTGCGGAGGGTACGGCGCCGGATGGTTAGCCCCGGAATTATGCCGGAAGCGGCGTCCTCCTGCAGGAACGGGCGCCTCGGACTTTCGTCTGAAGGCCGCCTGGCGACCGTTCAGGCCGTCCCCGGATGCCGCCCGGGCAAGCATGGCGGTCGAAACCGCCACGGCAGGCACAACGCGACCGCGGCTCAGCCGTGGTCGTGACCCTCGGGCGCGGCGGCCTCGCCCTGCTCCAGCCGGTCGAGGAAGTCGACCGCGCGGCGCAGGTGCGGGATCACGATCGAACCGCCGACCACCAGCCCGACCGAGAACGCCTCGAACATCTCGTCGCGGTTGACCCCGGCCTCCTTGCACTGGGCGACGTGGTAACTGATGCAGTCGTCGCAGCGCAGCACCATCGAGGCCACCAGGCCCAGCAGCTCCTTGGTCTTCAGATCGAGCGCGCCGGGCTGGTAGGTCTGGGTGTCGAGCGCGAAGAAACGGCGCACGACCTGGTTGGGTTCGGCCAGGATGCGCTCGTTCATGCGCTTGCGGAACGCGGTGAACTCGGCGACGCGGTCGCCTTCGGTCTTGTCGGTCGATTCGCTCATGCACCACCCGCCAGCAGGGGTTCCAGACCACCGGCCCGATGCAGGGCGATCATGTCGTCGTAGCCGCCGACATGGGTGTCACCGATGAAGATCTGCGGCACGCTGGTGCGCCGGGCACGGCTGAGCATCAGCTCGCGCTGCGCCGGGTCCAGATCGATCCGGACCTCGGTCCAGGTCTGGTTCTTGCTCTTCAGGAAATTCTTCGCCGCGACGCAATACGGGCAGATCGCGGTGGTATAGATGGTGATCTCGGGCGCGACGGAACTACCGGTTCCAGGCGCTGCGGATGCGGTGCTGCTCAAAACGATCTCTCCTGAGTGAACTCGCCAATGCGGTTGTGGTCGAATATGGGCCTGCCCCGGGTTCATTTCCAGCCCATGCACGGAACACAGCCGTTGCGTCGGTGACCGGCTCGGCCCAGCGCCGGCCAGAAGCCGGCCCGGAGCGACGGAACCACCGTTAAGGATTAACAGCCGATTCATCCGGACGACCGCCCAGCCCCGCATCCTGCGGACGCCGCCTCGCCCCGAATCATCGAGGGACCACCCGCTTGCGTCGCATCGCCCTGCTCACCGCCGCCCTCACCCTTGCCGTCGCCAGCGTCTGCGCGCCGGCGCAGGAGGCCAACCTGCCCGACATCGGTTCGTCGGCCGGGGAACTGCTGACCCCACGGCAGCAGGAGGAGTACGGCGCGATGATGCTGGCGCAGCTGCGCCACTACGACTACCTGCTGGAAGACCCGCTGATCGACAGCTGGCTCGACACCCTGGGCACGCGCCTGGCGGCGAACAGCGACCGCCCGCGCCAGCCCTTCACCTTCTTCATGCTGCGCGAGCGCCAGATCAACGCCTTCGCCACCCTCGGCGGCTACATCGGCGTCAACTCCGGCCTGGTGCTGGCAGCCGAGCGCGAGGACGAGGTCGCCGGGGTGATGTCGCACGAAATCGCCCACGTCACCCAGCAGCACGTGCTGCGCGGCGCCGAACGCGCCCAGCGCGACCAGTTGCCGATCCTGCTGGCCATGCTCGGCGCGATCGTCGCGGCCCAGGCCGCCGGCGGCAATTCCGACGACGACGCCGCGCAGGCCGCCATGGCCGGTGCCATGGGCATGATGCAGCAGCGCCAGATCGACTACACCCGATCCAACGAGTCCGAGGCCGACCGGCTCGGCATCCAGACCCTCGCCCGCAGCCATTACGACCCCGAAGCGATGGCGGATTTCTTCGCCACGCTGCAGGCGCGCTCGCGCAGCAACGGTGCCAATTACTGGGGTGAATCGCCGGACTGGCTGATGACCCACCCGGTGACGATCACCCGCATCACCGAAGCCAAGGAGCGCGCGGCGCGGCTCAAGCGCGAGCAGGGCGGCACGTCCCAGGTCTGCGTGCGCGACCCGGACGGCCCGGAGCAATGCCGCAGCGAGAGCACGGCGCAGCCGCAGTACTCGCTCGACAACAGCAGCAACCCGTTGCTGCCGCCCAACCTGGACGTCGGCGGCCAGCTCACCGCCTCGGCACAGAGCGGTGGCACCGGTCGCTTCGAATACGCCCGCGAGCGCCTGCGCGTGCTCAGCGCCGACTCCCCTGGCGATGCCCTGCGTGAGTACGAGCGCCTGGCCGGCGGCAAGAAGTTCACCGACGCGCAGCGCTATGGCCAGGCCCTGGCCCAGTTGCGCGGCAACCACGCCAGCGCCGCCGCGACCACCCTGGGCGAGCTGCTGCAGGCGCATCCGGGCGACATGTGGCTGACCCTGGCCATGGGCCAGGCGGAGGCGCGGACGGGCAAGGCGGCCTCGGCCGACGCCCGCTTCGAAGCGCTGCTGCGGCAGACGCCCAACAACCGTGCCGTGGTGCTGACCTACGCCGAGGTGCTGTCCGAGCGCAGTACCACCGAGGCTGGCAAACGCGCCCAGGCAGTGCTGCGTCCGCTGATGGGCAGTTCCGGCAACGATGCGATCTTCCAGAGCGTCTTTGCCCGTGCCTGTGAGATCGCCGGGGATCCGATCCGCGCCGGCGAGGCCTATGCCGAGGCCGCGTACCTGAATGGCCGGCCCGAACAGGCCCTGGTCCAGCTCAATACCCTCAAACGCCGCAGCGACCTGGACTACTACGCCCGCGCCCGCATCGAGTCGCGCATCGCCGCCATCACACCGACCGTGCTCGAGCTCAAGCGCCAGGGCATCCGCGACGAGGACCTGCGGCGGCAGTAGCGGCTGGCGGCAGCTTCTGCGGTGATTGAGGACGGGCCGCCTTCGCGGCTGAAGCCGCTTCTGCCGGGCCGGCAGCCTGTCCCGATGACCATGTCATGCCATCGTCACAAAACGGTAGTGTACTGACGCGGCTTCCCAGCCCCCTTCGTACGGGCCCCTTCAGTCTTTCCCCCGGTGACCGCGTGCAGAAGCGCATCCTGATTGTCGAAGACGAACCCGCCATCCGCGACATGGTGTCCTTCGCCCTGCGCAAGGGCGAATACGAACCCGTCCACGCCGGCGACGCACGCGAGGCCCAGGCGGCCATCGCCGACCGCGTCCCGGACCTGATCCTGCTGGACTGGATGCTGCCCGGCACCAGCGGCCTGGAACTGGCCCGGCGCTGGCGCAAGGAACAGCTCACCCGCGAGATCCCGATCATCATGCTGACCGCGCGCGGCGAGGAAAACGATCGCGTCGGCGGCCTCGAAGCCGGCGTCGACGACTACGTGGTCAAGCCATTCTCGGCGCGCGAGCTGCTCGCCCGCATCCGCGCCGTGCTGCGGCGCTCGCGCGAGGACGACGAGGACGGCAGCGTCGGCATCGGCCCGTTGCGCATCGACGGTGCCGCACATCGTGTGTTCGCCGCCGCCGACGGCAGCGACCAGCCGGTGCAGATCGGCCCCACCGAATACCGCCTGCTGCACTTCTTCATGACCCACCCCGAGCGCGTCTACACCCGCACCCAGCTGCTGGACCATGTCTGGGGCGGCAGCGTCTACGTGGAGGAGCGCACCGTGGACGTGCACATCCGGCGCCTGCGCAAGACGCTGGAACCGCACCGGCTCGACGGCATGGTGCAGACCGTGCGCGGCGCCGGTTACCGATTCTCCGCCTCGTTGGCGGCATGAAGCAGCTGCGGCCGGCGCCTGTTGCAAGCGCCGGTTGCCCGCGCTGGCTACCGGGCCATCGCCGGGGGCCCCATCCGCGACGCAGTGACCATTCGCAGGGCCCAATGCTGGCGGCCAGGCAGGCCGCTCGCTACGCTCGGGAAGTCGTACTCACCCTCATGGATAGTTGATCGACGGCCATGCCGCCCCGCGCCCGCTCCGCCTGGTTCCGCACCCTCGGCCAACTCGCCCTGATCCTGGCCACCGCCGCCGTGGTCGGCCTGGCGATCGGGCAGCCCTGGCCCGTCATCACCCTGGCTGCCCTTGGCGTGGTTGCCTGGCACTACTGGCGCCTGCGCAGCGTGCTGGTGAGGCTGACGGCGAGGCAACGGCTGACGCCGCCGCTGGGCGAAGGCATCTGGAACGAACTCGACCGCCTGCTCCATCGCAGCCAGTCGGAAATGCGCGGACGCAAGAAGCGCCTGATCGAGATGCTGCGTGCGTACCGTGCCGCCGCAGCGGCACTGCCCGACGCGATCGTCGTGGTCGAGCGCAACAGCCAGCGCATCCAGTGGTTCAACGAGGCCGCCATCGGCCTGCTGCAACTGAAGTACCCGCGCGACATCGGCGGCCCGGTCGCGCAGCGCCTGCAGCCGCTGCAGCTGTCGCACTGGCTGGCGTCCGGGCGCAACGCCGAGACGCTGGAAGTCACCTCGCCGTGGAATCCGGCGGCGACGCTGAGCCTGCGCCTGATCCCCTACTCCGACGACCTGTGGCTGCTGGTTGCGCGCGATGTCAGCCGCCTGCTGCAGCTGGAGCAGATGCGCCGCGATTTCGTCGCCAACGTCTCGCACGAACTGCGCACCCCGTTGACCGTGGTGCACGGCTACCTCGACATGCTCGACCCCGCCGAACACCCGGACTGGGCGCCGATGCTGGCCGAGATGCAGCGCCAGTCGCAGCGCATGACCCAGCTGGTCGAGGACCTGCTGATGCTGTCGCGGCTGGAATCGCAGGACAGCCTGCCGGCCGAGGAAACCGTGGCGATGTCGCCGATGCTGACGACGCTGCGGCGCGAGGCGGTCGCGCTGAGCCAGGGCCGCCACGAAATCCTGGTGGAGGACGCCGCCGCGGTCGACCTGTGGGGTTCCAACAAGGAGCTGCACAGCGCATTCTCCAACCTGGTCGGCAACGCGATCCGCTACACCCCGGCCGGCGGCACGATCCGGATACGCTTCCGCCCCGAAGGCACCCGCCCCGACAGCAAGGGCGCGGTGCTGGAAGTGGTCGACAGCGGCTACGGCATCCCGGCGGCGCACCTGCCACGCATCACCGAGCGCTTCTACCGCGTCTCCACCAGCCGCTCGCGCGAAAGCGGCGGCACCGGGCTGGGGCTGTCGATCGTCAAGCACGTGCTGAACCTGCACCAGGCACGGCTGGAGATCAGCAGCGAAGTCGGACGTGGTAGTACGTTCTCCTGTCATTTCGGCGCCGAACGCGTGCGCCCGCGCGAGGACCTCGCGCTGTCCTTCGAGGCATTGCCATGAACGCCGCAGTAGTGACATCCGCAGTAGAGACGCCGCTCGAATCCGATCCGCTCCGCGACCCCGGGCTGTACTTCAATCGCGAGCTGTCGCAGCTGGACTTCAACTTCCGCGTGCTGGCCCAGGCGCAGGACACGACGGTGCCGCTGCTGGAGCGCCTGAAGTACCTGTGCATCTCGTGCACCAACCTCGACGAGTTCTTCGAGATCCGCGCCGGCACCCTGCGCCACGCCCAGGACCTGGGCATCTCCACCGGCGCCGACGGCCTGTCGCCGGCGACGGTGCTGGCGCGCATCCACGACCGCGCCGCACAACTGGTGCAGGCGCAGTACGAAGTCTGGAACCAGGTGCTTCGTCCGGCCCTGTGGGACGGCGGCGTGCGCGTTCTCGGCCGCGATGCGTGGGACGAGAACCAGGCGCGCTGGCTGCGCGACTACTTCCGCGACGAGATCATGCCGGTGCTGTCGCCGCTGGGCCTGGACCCGGCGCACCCGTTCCCGAAGATCCTCAACAAGTCGCTCAACATCGTCGTCGTGCTCAAGGGCAAGGACGCGTTCGGCCGCGAAGGCCACCTGGCAATCGTGCGTGCGCCGCGCTCGCTGCCGCGCATCATCCAGATTCCCGAGGAGGTCGGCGGCGGCAAGCACGATTTCGTGTTCCTGTCGGCGGTGCTGTCGGCGTTCGTCGACGAGATGTTCCCGGGCATGCAGGTCAAGGGTGCCTACCAGTTCC
The DNA here is from genome assembly GCF_022637455.1 of Lysobacter sp. S4-A87. Lineage (NCBI taxonomy): Bacteria > Pseudomonadati > Pseudomonadota > Gammaproteobacteria > Lysobacterales > Lysobacteraceae > Lysobacter > Lysobacter sp. S4-A87. Next base: position 1,209,720 of record NZ_CP093341.1, read on the forward strand.
GCGTGACCCGCAACTCCGAACTGATCGTCGACGAGGACGAAGTCGAGAACCTGGCGCTGGCCCTGCGCGACGAACTGGTCGGCCGCGGCTACCTGCGCGCGGTACGGCTGGAGATCGCCGAGCAGTGCCCGGACGAGATCGTGCGCACGCTGCTGGAGAACTTCGACCTGACCGAGAACGCGGTCTACCGCATCAACGGCCCGGTCAACCTCAATCGCGTGATCCAGGTCTACGACCTGGTGCAGCGACCGGAACTGAAGTTCCCGCCGTTCCAGCCGCGCCAGCTTTCCGGCGTCGAGGCGATGTTCGACAAGGTGGCCGAGGGCGACGTGCTGCTGCACCACCCCTTCGACGCCTTCACGCCGGTGCTCGAACTGCTCCGCCAGGCATCGGAAGACCCGAACGTGCTGGCGATCAAGCAGACGCTGTACCGCACCGGCAAGGACTCGATGATCGTCGACAGCCTGGTCCAGGCGGCGCGCAACGGCAAGGACGTGACGGTCGTGGTCGAGCTGCGCGCGCGCTTCGACGAAGAGGCCAACCTCGGCCTGGCCGATCGCCTGCAGGACGCCGGCGTGCAGGTCGTGTACGGGGTGGTGGGCTACAAGACCCACGCCAAGATGATGCTGATCGTGCGCCGCGAGGGCCGCAAGCTGCGCCGCTACACGCACATGGGCACCGGCAATTACCACAGCGGCACGGCGCGCGGTTACACCGACTTCGGCCTGATCACCGCCGATCCCGACATCGGCGCCGACGTCCACATGATCTTCCAGCAGCTGTCCGGGCTGGCGCCGACCATCAAGCTCAAGCGCCTGCTGCAGTCGCCCTTCACCCTGCACGCCGGCGTGCTCAAGCGGATCGACCGCGAGACCCGTCATGCCAAGGCCGGCAAGCCGGCGCGGATCATCGCCAAGATGAACGCCCTCAACGAACCACAGGTGGTGCGTGCGCTGTACCTGGCCTCGCAGTCCGGCGTGCAGATCGACCTGATCGTGCGCGGCGCGTGCACGGTCCGTCCGGGCATGCCCGGCATCTCCGAGAACATCCGGGTGCGCTCGATCGTCGGCCGCTTCCTCGAGCACCACCGCGTGTACTGGTTCGCCAACGACGGCGCGCCGGACCTGTTCTGCTCCAGTGCCGACTGGCTGGAGCGCAACCTGCTGCGGCGGATCGAGACCGGGTTCCCGGTGCTGTCTCCCGAGCTGGCCAAACGGGTCTACGACGAGGCGCTCGAGAACTACCTGAACGACAACGTCAACGCCTGGGAGCTGCAGACCGAAGGCGACTATGTTCGCGTAACGCCGGCCGAAGGCGCGCCCGCACATTCGGCCCAGAGCTGGCTGTTGTCGAAGATCTGCGCCTGAGCGAAGCCCTTCCGGGCCGGGACTATCGAGCAAGGATGGACGCGACAGCACCTTAACGGGGATCATGTGCCGATGAGCGACGCCTTCCCCACCAGCAAACTGCCGCTCGCCGACGGCGATCTGCTGGCCGCCGTCGACATGGGCTCCAACAGTTTCCACATGGTGGTCGCACGTTACGTGCTCGGCCAGCTGCGCATCGTCGACCGCCTGCGCGAGACCGTGCGCATGGCCGAAGGCCTGGACCGTCGTGGCGGCCTGTCACCCGAGGTGCGCCAGCGCGCACTGGACTGCCTGGCCCGCTTCGGGCAGCGCATCCGCGATATTCCGCCGCAACGGGTGCGCGCCATCGCCACCAATACGGTCCGGCGCCTGGCGGTGCCGCAGGCCTTCCTGATGCCGGCCGAGGCCGCGCTCGGGCATGCGATCGAAGTGGTCGCCGGCCGCGAGGAGGCGCGCCTGATCTACCTGGGCGTCGCCCACGCGCAGCCTTCCAAGCCCGGCGAGCTGCGCCTGGTGATCGACATCGGCGGCGGTTCGACCGAATGCATCATCGGTTCCGGCTTCGAGGCCATCGAACGTGAAAGCCTGCAGGTGGGTTGCATCGCCACGACCCGCCGCTTCTTCGAGAACGGCAAGCTGACCAAGAAGAAATGGCGCGAGGCATTGACCGAGGTCACCGCCGAGTTCCAGCAGTTCGCCGGAACCTACCGCGCGCTGGGCTGGGACGAGGCACTGGGGGCGTCGGGTACCAACAAGGCCATCGGCGACATCTGCGCGGCGATGAAGCTGACCAAGGGCGCGGTGACCGCCGAAGCGCTGCCGGTGCTGCGCGATCGCCTGCTGCAGGCCGACCGCATCGACGCGATCGAACTTCCCGGCCTGTCGTCCGAGCGCCGCCCGGTGATCGCCGGCGGCGTACTGATCCTCGAGGCCGCCTTCGATGCGCTCGGCCTCAAGCGCATGGCGGTCAGCAAGGCGGCCATGCGCGAGGGCGTGCTCTACGACATGCTCGGCCGCGGCGGCGTGGACGACCCGCGCGATGCGGCCGTCGCCGCGCTCATGCAGCGCTACGGCATCGACGATGGCCAGGCCCGCCGCGTCGAAGCCACCGCGCTGCGGATGTTCGACCAGATCGCCCAGGCATGGCAGCTCGATGCCGATGACCGCCTGATGCTGCAACGCGCCTCGCGGCTGCACGAACTGGGCCTGGCGATCGCCCACAGCCAGTACCACGTGCACGGTGCCTACGTCGTCGAGAACTCCGATATCGCCGGCTTCTCGCGCCAGCAGCAGCAATTCCTGGCGGCGCTGGTCCGCACCCATCGCCGCGGCATTCCCAAGTCGGCCTTCGACGCCCTGCCCGACCGCCTGCTCACGGCGGCGCGTCGCCTCGCCGCACTGCTTCGCTTGGCCGTGCTGTTGCATCGCGCCCATGAGGCCGACCCGATCCCGCAGCTCGACGCTCGCGCGGACGGCAACACGCTGACCCTCGGCATGGCCCGTCGCTGGATCGACATGCGCCCGCTGGTGCGCGCCGACCTCGAGGGCGAACCGCACGACATGGCCGGCCTGGGTGTCGTGCTGAAGCTGGAAGCGATCTAGTCCCACACGGCCCACCCGGCCCGCTGCCTGCGCAGCGGCGCCGAGGGCGCGTAATTGCGTTACTTGTGCAGTGCTTCGCGCAACTTTGCCGCGCGCACCAGCACCGGTGGCGGCGCGCGCTCTTCGGGAATCAAGAAGATGCCGAGGCGACGCAGGAACAGGCCGGCGGTACGCGTCGATGTCAGCGCCACGATCGGGATCGACAGGAACAGCCCGAGGATGACCGGCGCCATCCAGGCCGCCAGCGACGGCGAGATCATGTACGCCATCCAGCCGGCCATCACGCCCAGCACTGTCACACCGGCGTAATTGCGCACCAGGCCCGACAGCGGCAGCGTGCCGTCGTCGCGGCGCTGTGCGTCCCAGCCCGAATCCTTGCCCGCCAGCACTTCGGCAACGCCGCGCGACTGCACGTACATCGTCACCGGCGCCATCAGTGCCGCCAGCAGGGTCTCCAGGACCATGCTCAACAACGCCCGGATCGCGCCGCCGCAACCGCGACGCGTGTCGCGATCGAAGAACAGCGTCAGGTAGCCCATGACCTTGGGCGCCAGCAGCACCGCCATGGTCAGGAAGAACACCCAGACGAAACGCTCCGGATCCTGCTCGCGCCAGTAGGCGGTCGGCGAGAAACCGGGCAGCTTCAGGCTGTCCCAGGCCAGCCCGGCATGCTGCAGCGGAATGGCCAGGCCTATCAGCATCAGCATCGCCCACATCGGCGAGGTGAAGTAATGGCCGATGCCCATCATCAGATGCCAGCGACTGATCCAGTGCAGGCCCTTCGCGGGCAACACCGCGCTGTGCTGCAGGTTGCCCTGGCACCAGCGACGGTCGCGGACCAGCATGTCGGTCAACGACGGCGGGCCTTCCTCGTAACTGCCACCGAGCCCCGGCACCATGTGCAGGGCCCAGCCACCGCGCCTGAGCAGCGCGGCTTCGACGAAGTCGTGGCTCAGCACGGTGCCCCGGAACGGCTTGATGCCGCGCAGTTCGGGCAGGCCGCCCTGGTCGGCGAACGCACGGGTGCGAATGATCGCGTTGTGGCCCCAGTAGTTGCTCTCGGCGCCGTGCCACCAGGCGATGCCATGGGCGATGACCGGCCCGTACACGCGTCCGGCGAACTGCTGCATGCGCGCGAACAGGGTGTTGCCGTTGACGATCATCGGCAGCGTCTGGATCAGCGCGACGTCGGGATGGGCCTCCATCGCACCGGCGAGGCGGACGATGGTGTCGCCGGTCATCAGGCTGTCGGCGTCGAGGATCAGCATCTGCGGGTAGGCGCCACCGAAGCGACGCACCCATTCGGCGACGTTGCCGGCCTTGCGTTCGCGGTTGTCGGGCCGGTGGCGATAGAACAGGTGCGCGTGGCCACCGGTACGCTCGCGCAGCGCGGCGAAGGCGCGTTCCTCGGCACCGCGGAGTTCGGCATTGGTGGTGTCGCTGAGGACGAAGAAATCGAACTTCGCCAGCTGCCCGGTCGCCTGCAGCGATTCATGGATCGCCTCCAGCCCCGCCAGCAGTCGTTCGGGTTCCTCGTTGTAGGTCGGCATCAGCAATGCCGTGCGCGAGGCCAGTTGCGGCAGCTCGCCCTCGCGGCCGAGCCCCAGCCGCCCGCCGCGACGCGTCACGATCAGGATGAAGCCGGCCAGCGCGCTGACAAACGCTTGCGCGATCCACGCGAACAACGCCACGAACAACAACAGCAGCAGTCCTTCCAGCACATCCGTGCCGCTGCCGCGCAGTACCCACCAGATCTGGTAGGCGGCGACAAGCGTCAGCAGCGCGGCGCCGCCAATGACCAGCGTGCGGCGCCAGGCCATCGCGCTTGGCGTTGTCGGCAGTTTCTGATTCGCCAGGCGGCCTGCGCGCAGCGTCTGCACCGGCATCGGCAGCGGTGCTTCGACCGGCAGCCACGGCGACGGCGGGGCAGCGCCCGTTGCGGCACCGGCATCGGGTGTGAATGTCACGCCGCTCACGCAGTCCACCGGTACAGCCAGGTCTCGCTGAGCGGACCGGAGGCGTCACCCAGCACGGCACGCAGTTCGACGCTGCGTTCGTTGCCCGGCTGCAGCTCGAAGGCCAGGCGCCATCCGCCTGCTCCCGGATTGGGGTGTGCGGTGATGTTGGCGACCTTGCCCTTGCTCGCCGAGACGTCGGCACGCACGCGTGCCGCATCGTCCAGCCCCTGCAGACGGCCGCCGGCGAAGTCGATCACCACCAGGCGCACGCCACGCTTGGCATCGGAGCCGGCACTGGCGCTGCCGGCGGCGCCGATGCGCGTGCGCGTGACCGTCGCCAGCTGCGGCAGCCAGGCATGCTGGTCGCACCAGTGCATGCGGTAGTCGAAGCGGTGCTCCTTGCCAGCGGCCAACGGCTGCTTCGGGCGCCAGAACGAAACGATGTTGTCGTGGAACTCGTCCGCGGTCGGCAGCTCGAACAGGTGCACGGCACCTGCGCCCCACTCGCCCTGCGGCTCGATCCACAGGCTCGGGCGCTTCTCGTAATTCGCTTCGCTGTCGGCGTAGTCGGCGAATGCGCGCTTGCGCTGCATCAGGCCGAAGCCGCGCGGGTTGACGTCCTCGAAGGCGCTCTCCTGCAGCACCGACGGATTCTGCAACGGGCGCCAGATCTGCTCGCCGCCGCCGTTGACCAGGGCCAGTCCATCGGAGTCGTGCACGGCCGGACGGTAGTCGTCGATGCCGACGCGGTCGTTGGAATCGAACTGGAACATGCTGGTCAGCGGCGCGATGCCGACCTGATCCAGCGCCACGCGCGGATACAGGCGGACCGACACCTCGAACACCGTCTCGATGCCGGGACGGATCACGAAGCGGTAGGCACCGGCGACGCTGGGGCTGTCCATGAGGGCATGCACGATGACGTGATCGGCACCGGCCACCGGTCGTTCCAGCCAGAAGCTGCGGAACACCGGAAACTCCTCGCCCGCCGGCGCACCGGTCTTGAGTGCCAGGCCGCGCGCCGACAATCCATAGGCCTGGCCCTTGGCCACGGCACGGAAGTAGCTCGCACCAAGGAAGGCGCAAACCTCGTCGAAGTATTCCGGACGGTTGATCGGGGAATGCAGGCGGAAGCCGGCGTAGCCAAGGTCGTTCTCCTTCGGCGCCGTGGTGCCGTCGAAGGTGAACTGGGCCGGGCGGTAGACCACCGGCGTGGCCACGCCGCCGGCAACGTCGAAGATGTCGACGCGGTCGCGGAAGAAGAATCCGCGGTGGAAGAACTGCGCCTGGAAGGGCACGTTCGCTCCGCGCCACAGCGCTTGCGCCGGGTTGAAGCGGATGCTGCGGTACTGGTCGTAGCCGATCTTCTCCAGAGATGCCGGCAGCTGCTTGCTCTGGGCGACGAAAGGCTTGGCCGCCAGTGCACGCGCCAAGGAGGCTACGGTGTCGGAATCAAATGGCGCCGACGCCCCGGGTGCGGCAATCGCGCGCGAGCCCGCGCTGGAGAGCAGCGACAACAGGGGCCAGGACAATCCGGCCAGCAGCACTTCGCGTCGGTGCACACGCTCTCCTCGGTTTCGGTCACAGTTAACCATTCATTTTAGGTGTTCGTTTGTTAACGCCACCGCGACGCAGGGCGCAACGCGGGGCATTTCCAGCACCCGAGGCATCGGGTAACCGTTTTCACGACCCTCCGTCATCGTTGCGTCACCGCCCTGCCATCCCGGTTTCACCGCACGAGGCGACCTTTGTGCAAACCGGGAGCCACGCATGCGTTATGCGATCGTCAGCGAGACCTACCCGCCGGAGATCAACGGCGTCGCCCTGACCGTGCAGGGGCTGGAGCAGGGCCTGCGCACGCGCGGCCACGACGTCCAGCTGGTGCGTCCGCGGCAGGGAGACGGCGATAGCGCCAGCCTCCACGAGTTGCTGGTACCCGGCGCGCCGCTGCCACGCTACCCCGGCCTGCGCATCGGCTTTCCGGCCACCCGCCGTCTGCGCGAGGCGTGGCAGGCGATCCGGCCCGAGGCGATCTATGTCGCGACCGAAGGGCCGCTGGGCTGGTCGGCGCTGCGCGCGGCCGCGCGCCTGGGCATCCCGGCGGCCACCGGCTTCCATACCCGGTTCGACGAGTACATGCGCGACTACGGCGTCGCCTTCCTCGCCCCGACCGCACTGCGCTGGATGCGGCGCTTCCACAACAGCGCCGATGCAACCCTGGTGCCGACGCGCGAGCTGGTCGACTTTCTGCAGGGCCAGCGCTTCGAGAACGTGGTGCGGTTGCCGCGCGCGGTCGACACCGTCCAGTTCGATCCGCAGCGGCGCGACTTCGCTCTGCGCGCGCAATGGGGACTGGGCGACGACGGCTTCGCCGCGATCTACGTCGGGCGCATCGCCGCGGAGAAGAACCTCGACCTGGCTGTCCGCGCGTTCCGCTCCCTGCAGATCGCGCGCCCCGACGCGCGCTTCATCTGGGTCGGGGACGGCCCGGCGCGGGCAAAACTCGAAGAGGACAACCCCGACTTCATCTTCTGCGGCGTGCAACGCGGCGACGAACTGGCCCGGCATTTCGCCAGCGGCGACCTGTTCGTCTTCCCCAGCCTCAGCGAGACATTCGGCAACGTCACCCTGGAAGCTCTGGCCAGCGGCGTACCGACAGTCGCCTTCGACTACGGCGCGGCGCATGAATACTTGCGCGACGGCGTCCATGGGGCTGCGATCGGCGCCGGCGACGAGGCTGCCTTCATCGCCGCCTGCACGCGCATCGCCGGCGACGATCTCAGCCGCAGTGCCATGCGCATGGCGACCCGCCAGGCCGTGGCAAGCCTGCGCCCTGAACAGGTGGCCACCGATTTCGATGCGCTGCTGCAGGACATGGTGCAGTCACGCCGCAATGCCGGCGTCGCGTCGCTGCCCTCCACACCACCGGAACGGGAGGCGTCATGAACCGCCAATCTCTGCAGCGCATGCTGCATCGTCCAAAGCTGCACAAGCGCCTGATCGACGGTGACAGCGGCTGGTGCCTGCGCGCGAACCGCTGGGGCGAAGGCGGACGCTCGCGCTCGTATTTCGCACTCGTCAGCCGACTTGGCGACGGTGTGTTCTGGTATGCGCTGATGGCCACACTGATCGTGATCGATGGCCTCGACGGTCTGGCCGCATCGGCGCACCTGGCCGCGACCGGCGTGATCGCACTGGCACTGTACAAACGGCTCAAGCGCTGGACTCGACGACCACGCCCGTTTGCCTCGGACCAGCGCATCCATGCGTGGGTGGCGCCACTTGACGAGTTCAGCTTCCCCTCCGGGCACACGCTGCACGCGGTGGCCTTCAGCCTGGTGGCGATGGCGCACTACCCGCTGCTGGCCTGGCTGCTGGTGCCGTTCACCGCAAGCGTGGCCGCCTCGCGCGTCGTGCTGGGACTGCACTACCCCAGTGATGTGCTGGCGGCGACGGCGATCGGCACGGCGCTGGCGGGGTTGTCGTTGTGGCTGGTGCCTGGGGTGACGTTGTTTGGTTGAGGGTCACCCTCTCCCGGGTGCGCTTCGCTTACCCGGGCTACCTGGCGCGGTCCGTAGCCCGGGTAAGCGAAGCGCACCCGGGTCACCCCGCGACCGTTACGCCGCTTCGGCGCGGACAACCTTGGCGCGGGCGACGCTCGGGAAGTACTGGCTGGCCCAGTCGCGGTCGTTGGCCACCTGTGCCTGCGCGCGGCTGGCCTCCAATGCGGCGAAGTCGAGCGTGGCAACGGCCCAGTGCTGGTCGCCCCGGGTCTGCACGATCATGCCGTCGTGCGGCAGGCCAACATCCATCGGTGCGATCAGCGCCGCCTCGCCGGTGTTGGTGTCCAGTGCGGGACTCCATGGCGCCTCGCCGGCCGTCACCGCCTGGGCAACGAAGCAGCGGTTCTCCAGCGCGCGCGCCAGGCAACCCACGCGCACGCGGGTCGCCCCGGCCTCGGTGTCCGTGCAGCTGGGTACGACCAGCAGGCGTGCACCGGCCTCGCACTGGGCACGTACCGGCAGCGGGAACTCGCTGTCGTAGCAGACGGCGACCGCACTTCTCACCGGCCCGGTCTCGAAGACCTTCAGCTCGTCACCGGATTCGATGACGCCGGCGGACTTCTCGAACCCGGTCAGCCGCAGCTTGTCCTGCCAGACGTGGCTGCCGTCCGGCGCGAACGTGTAGCTTCGGTTGCGATAGCGACCACGACCCAGGTCGAGCAGGAACGTACCGGCCACCACGTGCATGTGCCGTTCCCGCGCCAGGCGCGAGAACAGTTCCAGCCACGGGCGGTGCCAGGCCTGCAGCGCCGCCAGCGACGCATGCAGGTCGGCACGCGTTGCCGCATCGAACATCGCGCCCAGTTCCAGCGCCAGATACTCCGGCAGTACTGCCATCTGCGCACCCTGCTGGCGCGCCTCGTCCAGCCAGCGCGCCTGCTTGCCGGCGAAGGCGGCAAAGTCATCCGGTGCACCGACGGCGTACTTGGCCACGGCCACCTTGAGCACGCCGTCGCTCATCGCGTCCGCTCCAGCGGTCGCAGCCAGAACGTCAGCGCGTGGTCGACGACGACGCCGCCGACCTCGCGCCAGGTCAGGTGCGCCTTCAGTTCCGGGCGCTGGCGGTAGCCGCGCTTGTTCCAGAACTCCTCGTTGCCACGGTGGAACGCCGGGCGACGTGGGTGCCCCGGCTCGCGGTCGACCGCGCAGAACGCGGTCCATGCGTAGTCGCCGTAGCTGCGCGCGTGGGCCTCGCGCGCATCGAAGAAGCGATGGCCGATGCCGCGCCCCCGGTACTGCGGCAGCAGGACCGATTCGCCGCAATAGAACACCTCCTGCGGCTCGATCGAGACACCGTCGAACGCGTCCAGGAAGGTGCTGGACTCGGCCGCCAGCGGCATCCCGGTCGAGGCGCCGACCACCTGGTCGCCGTCGAACGCCAGCGCGACGATGCTGCGCGGCGAATTCAGGTAGCTCTGCAGGTACTCGGCTTCGTAACCGGCATCGCCGTCGTAGAGGTAAGGCCAGTCGCGGAACACCGCGATGCGCAGGCGGGCCAGGTCGTCGAGCCAGGGCGAGATGGCGGCACCGCTGTAGCTGCGCACGTCGAGAGCGGACGGCGTTTCCGGAGCTTTGGCATCCATGACGTACATCTTGGGATTCCCTGTCGGCGGTTGGAGGTGGATGGGCTGAAGCATGGTCAGGCCGGTTCGCGGAGACCGCCTTCGCTGGCTGAGTCACGCAACGACGGTCGCGATCCGGCCAATTGATACCAGTCGACCCGGCGGGTGACCACCATGATCGCAGCCAGGACCAGGAACAGCAGCCCGGCGCCGAGCACCAGGGCGTTGTCCTCCGACACCAGCAGGCCGTACAGCGCAGCATAGAGCGTGGCCAGCATGGCGGCGAAGCCCAGGCCGCGGCCAACGCTGCGCAGGACCGCGACCAGGTAGAAACCGATCAGGCCGATGCAGGCGACGCTGGCGATCAGGTAGGCGATGGCGAAGGCGATGTGCTCGCTCAGGCTGACCAGCAGCAGGAAGAAGATCGCCAGCGCCAGGCCGACCAGGCCGTACTGGATCGGGTGGATCGGCAACTGCTTGATCAGCTCGAAGATGAAGAAGCCGACGAAGGTCAGCAGCACGAACAGCAGGCCGTACTTGGTGGCGCGATCGGCCTGGGTATAGATGTCGACGGGGTCGATCAGCGACACCCCGACCGCGTCGATGCCGTCCATGCCGGCGATGCCGCCGCTGAGGTCGGGCAGCACCTGCCCCTGCAGGTACTCGCGCTGCGCGTTGGTCGCGACCGAGGCGATCTGCCAATCGGCCCTGAAGCCGGAGGCATCGAGCTCATGCCGGGGCGAGCTGCCGCCGAAGCTGGGATGCATCCAGCTGGACTGCAGGGCGAACTGGTTGCTCTTGCCCAGCGGCACCAGCGCCAGCGATTCGGTACCGCCCAGCACCAGGTACAGCTCGGTATCGAGTTTCAGCACCTGCCCGGCCTGCGGCTCGGCCAGGCGCACGTGCAGGCCCGAACCGCTGCGGCTGCCCAGGCCTTCCTCCACCACCTCGCTGCGGCCGTTGATGCGCAACTGCGGCGACGCGCGCAGGCCGCGCACGTCGGCGATGCCATAGCTCAGCCAGGGCTTGCCGATCTTGCGCGGGACGGACTCCGGCGCCGGGATCAGCGCCTCGAAGCGCGCCCTCGCCTTGCCGTGCCACTCGTACACACGCACTTCGTGCAGGCCGCGCTTGCGCGTGCTGGGACGCATCGGACCGCGCACGTCGAGCGTGGCCGGAAAGAAGGTCCAGTGGTGGGTCACTTCGCGCTGCACCTTGTGCACGACGTTGTACTTGTCGGTTTCTTCGACCTCGACGGTCTCGGTATAGGGCACCACCAGCACCGGCCCGGCGAAGGACTGGGCACCGGCATAGCTGCGGGCAATATCGGAAACCGCCTGGGCGCGGTAGTTCTGGCGGTCCTGGATGACGCCGCGGATCATCAGCAGCGGAACCAGGATCGCAATGGTCATCGCGACGACCATGACGATCTTGAAGGCAAGGCGCATGTGCAACTCCTGTCGGGTAATGGCGACAGGATCGGGTGCGAACGCGGGGCGACGATGGCGCCACGGTGAAGTGAGGGTGAAGTCGCCCTTGGGATGAGGTCAGCCGGCCAGCCGGTCAGCCCGGCAGCGACAGGCGCGCGAGCGCGCCGCCGCCTTCGCGATTGTCCAGGGTGGCCTCGCCACCGTGCAGGGTCGCCACTTCGGCGACGAAGCACAGGCCAAGGCCACTACTTCGGCTGCCATTGCCGGGACGCGGCAGCGAGTAGAAACGCTCGAACACGCGATCGCGCGCGTAGTCCGGGATGCCGGCGCCGCGGTCGCTCACCTCCAGGACCTGGCGCTCATCCTCGCGCTGCAGGCGCAGTTCGATGCGACTTGCCGCCGGGGCGAAATCGATCGCGTTCTCGATCAGGTTGATCAGCGCCTGGCGCAGCAGGAACGGATCGCCCTGGACGGCGGGCAGGCCATCCTGCAGGTCGACGTCGAGCGCAATCCCGGCCCGCATCAGGCGTGTCGTGCATTGTGCGATGGCGTCTTCGGCCAGGGCCGCCAGCGCCACCGGCTCGGGCTGTTCCAGCCGCTGGCGATGCTCGACCGCGGCCAGCGCGAGCATCTTGTCGATCATCTGCGCCAGCCGTTCGCTCTGGCTGCGGATGCTGGCAGCGAAGCGGATCCGGTCGGCCTCGTCGAGCGGGCCTTCGAGCAGCTCGGCACTGCCACGGATGGCCGCCAGCGGACTCTTCATCTCGTGCGTCATGGTGTGCACGTACTGCTCGACGTACTGCTTGCCTTCGAGGCGGACGCGCATGGTTTCCAGCGCCTGGCCGAGTTCGCCGAACTCGCCCGCGGCGCGCGGCACGGCGACGCGTTCGCCGGCGGTCACGCCATTGGCATAGCGACGCAATTCGCCCAATTGCCGCGACAGCCACCAGGCCGCGACCAGGCCGACGAGCAAAGAGACCCCCAGCAGCACCGCGCCCCAGCGCAGCACCACGTTCTGGCTGCGCTCGATGAAGGGCGCGATGGCGCTGTTGGGCTTGGCCACCGTCAGCACGCCGATCACCTTGCCCTGGCCATCGCGGATGGGCGCGGCGACGTGCATCACGGTCGAGTCCGGGTCGGAGTACTGGCTGCGGCTGGAACGCGCGCCGTACTTCCCCTGCAGGGTCAGGTAGACGTCGTTCCAGCGCGAGTAGTCCGCACCGACATCGCGGCCACTGCTGTCGAACACGACCCTTCCCCGGGCATCGGTGACGTAGATGCGGTACTGCGAGGAGCGCTTGCCGAACCCCCATATCCTGGCGCCGTAGTCGCGCCGCGCCATCGCCCTGACCCGCCGGGCGAAGTCACCATCGTCGATGCGCCCGGCGATGAAGTCGTCGGTGGCCAGTTCGGCGAGCACGTTGGCGGTGTCGACCAGGGTGTCCTCCATCGCCTGGCGCACGCCCGGCTTGACCTCGGCGACGAACACCTGGGCCAGCAGCAGCCCCGCCAGCGCGACGATCAGGAAGTAGCCCAGGAAGATGCGCAGGCCGATCTTCATTCGCGCGCCGCCTTGCCGTCGCCCATGTCCAGCGAATAACCCAGGCCGCGGTGGGTGCGGATCGGGTCGAGTTCGGGCGCGACCTCGCGCAGCTTCGCCCGCAGGGTCTTGATGTGGGTATCAACCGTGCGGTCACCGCTGTCGAGGGCATTGCCCCATACGCGGTCCATCAGCTGCGCGCGCGACAGCACCGCGCCCGGACGCTGCAACAGCGCCGCCAGCAGTCCGTACTCGTAGCGGGTGAGGTCGAGGAACTGGTGGCGGTAGGTGATGCGCTTGCCTTCGGCGTCATGGACGAACCCACCGGCCGCGGCCGGCGCCTCGTGGTGCGCGCGCCGCAGCACCACCCGCACGCGCGCAACCAGTTCGCGTGGCGAGAACGGCTTGGTCACGTAATCATCGCCGCCGATTTCCAGGCCGAGGATGCGTTCGGCTTCGGCGTTGTGCGCGGTCAGGAAGATCACCGGCAGGTCGCGTCCGCGCCGCAACTCACGGCACAACGCGAAGCCGCCGATGTCGGGGAGGCCGACGTCCAGCACGGCCAGGTCGAACGACTGGCCGCGCGCCAGGGCCAGCGCATCGCGGCCGGTCAGGCAATGCGACGTCTCGAACCCGTCCGCACGCAACGCGTGCACGACGATGTCGGCGATGGCGGGTTCGTCTTCTACCAGCAGGATGTGCATGGGCGGCGGCAGTCGGAATCGGAACCCGGAGGGCGTCAATCAAGCGTAGCAGCCCCCTCGCCGAGCCCGGAACGGCGCGTGCGTGTAGATTGTGCGGGTCCCCGCTCCCCCGCCCCCCATGAATTACCGTCACGCGTTCCACGCCGGCAACCATGCCGACGTGCTCAAGCACATCGCGCTGCTGGCGATCTGCGATGCCCTGGTCGCCAAGCCGGCGCCGGTGTTCGCACTCGATACCCACGCCGGCCGTGGTCTGTACGCGCTCGACAGCAATTCGGCGCAGCGCACCGGCGAGGCCGAGGGCGGCATCGGCCGGCTGATTGCCGAGGCGCCCAGGCATCCTGCGGTGGCCCGCTACCTGGCCGCGATCCGCGCCTGTCGCCACGAACATGGCCAGGCCAGCTATCCGGGCTCGCCCTGGCTGCTCGCCCACGCCCTGCGCGAGCAGGACCGCATCGCCGCCTGCGAACTGCAGCCGGAGGAAGCCGGCCAGCTCAAGGCCGTGTTCGAGCGCGACCCGCGCGTGGCCGTGCATGCGCGCGACGGCTATGCGGCGATGAAAGCCCTGCTGCCGGCCCGTATCGGCGAAACCCGTTACAACCGCGGCCTGGTACTGATCGACCCGCCGTACGAAGCGCAGCTGGAAGAGTTCGACACCGCCATCGCGGCACTGCGCGAAGGCATCAGCCGCTGGCCGCAGGGCACGTTCGCCCTGTGGTACCCGATCAAGCTGCGTCGCGCACTGCAGCCGTTCTACCGGCGTGCGGCGGCGATCCCGGCCAAGTCGTCGTTCGTGGCCGAACTGCAGGTCCGGGCCGACGACTCTCCGCTGCGCATGAACGGCAGCGGCCTGCTGGTACTCAACCCGCCCTGGCAGCTGGACCAGTCGCTGGCCGGCGTACTTCCGCTGCTGGCCAGGGTGCTCGGCGAAGGGCCGGGCGCGGCCAGCCGGGTGGAGTGGCTGGTGCGCGCGGCTTAGGCCTGGGTCCCGGCGTTCGCCGGGACGATGGTGACGACCTCAGTCCGCCTTGCGATCCGGCTCGAAGAAGCTCCATCGCACTTCCGGGAAACTCTGCTTGAGCGCCCGCTCGACCGTATTGATCTGATCCATCAGAGTCCCGACGCTGTGCTCCTCGCGCATCTGCGCCTGCACCGAAACCAGCACCTCGTTGCCCAGCTGCAGCGTGATCAGGCTGATCACGCGCGTGATCTCCGGGCGCGCATCGAGGAACTCGCGCATCTGCTTCTGACGCGCAGGGTCCACACTTTGCCCGATCAGCATCGCCTTGACCTCGATCGCGACGAACACCGCGACCACGATCAGCAACGCACCGATGGTGATCGTGCCGATCGCATCCCACAGCGGATTGCCCGTGACCGCGGCCAGCAGCACCGCCACCAGCGCGAACACCAGGCCGAACAGCGCCGCCAGGTCCTCGCCGAAGATCACCACCAGTTCGGCCTGGCGGCTCTCGCGGAACCACTGCCACAGGTTGCGGTCGCCGCGCGCCTTGTTGACCTCGACCAGGCAGGCCCGCATCGACACCGCCTCGGCAATGATGCCGAACGTCAGCACGCCCGCAGCCCAGTACCAATGCTTGATCGGTTCGGGATGCTGCAGTTTGTGGATGCCCTCGTACAGCGAGAACATGCCGCCGACGGTGAACAGCATCACCGCCACCAGGAACGACCAGAAGTAGATCGCCTTGCCATAGCCGAGCGGGTATTCCGGCGATGGCGGCTTGCGGGCCTGGCGCATGCCCAGCAACAGCAGCAACTGGTTGCCGCAGTCGGCCAGCGAATGCACCGTCTCTGCCAGCATCGCGCTTGAGCCGGTGAAGAACGCGGCCACGCCCTTGGCGACCGCGATCGCGAAATTGGCGCCCAGCGCAAACAGGATCGCGCGGGTCGAATCACCACCACCTGCCATGTTTCTTCCTTGGTTTTTTGGGTCGCTGATGTTGTCGCTGTCCAGCGCGCGCCTGGTCGCGGCTGCGCGCGGAACCTGAACCGCGCGAGTCTAGCATCGGCGCATGGCCGACCCGCGCTGCCGCGACGCGATCAGGATGCGATCAGTCGGCCAGTTCGCGCTGCGTGCGCTTGGGCAGTTTTTCGCGGACCAGCTCGTAGCTGCGACGCACCAGGGCGCGCAGCTCGTCGGCGGGAACCCGCTTGGGCTGCTCGATGTACACCCAGTGCGCCCGGGCCAGGTACGGGGCCGGGATGAACCCGGGTCGCTCGGTCAGCTCCAGGAACCGTTCGTCCTCGACCTTGAAGCTCATGCTCCCCGCCTTCGGTCCGCGCAGGCAGATCACGCAGAACATCTTGCCGGCCACCGAGAAGACCAGGTCGTCCTCCCACTTCACCGACTCCTCCACCCCCGGCCAGGGCTCCAGCCAGCCGCGCAACGTGTTCTCGTTCATCTGCCTGTCCCCTGTCCTGTCATGTCCGGCCCTGGGCCGCCCGATGAACGGCACGCGCCCGGGGCCGTCCTGTGAAGATTGTGAATACGCCTCTGCGACGAAGTGTGCCAATATCCGCCCATGGCCGCGCGCGAACGCCTCCCGCCTTGGCACGAAAGAATGCGCCTTCCCAACGGGCGCGAAGTGCTCATACGCCCGATTCGGCCGGAAGACGCCGAACCGATCCGCGCGAGCTTCTCCCTGCTTGAGCCCGAAGAGGTCCGACAGCGCTTCCTGTATGCGCTCAAGGAGCTCACCGCGGACATGGCCGAGCGGATGGCGCGGATCAACCCCAAGACTGAATTCGCACTGGTCGCGGCCGAGCCGCTGCCTCCGGGCGAAGCCCTGGTCGGCGCGGTGGCCCGCATTGCCATCGACGAGAACGGCAAGGATGCCGAGTTCGCCATCCTGGTCAGCCATTACGTGGCGGGCATGGGCCTGGGCCGGTACCTGATGACGCGTCTGGTGAAATGGGCCCGCGGCAAGAAGCTCGAGCGCGTGTACGGGGATGTGTTCGAGCACAACCAGGCGATGCTTTCGCTGGCCGAGTCACTGGGCTTCCAGCGCGAGTTCCAGCAGGACGCGCCGGGCCTGATCCGGGTCGCACTGGACCTGAAGGCACGCAAGGCCTGACCTGTCCGCAAGGACGGCGTTGCCGCGTTCAATTCTTTGCTCGGGGGGCCTGCGGCAGGGTGCTGCCGCGCGTCCATGGAAGGACCCCACCCCTTCCGGACCCCGCCATGACCGTAAACGAAGAACGCCTCAACCAGTTCCTTGGCCACGCCGTAGGCGACCTCGGCGCGGCGATGAGCGCCACGCTGATGCTGATCGGCGACCAGCTCGGCCTGTATCGCGCCCTGGCGAAACGACCCATGAACTCCGTGCAGCTGGCATCGGAAACCGACACCAACGAGCGCTATGTGCGCGAGTGGCTCGGCAACCAGGCCGCGGGTGGCTATGTCGAGTACGACGCGGCCGCCGACACGTATTCGCTCAGTCCCGAGCAGGCCCTGTGCCTGGCCGACCCGGGTGGACCGGTCGACCTGCCCGGCGCCTATTCGCTGGTCGAGGCGACGTTCCATGCGCTGGAGCGCACCAAGGACAACTTCCGGACCGGCAAGGGCATGGAATGGGGTGAGCACCACCCGTGTCTGTTCCACGGCACCGAGCGCTTCTTCCGCGCCGGTTACAACGCAAACCTGATCACCAGCTGGTTGCCGGCGCTCGACGGCGTGATCGAGAAACTCAAGGCCGGCGGCAAGGCCGCGGATGTCGGTTGCGGGCACGGCGCGAGCACGACGCTGATGGCGCAGGCGTTTCCAAAATCGAGCTTCATCGGCTACGACTACCACGCTGGCTCGATCGAGGTGGCCAGTGAACGCGCCCGCCAGGCGCGCGTCGACAACGCCTATTTCGAGGTCGCCGACGCCACCGGATACCGCGGCGACCACTTCGATCTGATCGCGTTCTTCGACTGCCTGCACGACATGGCCGACCCGGTCGGTGCAGCCCGGCATGCCCTGCACGCACTCAAGCCAGACGGCACCTGCCTGCTGGTCGAGCCGTTCGCTGGCGACAGCGTCGAGGAGAATCTCAATCCGGTCGGTCGCGTCTACTACGGCGCGTCATCGCAGATCTGCGTGCCGGTATCGCTGGCACGCAACGGACCGGCGCTCGGGGCGCAGGCCGGGGAAGCGCGATTGCGCGCGGTGCTGGAGGAAGCCGGATTCAAGCGCTTCCGCCGCGCCACGCAGACTCCGTTCAACCTGGTGCTCGAAGCGCGCCCGTAGCAGATCGCGCCCCGGCTGCAGCAGGAGCCAGCGGACTGGCTCCTGCGCAAGGCGTGCAAGCAGCCTTGATCAGACGATGGTCAGGGTGACGTCGATGTTGCCGCGGGTCGCGTTCGAGTACGGGCAGACCTGGTGGGCCTTCTCGACCAGCGCTTCAGCCTGCTCGCGCGGCAGGCCCGGCAGCGAGATCTTCAGCTCGGCCTGGATGCCGAAGGCCTGGCCAACCGGGCCGATGCCGACGCTGCCTTCGATGCTGGCGTCGGCCGGCAGTGCGATCTTCTCGCGCGCGGCGACAACCTTCAGCGCGCCGATGAAGCAGGCCGAGTAGCCGGCTGCGAACAGCTGCTCCGGATTGGTGCCCTCGCCGCCGCCGCCGCCGAGTTCACGCGGCGTGGTGAGCTTGATGTCGAGCACGTTGTCGGAGGAGACGGCGCGACCGTCGCGGCCGCCGGTGGCGGTGGCATGGGCGGTGTAGAGGACTTTGTCGAGCGACATGGGATGACTCCTTTGGGGCTTGCGGGGGGATGTGCCGTTTCCGGCGGTGTTGTAACTAGTGCGCCAGTTGATCGTGCGCTATGTATATGTCAGGCGCGTGGACGGTCATGCGTTCTTCGCCAGGCTCCCGCGCAGGGACTCGAGCTGCTGCTTGAGCGACACCATTTCCTCGAGCGAGCACTCCGCCGCGCAGACCAGCTCGGCCGGAACCGTTCGCGCCCGGGCCTTGAGGGCGCGCCCTTCCTGCGTCAGCGCGATGATCACCTGGCGCTCGTCGTCGAGCGCGCGGGTGCGGGTGATCAGACCGGCCGCCTGCATCCGCTTGAGCAGCGGCGTCAGCGTGGCCGAGTCCAGGAACAGGCGCTCGCCGATCTCGCTGACCGTGATCTGGTCGCGCTCCCATAGCACGAGCATCGCCAGGTACTGCGGGTACGTCAGGCCGAGCGGGCCGAGCAGCTTGCGGTAGACCTTGTTGAGCGCGAGCCCGGTCGAGTACAGGGCGAAGCAGAGCTGCTCGTCGAGCGTCTGCGGCGCCTTGGCCCGGGTTGCCTTGCTGGTGGCTGCGGTCTTCATGCTGCGCACTTTATATAGTACGCTATCTAATTGCAAGCGATTATTTTCGTGACTGGTGGAACGCTGCGGTCCAGCCCCGGGCGTCCCGAGCGCAGCGGGCGTCCGGGCCCTGCCCGCCCCACTCACGTAAAATGCAGCCTCTTTGCGCTGGCGGCGATGGCTGCCGGCGCTGCATTCGTTTTCTCGATCGAGATCCCCCCGATGCCGAAGACCGATTTCCCCACTCCGCCCTTGCCGAAGGCCGGACAGCAGCGCGCCTGGTGGCGCGCGCCGGCATCGCCTTCCGCACTGGCCTTCCACATCGCCTCGGCGGCCCGCGCGCACACGGGACCGGTGCTCGCAGTCGCACGCGACAACCACACCGCGCACCAGCTGGAGTCCGACCTGCAGACGCTGCTGGCCGGACAGGCCGAAGTGCCGGTGCTGGCATTCCCGGACTGGGAAACCCTGCCCTACGACATCTTCAGCCCGCACCCGGACATCGTCAGCCAGCGCCTGTCGGCACTGCACCGACTGCCCACGCTCAAGCGCGGCATCGTGATCGTGCCGGTGCAGACCCTGCTGCAGCGGCTGGCACCGCTCAAGCACATCGTCGGCGGCAGCTTCGACGTGAAGCTGGGCCAGCGCCTGGACCTGGACGCGGAGAAGCGCCGGCTCGAATCGGCCGGCTACCGTCACGTACCGCAGGTGCTGGACCCGGGCGATTTCGCCGTGCGCGGCGGCCTGCTCGATGTCTATCCGATGGGCGCCGAGCAACCGTTCCGCGTCGAGCTGCTCGACGACGAGATCGACACCATCCGCGCGTTCGATCCGGAATCGCAACGCTCGCTCGACAAGATCGATTCGGTGCACTTGTTGCCGGGCCGCGAAGTCCCGCTCGATGACGCCTCGCTCAAGCGCGCGCTCGACGCCCTGCGCGACCGTTTCGACCTCGATACCCGCCGCAGCGCGCTGTACCAGGACCTCAAGGCCGGGCTGACGCCACCGGGAATCGAGTACTACCTGCCGTTGTTCTTCGACAAGACCGCGACGCTGTTCGACTACCTCGCCGCCGATACCTTGCCGGTGATCGGCGACGGCGCACTGGAGGCGGCCGAACAGTTCTGGAGCAACACCGGCGAACGCTACGAGCAGCGACGCCACGATCTCGAGCGGCCGCTGCTGCCGCCGGATGCGTTGTACCTGGCGCCGAATGCGCTGCGTGAGCGCCTCAATGAAGGCAACCGCGTCGAAGTCTGCGGCGAAGGCCATCCGCAGCGCGACCGCGCCGAAGCGCTCGGCGACCAGCCGGCACCGGCGCTGCCGATCGCAGCGCGCGACCACGCCCCAGCCGATGCATTGAAGTCTTTCCTTGGCAGCTATCCGGGACGCGTGCTGATCGCTGCCGATTCGGCCGGGCGTCGAGAAGCGCTGCTGGAGCTGCTGCAGGCAGCGGACCTGAGGCCCGAGGTCGTGTCAGGCTGGCCGGCATTCGCGCCGCCGCAGGGGCAGAGTCGGTTCGCGATCGCCGTCGCGCCGTTTGACGACGGCTTTGCCATCAGCGAGCCCGCGCTCGCGGTGCTGACCGAGCGCCAGCTCTTCCCCGAGCGCGCCAGCCAGCCGCGCCGGCGCCGCCGTGTCGGCCGCGAGCCCGAGGCGATCATCCGCGACCTGGGCGAGCTCAGCGAAGGCGCGCCGATCGTCCACGAGGATCATGGCGTCGGCCGTTACCGTGGCCTGATCACGCTGGAAGCCGGCGGCCTGCCGGGCGAGTACCTGGAGATCGAATACGCCAAGGGTGACCGCCTGTACGTGCCGGTCGCGCAACTGCACCTGATCAACCGCTACTCCGGCGCCTCCGACGAAACCGCGCCGCTGCACTCGCTCGGTGGCGAGCAGTGGACCAAGGCCAAGCGCAAGGCGGCAGAGAAGGTCCGCGATGTCGCCGCCGAGCTGCTGGAGATCCAGGCCAAGCGCCAGGCCCGCGCCGGCCTGGCGATCGACATCGACCGCAGCATGTACGAGCCATTCGCAGCTGCATTTCCATTCGAGGAAACACCCGACCAGCACGCTGCGATCGAAGCGGTCATCCGCGACCTGGGCTCCAGCCAGCCGATGGACCGGGTGATCTGCGGCGACGTCGGCTTCGGCAAGACCGAGGTCGCGGTGCGCGCGGCCTTCGTCGCCGCTGCCGCCGGCAAGCAGGTCGCCGTGCTGGTGCCGACCACGCTGCTGGCCGAGCAGCACTACCGCACCATGCGCGACCGCTTCGCCGACTGGCCGCTCAAGGTCGAGGTGCTGTCACGCTTCAAGACCGCCAAGGAGATCAAGGCCGAGCTGGAGAAGGTGGCCGAGGGCAAGATCGACGTCGTCGTCGGCACCCATCGCCTGCTGCAGCCGGACGTGCGCTTCAAGGACCTGGGCGCGGTGATCGTCGACGAGGAACAGCGCTTCGGCGTGCGCCAGAAGGAGGCGCTGAAGGCGCTGCGCGCCAACGTCCACCTGCTGACCATGACCGCCACCCCCATCCCGCGCACGCTCAACATGGCCATGGCAGGCCTGCGCGACCTGTCGATCATCGCCACCCCGCCCGCGCACCGCCTGGCGGTGCAGACCTTCGTGGTGCCGTGGGATGACGCGCAGCTGCGCGAAGCGTTCCAGCGCGAGCTCTCGCGCGGCGGCCAGGTGTACTTCCTGCACAACGACGTCGAAAGCATCGGCCGCATGCAGCGTCAGCTGGAGGAACTGGTGCCGGAGGCGCGTATCGGCGTCGCCCACGGCCAGATGCCCGAGCGCGAACTGGAACGGGTGATGCTCGACTTCCACAAGCAGCGCTTCAACGTGCTGCTGTCGACGACGATCATCGAATCGGGCATCGACATCCCCAACGCCAACACCATCATCATGAACCGCGCCGACAAGTTCGGCCTGGCACAGCTGCACCAGCTGCGTGGCCGCGTAGGCCGCAGCCACCACCGTGCCTATGCCTACCTGGTGGTCCCGGACAAGAAGTCGATCACCGCCGATGCACGCAAGCGCCTGGATGCGATCGCGGCCATGGACGAGCTCGGTGCCGGCTTCACCCTGGCCACGCACGACCTCGAGATCCGCGGCGCCGGCGAGCTGCTCGGCGAGGAACAGAGCGGACAGATGGCCGAGGTCGGCTTCAGCCTGTACACCGAGCTGCTCGAACGCGCGGTGCGCTCGATCAAGCGCGGCGAGCTGCCCGATGTCGATGGCAGCCATGCCCGCGGCGCCGACGTCGAGCTGCACGTGCCGGCGCTGATCCCGGATGACTACCTGCCGGACGTGCATACGCGCCTGACGCTGTACAAGCGCATCAGCGGCGCCCGCGACGGCGACGAACTGCGCGAGCTGCAGGTGGAGATGATCGACCGCTTCGGCCTGTTGCCCGACGCGGCCAAGCACCTGTTCGCCATTGCCGAACTCAAGCAGCGCGCGACCGCGCTGGGCATCCGCAAGCTTGATCTGGGCGAGAAGGGCGGGCGCGTGCAGTTCGTGGAGAAACCCAACGTCGACCCGATGGCGATCATCCGCCTGATCCAGGGCCAGCCCAAGCTCTATCGCATGGAAGGGCCGGACAAGCTGCGCATGACGCTGGACCTGCCGGATGCACAGTCGCGGCTGCTTGCGGCGCGCGGCATGGTCACGGCATTGCAGCCGGCCTGACTGGCGTGACTGGCGTCGCGGGCATGGCGGCAGCCGGCGGGTTATCGTGCGCGCAATCCACTGCGCGGAACGCACGATGAAGTTCGCCCTGCCCGTCCTGCTCGCCCTGGCCCTGCTCGCCGGTTGCGCGTCCACGCCACCGCCGGCAACCACTTTCATCCTGGTGCGCCACGCCGAGAAGGTGCCGGACGGATCCAAGGACCCGGAACTGACCCCCGCCGGCCTGGCCCGCGCCGATGCGCTGGCGGTGCGGTTGGCCGACGTGCCGCTCGACGCCGTCTATTCGACGGACTTCCGCCGGACCCGGCAGACGGCCGCGCCGACCGCCCGCGGGCACGGGCTGCAGGTCATCAGCTACGACGCCAAGGAGCCGGCGGCCGATTTCTCGTCGCGACTGAAGCGCGAGCACTCCGGCCAGACGGTGCTGGTGGTCGGCCACAGCAACACCGTTCCCGGCATTGCCGCCGCCTTGTGCAGTTGCACCGTTGCCGAGATGAGCGAAGCGGAGTACGACCGGCTGACGACCGTACGTGTCGGCGCGGATGGCAAGGCGACGCTCGAGGAAGGCCGGCAGTAGGACAACGTCCCTGGATCCCCGCCTTCGCGGGGATGACATGCTCGCGGAGATGGCGGCGCTACAGCTGCGATTCGACCGGCAGCCAGCCGATCACGCGCGCGATTGCGCGCCTGCCCACGCCCACCGCGGGCTCATGGGTCCACTCCCGCGGAGGTTCGGCCGAGCCGTCGCGCCAGCGCAGCTCGCCGTCGTCCAGCCACAGCTTGTAACTGCTGCGCGCACCGGTCTTGAGCCGATAGTTCTCCTGCAGGTCGCCGCTGAGCTGGCGGTCGCTGAAGAGGATCCCCATCTCGGTATTGAGATTGATCGAACGCGGATCGAGGTTGAACGAGCCGACGAAGCCGACGGTGTCGTCGACCACGAACGCCTTGGTGTGCAGGCTGGCGTCACTGGAACCAAAGCCGCTGCCACCGCCCGAGCCACTGCCCCGCCCGCCCTGGCCACCAGTGGCCATCAATTCGAACAGGTCGACGCCACCTTCGAGCAGCGGCAGCCGATAGGGCGCATAGCCGCCATGCACGGCCGCGACATCGGTGGCCGCCAGCGAGTTGGTCAGCACGCCGACGTGGACGCCGCGCTTGCGCATCGCCACCAGCGCGGCCACGCCTTCGTCGCCGGGGACGAAGTACGGCGAGATGATGAACAGCTGACGGCGGGCGGCAATGGCCGCCGGTACCAGCACGTCCGCCAGCCAGCCCTTGCGCGCAGCACCTTCGGCCTTCTCTGGCGGGTCGGAATAGACGTGGGCGTCGCGCGTCCAGCGTGGCAGCTTCTCGCCTCGCAGCAGCGCGGCGATCGATGGCGACTCGCGCAGCTTGGCCAGGTAGGGATGGGCATTGCGCGACTTGTACTCGAGGTCGACGATCCGCCGCAGTCGCTGCAGCGAAACTTCGTCGCTGTCGACCAGCGCGGCCAGCGGAATCGCCGAAGCGCTGTTCCAGAATGCGTCGAAGATGTCCGCGGTCTCCTTCACCGGCGGTCCGACCACCGCCAGGTCGGCATCCATGAAGTTCGATTCCGACGACGCGCCGAAGTACTCGTCGCCGATGTTGCGGCCTCCGACCACGGCGATCCGGCCGTCGACGATCCAGGCCTTGTTGTGCATGCGCCGATTGAGGCTGAAGCCACGCAACAGCATTTCCACGCCACGCATGAAACTCGATGCGCGCCCGCGCGAGGGATTGAACATGCGCACTTCGACATTCTCGTGCTGGTCCAGCGCGGCCAGTACCGAGTCCTTCTTGTGCGCGTTGAGGTCGTCCAGCAACAGGCGCACCCGGACGCCACGGTCGGCGGCGCGCAGGATTTCATGGACGATGAGGTTGCCGGTCAGGTCGGGCTTCCAGATGTAGTACTGCAGGTCCAGGCTGCGACCGGCCACGCGTGCGCCGAGTGCGCGCGCCGCGAACGCGTCGAGGTTGTCGGTGATCAGCGACAGCCCGGCTTCGCCGGGACGCGCCTGCGTCATTGGCGCGATCGCGCGGTCGATCGGCGTCTCGATCCGGTCGGCGGCCATGGCCTGCGACGGCGCGCCGCGGGCATGCTCGGCGAAACGGCCATAGGAGAAGACCGACAGCGCCGAGGCCACGACCAGCACGATGGCAGCGATCCCGAACCAGCGCAGCTTCCTGGTCATGGCATTCCTGGCGGAGGACTGGGATCGATTCTAGTCACCACGCCTGCACGACCACTTCACATCGCCGCTTACAATCGCGGCCATGAGCCCGCGAACGACACTGATTTCCCTCACCGCCGCGCTGCTGCTTGCCTGCACCGGCTGCAGCGGCCCGGTCCGCGCCGGCATGCCGGTAACGGCGAGCCAGCCTTTTACCCTGCAACCGGGCGAACAGGCATCGCTGCCGGGACAGGCATCCCTGCGGTACGTCGGCGTGGCCAACGATTCGCGTTGTCCGGCCTCCGTGCAATGCGTGTGGGCGGGCGATGCGGAAGTGAGGCTGGTGTTCGAACAATCGGGCAAGCCGGTCGATGTCGTCCTGCACAGCGCGGACCCGACGCCACAGTCCGTGGGGCAATGGACGCTGACACTGGTCGGCCTGGCGCCCGGCGCCGCACCGGCCGCCACGCTGCGCCTGGACGAAGCACCGCGCTGACCCGGTTGCCTCACAACGGACTGCCTCACAACGAGCTGTTTCACGAAACGCAACGCAGCGCTCGTTGATTGCATGCCAAGCTGCCACCTGCACCGACAACGACGAGGAACCGACATGACCACGATCGTTTCACCGCGCGTACACGACCTCGGCGGATTCCAGGTCCGGCGTGCGGTGCCCAGCATCCAGGCACGCTCGGTCGGCCCGTTCGTGTTCGTCGACCACATGGGTCCGGCGGTGTTCGAGCCGGGGCGTGGCATCGACGTCCGCCCGCATCCGCACATCGGCCTGGCAACGGTGACCTTCCTGTGGTCGGGATCGATCACGCACCGCGACACCCTCGGCAGCGAACAGGACATCAACCCCGGCGACGTCAACTGGATGACCGCCGGGCGCGGCATCGCCCACTCCGAGCGCACGCCTTCGACCTTGCGTGAGCACGAGCATCCGCTGCACGGCATGCAGACCTGGGTCGCGCTGCCCGCGCTCGGACGAGGAGGCCGCCCCCGGTTTCTTCCACCACCCGGCGGCCACGCTGCCGCAACAGCGCCGCAACGGCAGCTGGCTGCGTGTCGTCGCCGGCCGCGGTTATGGCGAGGAGTCGCCGGTGAAGGTCTGCAGCGGAACCCTGTACGTCGCCATCGACCTGGACGCCGATGCCGAGCTGGCGCTCGACGACGGCCATGCCGAGCGGGCGCTGTATGTCCTGGAGGGCGACGCCCAGCTCGACGGCGCCGACATCCCGGCAATGCACCTGGTGGTGCTCGACCCCGGCACCCGGCCCAAGCTGCGCGCACGCACCCCGGTCAAGGCCATGCTGCTGGGCGGCGAGCCGCTCGACGGTCCGCGCCACCTGTGGTGGAACTTCGTCTCCAGCTCGAAGGAGCGGATCGAGCAGGCCAAGCAGGACTGGTCTGAGGGCCGCTTTGGCAAGGTCCCCGGCGACGACGAGTTCATCCCCCTGCCCGAGCGCTGAGCCCTGTCCGGGCCACCCAGCCCCGACGCCCGCCCCTGACCACCCCCGACCGGCCAATCCATAAGCCCGGTCACTCGCCTATTAAGCATCGTTATTTGTCAAGTGCTGCTTTCTGGACTATGTTCGGTCCAGATCGGGCGACTTGATCACGTTTTGATCAACCCGGTCTGGCGTTTCGGGGTTTGGGGCTGTTAGGCAATTGACCACAGGGGGTTAGTCGTGAAAACGACGGCATGGCGTATGTCGGCCCTGCCCGTGCTCGCCGGGCTCATGTTCGCGGCGAACGCACAGGCGCAGGATCAGGGGACGTGTCCACAACTGCCCGCAAGCTCGGGGCTGGTCTGGGAATACAAGGGCAGTGGCGGAGCCGACTTCTGTCGGGCGCTGCGCGAAGATGGCTCTGAGGCTTTCGGCCTGTACATCGCGTCGAAATCACCGTTCTCGCCCAAGCGCGGCAACCGCGCCGAAGCGGGCATGATCGATGGTCAGAGCATGTACTGGTACAAGGGCGAAGTAGCGATCAAGCCCGATGTGCAGGTGCGTGAAACGCTGATCGAACTGCCCGACGGACGTACGGCGCACATCTGGCTGCAGGCCAGCGATGCGCAGCTCGGCAACTCGATCATGCTCGCGCAGTCGATCCGTTTCCCGGCGACGCGACTGAGCAGCAAGTAAGTCCTGGTGACGCCGCGGCCTGGCCGCGGCTCGCGGGCGCAGCTGCGCCTGCAGATCCTTATGGCCCCTCTCCGCGCAGGCGGGAAGGCCGTGCCTTTGCCCGCTGGCCGGGCTGCGGCACCTCGCAGGCCGATGCCCGGCCCGTCTCTGACGAGAACGCGCCTACACGGCGCCCGCACTTCCCCTTCCCCTAAGATAGGCCCGCCCCGCCTTGCGGCAGGGCAAGAAGACTGCATCAGCACCGCCCGGGCGGATGGTTGGCAGCAAGGCCCGGGCTTCCGTCACTTCGCAAGGAAGGAACTGGAGGCAGCATGATCAAGCGTCTTGGGGCAGAGTTCATCGGCACGTTCTGGCTGGTACTGGGCGGTTGCGGCAGCGCGGTGCTGGCGGCCAACTTTGGTGGCGATGGCAATCCGCTGGGTATCGGTTTTCTCGGCGTGGCGCTCGCGTTCGGCCTGACGGTGCTGACCGGCGCCTACGCGCTCGGGCACATCTCCGGCGGTCACTTCAACCCGGCGGTGAGCTTCGGCCTGTGGGCCGGCGGCCGCTTCCCGGCACGGGACCTGCTTCCCTACATCATTGCCCAGGTGCTCGGCGGCCTGTTTGCCGGCTTCATCCTCTGGCAGATCGCCAGCGGCACGGCCACCTTCGCTGTCGACCCCAACTCGGCCGGCGCGTTTGCCAGCAACGGTTACGGATCGCATTCGCCAGGTGGCTATTCGATCGCTGCGGCGTTCCTGTGCGAAGTCGTGATGACCGCGATGTTCCTGGTGGTGATCCTGGGTGCGACCCATCCGCGCGCACCGGCCGGCTTCGGGCCGCTGGCCATTGGCCTGGCGCTGACGCTGATCCATCTGATCAGCATCCCGGTCACCAACACGTCGGTGAACCCGGCGCGATCGACGGGCGTGGCCGTGTTCGCCGGCGCTACCGCCATCTCGCAGTTGTGGCTGTTCTGGGTGGCACCGATCGCAGGCGGCCTGCTCGGCGGCGTGATCTATCGCTGGCTGGGCGACGACAAGTAGCTCCCGGCGCGACCAAACAAAAAGGCCACGCCAGAGGGCGTGGCCTTTTTCATCGCGTAGCCCGGGTAAGCAACGCGCACCCGGGGCGAACGCACGACCTCAGAACCGCCCTTCCTGGAAGTCCACGAACGCCTGCATGATCTGCTCCTTCGTGTTCATCACGAACGGGCCGTAGCGGGCCACCGGCTCACGCAGCGGTCGACCGGCGACCAGGATCACGCGCACACCCTTGCTGCCGGCCCGGAGCTTGAACACGCGGCCGCCGCCAAGCACGGCCAGCTGCTGCGTCGACAACGCCCGCGCGTCATCGCCATCGCCCACCGTGCCCTCGCCTTCGAAGGCATAGGCGAACGCGTTGTGACCGTCGGGCAGCTGGTACTCCCACACGGCCCCTGCGGCCAGCTCGATGTCCAGATAGACCGGATCGGTCGCCGGCTGCTGGATCGGTCCGGCGACGTCACCGATGCGACCGGCGATCAGCTTCACCGTGACGCCCGGCGCCGGCTGCAGCTGCGGGATGCGGTCGGGTGCGAATTCCTGGTACTGCGGCTGCGCCATCTTCTCGCTCGCCGGCAGGTTCACCCACAGCTGGAAGCCGCGCATGCGGCCTTCGTGCTGCTCGGGCATCTCCGAATGGACCAGGCCGCGGCCGGCGGTCATCCACTGCACGCTGCCGGGCACCAGCACGCCCTCGTTGCCGTGGTTGTCCTTGTGGCGCATGCGCCCGTCCAGCATGTAGGTCACGGTCTCGAAGCCGCGGTGCGGGTGGTCGGGAAAGCCGGCGAGGTAATCCTCGGGCTTGTCGGTGCCGAATTCGTCGAGCATCAGGAACGGATCGAGCATGTCCAGCTGCGGCGTGCCGATGACGCGGGTCAGGCGTACGCCGGCGCCGTCGGAAGCCGGCATGCCGCGGATGACGCGGCCGATGCGGGCGAAGTCCTGGCTGATGTCGGGATGGCTCATGGCGTACTCCGGATGACTGGTTGACTGCCGCTCAATGTCGGGGGCGCGCGGCAGCGCCGCCAGCGTCGCCGATGGAACGATCCATTACGGCGCCGAGGGTCGCCGGCCGGGGCGCTCAGCCGCGCCGGGCGAGCACATAGACCGTCGCCGGCGGCACGTTCAGCAGGACGAACTCGCCACGCTCGACTTCCAGACCCAGCTCCTCGACCACGTCCGCGGCGAACGGCGACTGCGGGCCGTAAGTGAACTGGAGGAAGCGTCCGCCGTCACGCAGGCAGTCGAAGGCAGCCTGCAGGATCTCGCGCTGGGTACCGCGCGGCATGCCCAGGAAACCCAGGCCTGACACGATCGCGTCGGCCGGCCCGTCGTTGAGATAGCCATCGGCGCCGACGAGCTGCAGCAGGTCGCGGGCGTCGCCGAGCACGATGCGAACCTGCGGGAATCGCGCGCGCAGGTGCGCGTGCAGTTCCTCGTTGAGTTCCAGCACCAGCAGTTCGCGACCGAGGATGCCGCGCGCCAGCAATGCGCGGGTGATCGCCCCGGTGCCGCCGCCCAGCTCGATCACGCGACGCGCGCCATCGGGCAAGGCGGTGACCATTGCCGCGGCCAGGTCGCGACCGGACGGTGTCACCGCCGCGGTGCGCGCGGGATTGCGCAGCCACTGCCGGAAGAACGTCCACGAACCTTTCGGGAGCGTCAGCCGGCGCATGGGTTCACCTCAGGCCAGGCGCTGCAGGCGCCAGCAGCGATGGATACGGGCATCGCGCTCGAAATCGGGCGGGATGGTCTGCGCGCTGATGTCGACGCATTCGGCGAACTGCGCGATCGCCGCCTGGTCCAGGCGGAAGCGGCGGAAGTTGTTGGAGAAGTACAGCACGCCACCGTCGGCCAGGCGCTCCACCGCCGCGCGCAGCATGCGCACGTGCTCGGCTTGCACGTCGAAGTCGTCGGCGCGCTTGGAGTTGGAGAACGTCGGCGGGTCGCAGAAGATCAGGTCGTACTGCTGCGTGTCGGCTTCCAGCCAGGTCAGCGCGTCGGCCTGCACCAGGCGGTGGCGGGTGCCGCCGAGATTGTTCTCGCGCAGGTTGTCGGCGCACCACTCCAGGTAGGTCGCCGACAGGTCGACCGTGGTGGTGCTGCGGGCACGGCCTGCTGCAGCGTGGACAGTGGCGGCGCCGGTGTAACCGAACAGGTTGAGGAAGCGCGTGTCTTCCGCCTCGGATGCAATGCGCAGGCGCATCGGCCGGTGGTCGAGGAACAGGCCGGTATCGAGGTAGTCGAACAGGTTCACGCGCAGGCGTGCATCGCCCTCGCGCACCGTCAACAGCTCGCCACGCGAATCGAACTGGCCGTACTTGCTGCCGCCCTTGCCGCGGGCGCGGGTCTTCAGCGCGACGTTCTCGCGCGGCACCGCAAACACCTCGCGCGCCGCCGCCAGCAATTCGTTGAGGCGCTTGCGCTGCACCGCTTCGGGGATGTCGGCCGGCGCGGCGTATTCCTGCACGTGCAGGAAGGTGCGCGGCGTCGCCTCGTCGGTGACGTAGACGTCGATCGCGGCGGAGTACTCGGGCAGGTCGGCATCGTAGGCGCGATAGCAGCTGATGTGCTCGCGCTCGCGCCACGACTTGAGCTTGCGGATGTTCTTGCGCAGGCGGTTGGCAACCATCTGTGCGCCTTCCGACAACGAAGGCGCCGGCTCGTCGGCCGCCCGCTCGCGCTGCGGCGGCGCGATCGGATCACAGACGATCAGCGTGCACTCGATCGCACCGTTGAACAGCTGATACTTCTTGCCGGCGCGCAGGCCGGTGGCGCGTGCCAGGTCGGCGTCGCCGCAGAGCAGGCTGGCACGCCAGGTCGGAACGGCGCGCTTGAGGCCGTCGCCGAGCGCGCGATAAAGGGCGGCGTCGGCGGCAAGGCGGGCGTCGTAGGGAGGGTTGCAGACGGCCAGGCCTGACGTTCCGGCCCCGCTCCCCTCACTGGTCCCCTCACTGGTCCCGTCACTGGCCCCGTCTTCGTCACCGTCATCCCCGCGCAGGCGGGAATGACGGGAAAGGGCCGGGGTCTCGAGCGAGCGAATGTCGCCCACGCGCCAGTCGATCACGCCGGCCAGGCCCGCCAGAACGGCGTTGTCCTGCGCGGCACGGATCGCATGCGGATCCAGATCGCTGCCGAAGAACACCGGGCGCAGGGCATTCATGCCGGCCGCCTCGCGCGCACGCGCAACGTCCACTAGCTGTTGCCACGACGCCGCGTCGAAGCCGAGCCAGCGCGTCGGTACGCCGTTGCCATGCCGCTGCAGGCCGGGGGCGACATCGGCCGCCATCAGCGCGCCTTCGATCAACAGCGTGCCGCTGCCGCACATCGGGTCGAGCAGCGCACCGCCGTCGGCGTACACCTTCGGCCATTGCCCGCGCATCAGCACTGCAGCAGCGAGGTTTTCCTTCAGCGGTGCCTCGCCCTGCTTGCTGCGCCAGCCGCGGCGGTGCATCGGGCCGCCGCCAAGATCGATCGACACGATCGCGCGGCCCTTGCGCACCACCAGGTTCAGGCGCAGGTCGGGCGCTTCGACGTCGACGTCCGGGCGCGAACCGGTGCGCGCGCGCATCACGTCGACCACCGCGTCCTTGACCCGCTGCGCGGCGTAACGCGCATGCGTGATCGCATCGCCGGACACGTGCGCGTCGACCGCGACCGTATCGCCCTGAGCCAGGTGCTGCGGCCAGTCGATGGCAGCGGCGCCGGCGTAGAGGGCGTGCTCGTCGGGGCAATCGAACTCGGCGATCGGCCACAGCACGCGACTGGCCAGGCGCGACCACAACACCGCACGCTGCGCATCGAGCGCGCTGCCTTCGACGTTGGCACCGGCCATGGCCGCGGTGGCGCGTGTGCAGCCCAGTGCGACCAGTTCGTCGGCGAGCAGGTATTCCAGGCCCTTGCCGCAGCTTGCGAAGAATTTCATGGCTTACAGCACCGACAGCAGGGAGGCGAAGGCATCGGCGCTGGCCTCGACGTGGTCCGACAGGCGATGGCCGTCGTTGACCAGCAGCAGGCGCGAACCGCGGGGATGCGCCCAGGCGACGACTTCGCTCGCCGGGATCAGTTCATCGTGCCAGCCGTGGATGATCGAGGTCGGCACGGCGGCGGCTTCCAGGCGGGGCGCCGGGCCCATCTTGATCGGCGGCGCCATCAGGAACAGGCCGGCGGTCGGCACCTGCAGCGACACCAGCCCGGAGATGTAGGCACCCAGGCTCGAACCGGCCAGCACCACCGGGCCGCGCGATGCGGCAGCGCGCGCCAGCTCGAGCAGGCGCTGCAGCCGGCTGGGCACGTCGCCGAGCTCGCTGATGTCGCGGCGCGCATCCAGGTCGGTGAAGTCGGGGCGCTCGTGGCTCCAGCCCAGGCGCTCGGCGACGTCGGCCAGCGCGGTCACCTTGGTGGCGTCGGGCCCGCTCTCGAAACCGTGGGAAAGGATGCAATGTCCGCGCGTGCTGCTCATGGATGCTCTGGTCGACTCGTGCTGCTCAATCGTGCTGGTCAATAGGAAGTGCGACGACGGCGTCGCCGAGGTGGATCGTGCCGCCGTCGAGAATGCGCGCGCACAGCCCGCCATGGCCGCGCATCGCGTTGTAGCCGCCCGGTCCGAGCGCGGCTTCCATGCGTGAGCACGGATCGCAGTCGTCGGTGCCTTCAAGCACCACCTCGCCGATGCGGAAACGGCGGCCCTTGAGCGCGACCAGTGGCAGCCCGGAGACGACGAGGTTGCGGCGCAGCGTCGCAGGCGCCACGGCTTCATGCCCGGACAGTGCTGCGATCACGGGCAGGTGCTCGGCCTGGATCAGGGTAATGCCGCGCTTGCCGCTGCCGCCGCTGTAGCGGTCGCCGACCAGGCCTGCGCCGGTCTGGGCGAGCACCTGCGTCACCTGCTCCATGGCGACTTCGCGCTGCGGGCGCAGGCCGATCCATTCGACCCGGCCCTGGCGCGGCAGCATGGCCATCAATTTGCCGAGCTCGGAGTCGGCGGGAGGGAACTTCATGGCGGGGATCCGTGCAGTCTGGGCAATCTGCGCTGTTCGAACCGGCGCCTGGGCGCGCAATCCGGGAGGGCTCGACGTCCACATCGCAGCGTGTCTGTCGGCGTGGATGTCGTCGGGGCCGGCGGCCAGCAAGGCCGGGCGGGGGCGAATGGTAGCATCCGGCCCCATGTCGCCCGACCTCACGACCCCGCCGATCGCCTTCGACCCCCTGCCCTACCAGGACCGCCTGGAGGCACGCACGCTCGACCGGATCGACCTGGCGGTGATCCACTGCACCGAACTGCCTGACCTGGCGATGGCGCGCCGGTTCGGCGAGGAAGTGCTCTACGAAGGCTCGCAGACCGGCAACAGCGGTCATTTCTATATCGATCGCGATGGCAGCCTGCACCAGTACGTCCCTCTCGATCGGGTCGCCCACCACGTACGCGGCTACAACCCGCGCGCCATCGGCATCGAGCTGGTCAACCGCGGCCGCTACCCGGACTGGCTGGCAGCCCACCACCAGGCCATGGGCGAGCGCTACACGCCCGAGCAGATCCAGTCGCTGGTGGCGCTGCTGCGGCACCTGAAGAACACGGTGCCGTCGCTGCGTCATATCGCCGGCCACGAGGACCTGGACACCACGACCGTGGCCGCAAGCGACGACCCCTCGGTGCAGGTGCAGCGCAAGCTCGACCCGGGGCCGCAGTTTCCGTGGGCACAGGTGATGGCGGCGGTGGATCTGGTGCGCTTGCCCTAGAGCGGGACTGCGATCCCGTCACCGTATACTTCCGGTCCTGTGATTCCCAGAGCCGCGCCCGCATGACCTCACCCGCTTCCGAGCAAGTCGTTCCCGAGCTGGTCGAGCTGCTGTCGCTGGAGCGCCTGGAGGACAACCTGTTCCGCGGCCAGAGCCGCGACATCGGCACCAAGTACGTCTTTGGTGGCCAGGTGGTCGGCCAGGCCCTGTCGGCAGCGCAGGCGACGATGGTCGAGCCGCGCGGCGCGCACTCGCTGCACGCCTACTTCCTGCGCGCCGGCGACATCGCCGCGCCGATCGTCTACCAGATCGACCGCACCCGCGATGGCGGCAGCTTCTCGGTGCGCCGGATCACCGCGATCCAGCACGGCGAGGTGATCTTCTTCATGGCCGCTTCGTTCCAGCAGGACGAACAGTCCGTGGAGCACCAGCTGACGATGCCCGAAGTGCCCAAGCCCGAGGACATCGAACCGACCCCGCCGGTGCCCGAGCATGTGATGGCGACGCTGCCGACCAAGGTCCAGCGCTGGCTGTCGCGACAGGGACCGTTCGAGTTCCGCCACGTCTACCCGCGCGACGAGCTCAACCCGCCCAAGCGTCCGCCCTACCAGCAGGTCTGGTTCCGCCTGAGCGAGCGCGTCGGCGACGCCCCAGAACTGCACCGCGCCCTGCTCGCCTACGCCTCCGATTTCCATCTGCTCGGCACCGCGACCTTCCCGCACGGCATCAGCTACTACCAGCCGAACGTGCAGATGGCCTCGCTCGACCATGCGATGTGGTTCCACCGTCCGTTCCGCGCC
Organism: Lysobacter sp. S4-A87; assembly: GCF_022637455.1. NCBI lineage: Bacteria > Pseudomonadati > Pseudomonadota > Gammaproteobacteria > Lysobacterales > Lysobacteraceae > Lysobacter > Lysobacter sp. S4-A87. The sequence goes on from NZ_CP093341.1 coordinate 1,244,335, forward strand.
GACGAATGGCTGCTGTACTCGATCGACAGCCCGAGCGTGCAGAGCAGCCGTGGCCTTGCCCGCGGGCAGATCTTCGACCGCGACGGCCGCCTGGTCGCCAGCACCGCGCAGGAAGGCCTGATCCGCGTCGTTCGCGATGCGGCTGCGGCCGCGCAAGTGCCGGCGAAGGAATGAGCGCGCGATGAGACAGGTTTTCAGCAGCCAGCGCCTGGAAAACGTCGAGCAGGTCGCGCAGATGATGCGCGATGCCGACATCGAGGTCCGCATCACCAACGGTCGCTCCTACAAGGGTGGCCGCCGCGGCACGTTCAGCTACAGCGAACCCGGCGGCCCGAAGCCGGCGGTCTGGGTGGTGCGCTCGGAGGACCAGGTGCGCGCCCGCGAGATCCTGCGCGAGGCAGGCCTGCTCGAGTCCACGCGCGAGAGCTTCCGCGGCCCCAGCTTCCGCTTCGAGCCCGAAGCCCAGGGCAAGTCGCCCCAGCAGTCGCGCATGTTGCGGATCAAGCTGGTGCTGATGGCGGGCATCGTCATCATCGGCGGCCTGGTGATCCGGCACGCGGTCAACCTCGACATCGCCAACGAGGCACTCAAGGAGCATCCGCTCGACGGCTCCACCGCGGCCATCCCGCAGCCGCTGGCGGCGGCGGTGCTGGCGCAGGAACTGCCCAAGGCGCGCCTGGACGTGCTGTGCCTGGCCGTCGACGGCAAGGACGCACCGGAAACGCTGGTCAACGCGATGCAGCAACCCGGCCACCGCGTCGTACTCCGGTCGGCATGCGTGCGCAATCCCGACGACGAGGTCGGCAGCCAGCTTCGCGCCACCGGCGCGCCGGCACTGATCGTCGATGTCCGCGCCTTCCGTCCGCAGAAGCGCGATGCCGCCAACGACAACGCCATCACCGGCGTGATCGAGTACAGCGCCTACCACCACCGCATGTCGGCCTCGTACAAGACACTGGAAGTGACGCAGGTCGACGGTGGCGGCTGGAAGGTCGTGCGCACCATCAAGCACGTGTCGATGTAGCGGGCGCGGCTACACGAAAAAAAAAACCCGTGCCGCGGAGACTCGGCACGGGTAGTTGGGATTCACATACAGCCAAGCGCGTTGTTGTGCATTCCTCGACCGCGCCCGGCCGGGAAAGTTCAATGGCGCGGTGAGTGCCTGAGATCGTCGCGGGTCAGGTAGCCGTCGCGGTCCTCGTCGATGAACGCGAAGCCCTTGCTGAGCTGCGGCATCTTCTCGCTGACCTCCAGCTTGCTCAGCTTGCCGTCGTGATTGAGGTCGGCGGCGGCGAAGCGCTCCTCGGCACGCTTGGCCTCTTCGGCCTCGCGCTGCGGACGCATCTTCTCGTGGTAGCTGCGCAGCTCGCTGCGGACGACGTAACCGTCGCGGTTGTGGTCGATCTGGTCGAAGTCCCGGGTCAGCCACGGCATCGATGCCGCCTCGGTCTTGCTGATACGGCCGTCACCGTCGGCATCGGCATCGATCAGCCCGCCCATGCCGCCGTGGCCATGGCCCTTGCCGCCGCGGTGGGGACGCTCGGAGCGGTCCAGCTTGCCGTCCTTGTTGCTGTCGAGCTGGTCGAACTTCGCTGCCAGGCGCGGGTTGGCAGCGGCCTCGTTGCGGTCGATGGCACCGTCGTTGTTGACGTCGAGTTTCGGACGCGTGGCGCGGCCGGCGTCGCTCGCCGGGGCCGGCTGGGTCGCGGCCAGTGCGGTGCCGGCAGTCACTATCGCGGCGATGGCCACGGCCAGCAGTGCGGACAGGGAATTGCGCTGTTTCATGGATAAAGCTCCTGCGGGTGGCGTCGGTTGGCGCCGATGACCAGATCAACGCCCGGGCACGGTTGCGGTTGACAGCAGGCGGGCCGCGTTCAGTCGCGCGACAGCGTTTTCCTCACGCGCCACGGCGCTATGCTGGCGCCATGGGCACCGAACCGCAGGACAGCGACGATCTCCGCCTGTTCCACACCGGCGAGCACGCCTGTGGCTACTGGCCCGAGCGCGTCGCCCGCGACCTCGTGCTCGACCCGCGCGACCCGCGCCTGCGGCAGTGGTACCCGCATGCGCTGGGCTGGGGTTTCCGCCGCTCCGGCGACATCGTCTACCGCCCGCATTGCGCCGGTTGCCGCGCCTGCGTGGCGGTGCGCATCCCGGTCGACCGCTTCGTCCCCGACCGCAGCCAGCGCCGCTGCCTGGCGCGCAACGCCGGCGTCGAGATGCGGGTGCTGCCGACCCAGCGCACCGCCGAGCAACTGGCGCTGTATCGCCGCTACCTGGCCGCCCGCCACGCCGGCGGCGGCATGGACGGGCATGGCGCCACCGAGTTCGACCAGTTCCTGATCGGCAGCTGGAGCGAAGGCCGCTTCCTGGAGTTGCGCGAGGCATCCACGCACGGCCCCGGCAAGCTGCTGGCGGTCGCGGTCACCGACGTCACCGAAGCGGCGCTGTCGGCGGTCTACACCTTCTACGACCCGGACGCGGCCGGACGCGGCCTGGGCACGCTGGCGATACTGCACCAGCTGGAATGGGCGCGGCGCGAGCGCCGTCGCCACCTCTACCTTGGCTACTGGATCCAGGGCCATCCGAAGATGGACTACAAGCGGCGCTTCCGCCCGCTGGAGGCCTTCGACGGCCGCGACTGGCACGACCTGCCGCTTGCCTGATCCTGTCATTGCCCCGGCGCACGGGCATGACATCATCGCGCGATGACCAGACTCCCTCTTCTCGTTTGCGCCTGCCTGTCACTGCTTGCCGCGTGCATGCAGGTGAACATCAAGGGCGACCCCGAAACATGGGCCCGATCGATGGAAAGCGACACGACCCTGCGCGTGGCGACCTACAACACCTCGCTCTATGACGACCAGGACGGCGGACTGGTCCGGCGCCTGCAGGCGAACGATCCCGGCGCGCGCAAGATTGCCGCCGTGCTCCAGCGCGTTCGGCCGGACCTGGTGCTGCTCAACGAGTTCGACTACGACGCACAGGGCGCCGCGGCCGATCTGTTCCAGCGCGACTACCTCGAAGTCGCCCAGCCCGGCGGCGGCGAACCGCTGAAGTACCCGTACCGCTACCTCGCCCCGGTCAACACCGGCGTGCCCAGCGGGCTCGACCTGGATGGCAACGGCGAGGCCGGCGGCAGTGGCCGCAACCGTGGCAATGACGCCTGGGGTTACGGCCTGCACCCCGGCCAGTACGGCATGCTGGTGTTGTCGCGTCATCCGATCGACGCCGACCAGGTACGCACGTTCCAGTTGCTCAAGTGGAGCGCGATGCCGGCAGCATCGCAGCCACGCGACCCTGGCAACGGCAAACCCTGGTACCCCGCCTCGATCTGGTCGCAGCTGAGGCTGTCATCGAAGTCGCACTGGGATGTCCCGGTGCGCACACCTGCGGGCGTCCTGCATTTCCTGGTGTCGCACCCGACGCCGCCGGTGTTCGACGGCCCCGAGGACCGCAACGGCGTGCGCAACGCCGACGAGATCCGTCTGTGGCGCGAGTATCTCTCGTCACCGACTGCTGCCTGGCTGTGCGATGACCAGGGCCGCTGCGGCGGCCTGCCGGCCGACGCACGCTTCGTCATCGCCGGCGACCTCAACAACGACCCGGCCGATGGCGACGGGCACCACGATGCGATCGTGGAACTGCTCGAACACCCGCGCGTGGCGCGTTACGCGACGCCGCGCAGCGAGGGTGCAATTGAAGTGGGCCAGCGCTACGCAAAAACCGGCATCGCCCGCCGCGGCTCACCGGCCCACGCCACGGGCGATTTCGGACCCAAGGCCGGAACGATGCGCCTGGATTACGTGCTGCCGTCGGTGGGATTCAGCATCGAAGGCAGCGGCGTATTCTGGCCGGCGGCGACGCAACCCGAGGCCGCCATTGCCGATGGCAGCGACCACCACCTGGTGTGGGTGGATATGGGGATGGCGCCGCGCTGAGCGTGACGGCAAAGTCGCTGGATCCACGCCTGTCGGGGGTTACGGTGGGATTACGGTGAAGCTGTTGACTACACCTTCGGCGGCAGCTTCGCCATCACCGGCGTAACCGGATCCACCACCGGCATCGGAATCTCCACCGGCGCATGTACCGTCTGCGCAGATGCCAGCGCCGTCGGCGGCACCGCCACGACATCGGCCGCCGGCACCACCACCCGCGGACCAAAACCGAACACCCCATCGCTGCGCGCCGACACGATCATCCGCACCATGTTGGCGGGCACCATCAACTCCACCGCGATCGCATGGCCCTCCGACGTGCGGCCCTCGATCGTCATCTCGATCAGCGCACCACCGGTGTCGATCGAATTGCAAAGCACATGCGGCCCGCTGGGACCGTCGTGCAAGTACGGACGGATGGCCTCTCCGAGCGCTTCCAGCGCCTGCGGATAGAGGAACACGGCGTAACCCTGGGTCTCGTCGAGCATGGTCGGGTTCCTCGGAAGGGGGCGTCAGCGCAGGTCGATCTGCAGTGCGGCGGCGGCACGCCGTGCGCGTTCGCGTGCCGTGTCGATGTCGTCCGCCAACGCCAGCGTCACCGCAACACGACGGTGGCCTTCGACGCGCGGCTTGCCGAACAGGCGCAATTGGGTGTCGGACTGCGCCAGCGCCGCATCGACGCCGTCGAACACCGGCACACCGTGGCCTTGCGCCAGCACCGCGCACGAAGCCGACGGCCCGTACTCGCGGATCGACGGCACCGGCAATCCAAGGATTGCCCGCGCATGCAGGGCAAACTCGCTCAGGTCCTGCGAAGCCAGCGTGACCAGGCCAGTATCGTGCGGTCGCGGTGAGACTTCGCTGAACCAGACATCATCACCCTTCACGAACAATTCCACCCCGAACACGCCCCAACCGCCCAGGTCATCGGTGATGGTGCGGGCGATGCCCTGCGCGCGTGCCAGCGCCTTGGTCGACATCGGCTGCGGCTGCCAGCTCTCGCGGTAGTCGCCATCGCGCTGCAGGTGGCCGATCGGCGCGCAGAAGGTGGTGCCGCCGACGTGGCGCACCGTCAGCAGCGTGATTTCGTAGTCGAAGTCGACGAAGCCTTCGACGATCACGCGGCCGGCACCGGCGCGACCGCCGGTCTGCGCGTAGTCCCAGGCCTTGTCGATGCTGTCGGCGTCGCGGACCAGGCTCTGGCCCTTGCCCGACGACGACATCACCGGCTTGACCACGCACGGCAGGCCGATCGCGGCGACGGCGGCACGGTAGTCCTCGAGCGTGTCGACGAACTTGTACGGCGAGGTCGGCAAGGCCAGGGTCTCGGCTGCGAGTCGGCGGATGCCCTCGCGATCCATGGTCAGGCGCGCGGCGCGCGCGGTCGGGATCACCCGCGTCTGCGTGCCGCGTTCGCCGAACTCGCGTTCAAGGTCGACCAGGGTCTGGGTATGGATCGCCTCGATCTCCGGCACGATCAGGTGCGGACGCTCCAGCGCGACCAGCGCGCGGATCGCAGCACCGTCGAGCATGTCCAGGACGTGGCTGCGGTGCGCCACCTGCATCGCCGGCGCGTCGGCATAACGGTCGGCGGCAATGACCTCGACACCGAAACGCTGCAGTTCGATCGCCACCTCCTTGCCGAGCTCGCCGGAACCGAGCAGGAGCACGCGGTATGCATGCGGGGACAGGGGCGTGCCAAGGGTGATCATGTGGGGTCCGGGCGAAGGGCTGGCGGCCAGTTTATGGGGACTGGGTGAAAAGGTCTGCACGCATCTGCCCGGGCGGTCCCTTGCGGCCCATTGCGGCCCATTGCGGACACGAGGACCGGCCCGTGGCAGGCAACGGCCGTGCACGCCGCGATAACAACGGCAACCCACTGGCGGTTCGCAGTTTGTCGTCGCCGCCTTTGTCGGGCTGCAAAACGCATGCCATCCTGTGCCGATGTCCGGCCCCGCCCCCGCCTCCTCAGCCGCGCAACGAATCGTCCTCGCCCTCACCTGCGCGTTGGTACTCGCCTGCGCGGTGGCCCTGGCGGGCTGCGCCGATGAAAGTCCGGATCCCGTCGACGAGGGTCGCGGCACGCATCTCGCCGGCGTGATGCTCGACCCGCAACTGGACGAGATCAGCGGCATGGCCGCGTCGCGTCGCCATCGCGACGTGCTGTGGATGCTCGACGACGGCGGCAATCCCGAGCGGCTGTTCGCGGTCAGCACCAGCGGCACGCGCCTGGCGACGCTGCGCGTGGAAGGCGTGACCAAGACCGACTGGGAGGACATGGCGTCCTTCCAGCTCGACGGCCGCAACTACCTGCTGCTTGCCGACACCGGCGACAACGGTGGACTGCGCCGAAGCCTGCAGTTGCACATCGTCGAGGAGCCGGCGCGAATCGAGAACGCGCGCTTGCGACCGGCGTGGTCGATCGCGTTCCGATGGCCCGACGGCGCACGCGATTGCGAAGCCGTCGCGGTGGATGCGGAAAGCCGCCAGGTGTTGCTGATATCGAAGCGTCGACAACCGCCGGAGCTGTTCTCGTTGCCGCTGCATCCACGCGGCACCGCGCTGCAGACCGCGCACAAGCTCGGCACGTTGGCCGGCGTTCCGCAGGCCGACGCCAACACGCTGCGGCGCAATCCACAGCGCGCACGCCTGGACAGCCAGGTGACCGCCGCAGACCTGTCGCCTGACGGGCGCACGCTGGCCGTGATGACCTATCGCTGGCTGCTGCTTTACCCGCGCGAGGCACGCGAGGACTGGGGCCAGGCCGTCGCGCGCGCGCCCAGGTTCGAGCCGCTGCCATGGCTGCCCCAGGCCGAGGCGCTGGCGTGGAGCCGCGACGGTCGCCACCTTTACGCCACCGGCGAGTTCATTCCGGCGCCGCTGTACCGCATCACTCCGGGCTGACTGGATGAGCGGGCGCGCGACATTGGACTACGTCATCCCGTTGCTGGTGGCCGCAAGCAACCTGCCGGCCTTCGACCGCATTGACCCCTTCGACCCCATCGACCCCATCCACCTATTGATGAGGAACCCGCCATGAGCCAACGCTGGACCTACGAAATCGTGGAAATCGTGCCGAGGATGCTCGGCCCTGCCGTCAGCGAGCGGCTGCAGGAAGAACTCAACCGCCTCGGCGAGGACGGCTGGGAGCTGGTCTCGGTGATGGCCGTCACCCCGTTCGACCATCTGCGCGCGGTGCTGAAGAAGCCTGCCTGAATTGCCGCCGGAGACGCTCCGCGGGCCGGCATCGGCGTGGGCGTCGCGTGCGGCGTGGCATCGACCGGCCCGGCCCGCTAACCTGCACGCCATGCGCGGCCAGCCCCGAATCCTGATCAACACGCCCGAGATCGAACTCTGGCCGGGCGGGCTGTTGCGTGCCCGCAGCAATTTCGACGCGCGTGCGCTGGCCCGCGCCCGCCATGTCCTGCGCCGCAAGCGCGATGGCCAATACCTCGCCCTCGACCTGCCCGAAGGCCTGCTGGCGCTGGTCCCGCACCTGCGCCGCGAGCCCGGGCTGGATGCCGCGCTCGATGCCATCGACGCACCGCCCACGCATCTGCGCGCCGGCATCGAGCACGTCCGCGAACTGCCGCTGGACCGCCTCGAGGAGCGTTTGCAGTCGCTCGGCCTGGATGGCGACTACGGCGAGCGCACCGGCCTGGAACTGGTGGCCGAACCCGACTGGCTCGCGCTCGCCGGTTTCGATCGCTACCGCCGTCCGCTGTGGCTGCACGTGGAGGCCGCGCGCGCCTGGTCGCACCTGCGCGAAGCGGCGCTGCGCGAAGGCGTGGTGCTCGAAGCCATCTCCGGTTACCGCAGCCACGATTACCAGCTGGGCATCTTCGAGCGAAAGCTCGGCCGCGGCCTGAGCGTCGAGGAAATCCTCACCGTCAATGCCGCGCCCGGCTACAGCGAGCACCATTCCGGCCTGGCGCTGGACATCGGCGCGCCGGACGAGCCTCCGGCCGAAGAGTCGTTCGAAGCCACGCCCGCGTTTGCCTGGTTGCGCGACAACGCCGAGGGCTATGGGTTCGTGATGAGCTACCCGCGCGACAACCCGCACGGCATCGTCTACGAGCCGTGGCACTGGCGCTACCGGGCCGGGTAGTTCCGGCGCCGCCTACTCCTTGTCGAGGCGTATCCGCGTGCCCTTGACCGTCTGCTGCACGACAGTCAGCTCGAAGTTGGCGTCACCCAGGTGCTTCTTGACCAGCACGTCCTCACCGTCGTCGACCTCGACCCGGTAGGCGTCGCCCAGTTTCGCCCGCATCGCGTCGCGGATCAGGCCGGCGACATGGTTCTCGCCGGCGTTCTTTGGCACCGGCACGCTGACATCGACGGGCTGGCCGTTGACCGGGGCGATGCGGAACACGACGACGCCATCAGTGTCGGCGTCGCTGCTGACCTGGATGCGCCACTTGTTGGACGGGCTGGCCAATGCGATCGCGGATGCGAACAACAGCACCCAGGATGCAACCATCGTCCACTTCTTCGGGGCGCTACGGTCCTGCATTCGCATGGCACACCTCCCTCGTCGGCATGGAGAACAGGCAGCGCGCGTCGCCCCGGGGCCGACTGCGTGCTGCGCCGCGGCCATCCAAGCTCCCCGGACGCCGCTGACGGCCCATCTTCCCGCAGGGCGCGTCAAGACGATCTTGATGTCTGCCGCCTGCTCAGTCCTGGGAGCGTCGGGTGGATGTCTTTGCCGGGCTGTCCAGATCAGCGATCTTCCACAGGTACAGGCTGGCGTAGGTCCGGTACGGCCCCCAGCGCTCGCCCACTGCGGCCAGTTCCTTCGGCGTCGGCATGACGTCCAGGCCATCCACCGACTGGGCGCCCTTGCGCACGCCCAGGTCGTCGACCGGCAGGACGTCGGGCCGGCCCAGTCGGAACATCAGCATCATCTCGACGGTCCAGCGGCCGATGCCGCGGACCGGCACCAGCGCGGCGATGATCGCGTCGTTGTCCATCAGGCTCATGCGGCGCAGGTCGGGTATCTCGCCGCGCGCCTCGCGTGCAGCCAGATCGCGCAGCGCCAGCGACTTGTTGCCGGACACGCCGCAGGCACGCAACGCCGCATCGTCGATGCGGTCGAGGGTGTCGCAGTGGAAGCGCGTGCTCGCGATCGCCGCTTCGACGCGGCCGACGATCGTCGCCGCCGCCTTGCCGCTGAGCTGCTGGTAAAGGATCGCGCGCGCCAGGGCATCGACGGGATCGAAGGATTTGCGCCAGCGCGGATCCGGCGCCAGCGGGCCGATCCTGCGCATCCACCTGGCCAGCTTGCGATCGCGCTTGAGCAGGTGCGCGTGGGCCGCCTCGGTGTCGAATCCGCGCGAATAGCGTGGCATGTCAGCGCCGGAGTGCGTCAGCCGCGTACAGCAGCCACGCCAGGATCATCAGGCTGCCGCCGAACGGCGCCAACGCCGTGGCGGTGCCGAACAGAACCGCCGCAGCCAGGCTGCCCGAGAACAGCAGCGTGCCGAGCAGCAATGCCGAAACCGCCACCAGCGTGAGTTTCCGCCGCAGGTGCGGCGCCAGTGCAACCAGCGCGATGCCATGGCCGAACGCGAATAGCGCCGCCGAGTACAGCCGATGCTGCGCGCCCGCGTCGACGGCGTGCGCCGCGTAGGCCGACAAGGCGACGGACAGGGCCGCCAGGACGGCGCCGGTGGCGGTCAGAAGACGGGTGGCCAGCGCGGAGGGATTGGCATTCATGCGGAAGTCGACAGATGGACGCCCCGTCACGATATCAGCCAGTCGCTGCCTCGCCAGAGCAACGTCACGGGGTCCCTGCCTTCACCGGGATGACGAAGCGTCTATCGACGAAGACCATGCAATGACTCGCCGAAGCGTCGTCCGCTGGGCCGGGGATTGCTCCGCAGCGGGACATGGATGTCCCGCGCCCCGCATTCGGACAGGATGTCCGACTAAGGGGCGGAGCAATCCCCGGCCCAGCGGATGACGCCCATCCGAAGGCACGCCCCCCAAAACAAAACGCGCCGCGGAAATCCGCGGCGCGTTCTGGTTTACAGCCGTTGCGTCTAGAGCGCGTCTTACTTGACGGCCCAGAACACGTCGTACTCGCCGTCTTCGGTGAAGCCGGCAGCGACGCCGCCCTTCCACGACTCGTACGGGCGCTCGACGGTCTCGTAACCGTGGGTCAGCGCCCAGCCACGCAGGGCGTCGCGCACCTTCGCCAGGTTGGCCATGTGGCCCTTGAACGACGGCACCACGGCGACCTTCGCCGGCTCGTTGTAGACGGCCACGACCGGACCTTCGACCTTCACGTCCAGCTTGGCCGTCTCATCGGTCGAGCCGACCTTGCGGACCGGCTGGGCGACGTCGAAGGAGTAGATATCGGAACCGAACTCGTTGGTGACGATGCGGACCGGACCGGCCGGCTCAAGACCGTTGGCGGCCATGACCTTCTTGATCCACTCCATGTTGCTGTTGATCTGGCCCATCACCTTGTCGTTGGTGCGCTCGACGGCGGCGGTCACGACCAGCAGGTTCTCGGCCGGACGCTCCACCAGCTTCGGCGCCTTGGCCGGATCGTCCTTGCTCAGCTCGGCGTAGTCGTAGTTCGGCACGGCGGCGAGCATGTTGCTCAGGCGGCCCAGGCCCATCTTCATGTCTTCGCCGACGTTGCTGCTGACATACAGGCCAGCGTAGCGACCGATCAGGTTCCAGCCGTAGTCCACGTCGTAGGTCTGCGAGATCTCGACGTTACGACCACCGCGGCCGGTCGGCTTGAGCGTGAACACGGTGCGCTTGTTCTTGCCCGGCTCGATGTCGTTCAGGGCATAGGCGATGCGCTTGCCCGGGACGCTCTCGGTGATTTCCCAGCTGCCCTGGCGCAGACCCTTCTCCTTGGAGTCGTAGTCCATGCGGGCGCCGACGCCCGATTCCGGGCCGGAGAACTTCAGCTGCATCTTCGGATCGCGCAGGACCAGCGGGTTCCAGTCCTTGAAGCGGCGCAGGCTGTTAAGGGTGTCGAAAACAATCGTAACTTTGCGGTTGGTTTCAACCGAGTGCTGCAAATGACGGCTTGACGGCAGCGCGATGCCTACGATGAGGAACAGCGCGGCGACAATCGCCAAGGAAATCAAAATCTCGATCAGACGGGTCATTCAGGTTTCTCCGAGGGCCGGCACCCGGTCGGACCGGGACACAGACCCGCAATCGTATCAAGGAAGCTGCGGGCGGTGTAGGACGGCGGCAACACAAAAGCGTGCCGGACAGGGCCATTGGCCCCCGCAGGCGGCCGGCCAGCGCCCAGCCGTAGCCCGGGTAAGCGCAGCGCACCCGGGGTGCCCGCATCGCCCCCCGGGCCCCCGGATCCAATCCAGGCACCCGGGTCACCCCATCAACCTCAGACCAGCTGCAACTCGAAGGCCTTCAGCACGGCGCGGGTGCGGTCACGCACGCCCAGCTTGGACAGGATGTTGGAGACGTGGTTCTTGATCGTGCCCTCGGCCACGCCCAGCGAATTGGCAATCTCCTTGTTGGAGAAACCACCCGCCATCAGGCGCAGGATCTCGGTCTCGCGCTCGGTCAGCGGATCGGGGCGATCGAGGCTGACAAAGTCGTTGCGCATGTGCTCCAGCCCGGACAACAGGCGCTGGGTCACCGCCGGCTGCATCAGCGAGCCGCCGTCGGCCACCGCCTGGATCGCGCTGACCAGTTGCTCCAGCGAGACGTCCTTGAGCAGGTAGCCCTTGGCACCGGCCTTCAGGCCAGCCAGCACCAGCTGGTCGTCGTCGAAGGTCGTCAGGATGATCGTCGGCGGCAGGCTGTTGGTGCGTGCCAGTGCCTGCAGCGCCTCCAGTCCCGACATCACCGGCATGCGCATGTCCATCAGGACCACGTCGGGATTGATCTGCGGAATCAGCTCCACCGCATGACGGCCGTCGCCGGCCTCTCCCACCACTTCGATCCCCTCGGCCAGCGACAACAGGGAACGAACCCCCTGCCGCACCAGTGTCTGGTCGTCGACTATCAACACACGGATCATGCGATGACTCCTTCGCAAGCAGCGGCCGCAGCCGCCGAGGCCGGCAACGTCAGGTGCAGGCAGAAGCCTGCTTCCGGCCGGGTTTCGATTCTAAGGTCGCCGCCGTGCTGCTGCAGCCGTTCGCGCATTCCGCGAAGGCCGTTACCGGCGACGAAAGTGTCCGCACCATGGCCATCGTCGCGCGCGCTCATCACGATGCAATCGCTACGGCGGCCGGCGTTGATCCACAGATTGCGGGCGCCGGCATGGCGCACCGCGTTGGTGATGATTTCCTGCGTGCAGCGCAGCATGACATGGGCGCGCTCCGGATCGTCCAGGGTCAGCGGCGTCTCGATATCCATGTGGATCTCGAGCGCGGGCACGTTCTCGGCCAGCGGCAGCAACGCCGCGCCCAGGTCGATCGCCCCGCCTTCGCGCAACTGGCTTACGGCTTCGCGCACGTCGGTCAACAGCAGGCGCGCCAGGGTGTGGGCCTGCTGCACGTGTTCCTTGACCCGCCCCTCTGACAGATGGCCGGCCACCTCCAGGTTCAGGCTCAGCGCGGTCAGGTGGTGGCCGAGCAGGTCGTGCAGCTCGCGCGAGATGCGGGTGCGCTCGTTGACGCGCACGCTCTCGCCCAGCAGGGCGCGGGTGGCACGCAGCTCGGCGTTGAGGCGGCGCTGCTCTTCGCGCGCCTCGGCCTGCTGGCGGGCGACCAGGGCGGTGACGAAGACCAGGCTGGAGAAGCCCATGTAGGCCAGCGACTGCAGCACCGCCAGGATCGGCGGGAAATCCAGGGCGCCGACAAACACCGGGATGATCGCGACGTTGCCGCAGATCAGCCAGACCAGGCCGAAGCGGACCGGCATCAGCCACGGCAGCAAACCGGCCACGACCATCAGCAGGATGCTGCCCAGGCCGGTGCCGGAGAAGTAGCCAACGCCAATGGCGCAGGCGGTCAGGACCAGCAGCAGGCCGTGGTCGACCACGCCCGGGCGGCGCTGGCCGAGCTGGCGGGTGATCCACCAGTAGACCGCGCCGAAGGTGAGGTAGACCGAGAGCCAGCGCAGCACCTGAAGGGTCGGCGGGCCTTCGGCGTCCGGCGCCAGCAGGGTCGGGTCGAGCCAGACGTTGAGCAGCCAGAGGCCTACCGCGCCCCAGGTGAACAGGCCCGCGTAGCGCAGCAGTCGAGTGTGATTCAGGCGGGCGAGCATGTCGGCATGCTAACTGCATCAAGGGCCTGGGGAGCCGTCCGAAAGTCATGCTGGAGCAAACGGGGCGAAATTGATGTCCACCCGGGCAGGCATTCCGACCGGCGGGGATGGCCGGCCACCCCCGCGTCTACCCCCGCGCCTCCCGTTCGCCCTGCATTTCGTGCCGCCGGTCGCCCATGCGTGACGGCCATGCGATAATCGCCCGGCCGGACGTGCCATGCGTCCGGTTTACGAAATACTGGAGCCCGGAATGTCGATCGTCGTCCGCGACGTGCGTGAGCACGAGCTGGATTCCGTCCTTGCACTGAACAATGCCGCGGGCCCCGCGATCCTGCCGCTGGATGCGGCCCGACTGCGTCATTTCTTCGAAACCGCAGAATATTTCCGTGTCGCCGAGCGCGACGGTGCCTTGGCTGGATTCCTGATCGGAACGGGCAGCCACAGCGAGCACGACAGCAGCAATTTCCGCTGGTTCCGCGAGCGCTACCCCGATTTCTTCTATATCGACCGGATCGTCGTGGCCAGCCGCCGTCGCGGCGGCGGCGTCGGTCGCGCCTTCTATGCCGATGCACAGAGCTATGCCGAGATGCGCTACCCGCAGATGGCCTGCGAAGTGTTCCTGGAAGGCAGCAACGACCCCGCCCTGCTGTTCCATGGCAGCTTTGGATTCCACGAGGTCGGACAACACATGATGACCGAGGCGGATGTACGCGCCGCGATGCTGATGAAACCGCTGTGCAGCCATGCCTGGGTGCGCGATACCTACGGCGATGCCCTGCCCCAGGTGCCGTGGATCATCCAGCCACGGGGACCGCGCAACCACGGCGGCCCCAAGGCAGCCGACGCCCTGATGCAGCGGCCCACGGGAACCGGCCTGTGAGCGCGGCGATGGACTTTGAACCGGCCGGCGAACTCAAGATCGGCCAGGTCGGAATCGCCAATCTCCGCATCCGCACCCTCGACGTCGACCGCCTCGTCAGCGAGATGCGCGACCGCGTCCAGCGCGCGCCCAAGCTGTTCGCCCGCGCCGCCGTGGTGCTCGACTTCGGCGGCCTGACCCGGACCCCGGACCAGGCCACCGCCACCGCCCTGATCAAGGGCCTGCGCGACGCCGGCGTGCTGCCGGTCGCCGTCGCCTACGGCACCAGCGAGATCGAACAACTGTCGCAGGCACTGGGGCTGCCCTTGCTGGCGAAATTCCGTGCGTCGTACGAACGCGACGAAGCCGCCGCCGCGCCCGCTCCCGCACCGCAGGCGGCACCGCCGTCGCGCCGCGAGCCGGAACCGGCCGCCGCTGCCAAGGCCAATACCGCCGCCGCATCGGCATCGCCGGGCATGATCCAGTCCAAGCCGGTGCGTTCGGGCCAGCAGATCTATGCCGAAAACCGCGACCTGACCGTTCTCACAACGGTCGGCGCGGGTGCCGAAGTGATCGCCGACGGCTCGGTGCATATTTACGGACCATTGCGTGGTCGCGCGCTCGCAGGCGCGCAGGGCAACGAGCAGGCGCGGATATTCTGTCGCGAGTTCCATGCCGAGCTGGTTGCCATCGCAGGGCACTACAAGGTATTGGAAGAGATTCCCAAGGACCTGCGCGGCAAGGCGGTGCAGGTCTGGCTTGAAGACCAACAACTAAAAATCGCGGCACTTGACTGATGCCGCATCACTGGAGGATTTGAACTTGGCCGAAATCATCGTAGTCACCTCGGGCAAGGGCGGCGTTGGCAAAACCACGACCAGCGCCAGCCTTGCCTGCGGCCTCGCCCGTCGAGGCCACAAGGTTGGCGTCATCGACTTCGACGTCGGCCTGCGTAACCTCGACCTGATCATGGGTTGCGAACGTCGCGTGGTTTACGACTTCGTCAACGTCGTCAACGGCGAGGCGACGCTGAGGCAGGCACTGATCAAGGACAAGCGTTTCGACAACATGTTCGTGCTGGCTGCCTCGCAGACGCGCGACAAGGACGCGCTGACCAAGGAAGGCGTGCAGAAGGTGCTCGACGACATGATCGCCGACGGCTTCGACTACATCGTCTGCGACTCCCCGGCCGGCATCGAGAAGGGCGCCTACCTGGCGATGTACTTCGCCGACCAGGCCCTCGTCGTGGTCAACCCGGAAGTGTCCTCGGTGCGCGACTCCGACCGCATCCTGGGCCTGCTGTCGTCCAAGACCCGCCGCGCCGAGAACGGCGAGCGCGTCAAGGAACACCTGCTGCTGACCCGTTACAGCCCCAAGCGCGTGGAAACCGGCGAGATGCTCAGCGTCGGCGACGTCGAGGAGATCCTCGGCCTGAAGACGGTCGGCGTGATCCCGGAATCGCCGGACGTGCTCAACGCCTCCAATAAAGGCGAACCGGTGATCCTGGAGACCGAGTCCGACGCCGCACAGGCCTACGACGATGCCGTCGCGCGCCTGCTGGGCGACACCCGCCCGATGCGCTTCACCACTGCGGAGAAGAAGGGCTTCTTCAGCAAGATCTTCGGAGGTTGAGGATGGGCCTTTTCGATTTCCTGCTGGCCAAGAAGCAGACCGCATCCATCGCCAAGGATCGCCTTCGCATCATCGTCGCGCACGAGCGCGCCGGTCGCGGCGGCACCAGCCCGGATTACCTGCCGATGCTGCAGCGCGAGCTGCTCGAGGTGATCCGCAAGTACATCAACGTCGACGCGGACGCGGTCAAGGTCGACCTGATCGGCGACGGCGACAACAAGGTCCTGGACATCTCCGTGGCACTGCCGGAAAACCCGGCGCAGGCCTGACCCGCAACAACCCGTAGCCCGGGTAAGCGAAGCGCACCCGGGGACCGGCAGGCTCCGCCCCGGGTGCGCTTCGCTTACCCGGGCTACATCGGGCGCATTCGCAATGCTCACTCTTGCCGACATCGACGCTACCGCCGTCGCTGCCCTGCTCGCCCGCTATGGCCTGCAGCTTGAGCGCGTGGCCGATGGCCAGCCCATTCCGGGCAGTTACTGGGGCGAGTGCGAGGCCGGCCTGATCGGCCACAACGTCTATGCACGGGGCGACACGCCGGTGCATTCGCTGCTGCACGAAGCCGCGCACCTGATCGTTTTGCCGCCCGAGCGCCGCGCCCAGGTCCACACCGACGCCACCGACTCGATCGAGGAGGAGGACGCCGTCTGCGTGCTGCAGGCGCTGCTCGGCGACGCCCTGCCCGGCGTCGGCCGCGAGCGCGTCCTGGCCGACATGGATGGCTGGGGCTACACCTTCCGCCTGGGCTCGGCCCGCGCCTATTTCGAGCACGACGCCGACAACGCCTGGCAATGGCTGCACGAGCGCGGCCTGGCCGACGCCGCCAGCCGCACCCTGCCCGCCTGATTCCTCTTTGACCGCCGTTGCCGCGCAGGCGGGAACCCGTGGACGTTGCGCTCCCGGCCCGGTGCGGCCCTGCGGCCCGCTCGCCCCAACGTCCGCAACTTGCACCAGCGCGGACGGGCCACTAGCCTTCGGGGGCCTCGTCGCAGCAGCGCGGGCCTTACCCGGAGAGAAAGATGATGAAACCTGTACGCGCCCTGCTCGCGCTCGGCATTACCGCCGCCGTGATCGGACTGGCCGGTTGCAAGAAGGAACCGACCCCGGCCACGACGACCACGGGCGGAACCGCCGCCACCGCGCCCGCAGGCGAAACCGCCGACCAGTTCATCGCCCGCGTCAACGACGAATACCGCAAGCTGTTCCCGGAGATGACGGCCGCCCAGTGGCTGTCGTCGACCTACATCAATGACGACAGCCAGCTGCTGGCCGCCAAGGCCAACGAGCGCTACCTCGCCCAGCTCAACAGCTGGATCGAGCAGTCGGCGCGCTTCGAAGGCCAGCAGATGTCGCCTGACACCGCGCGCGCCATCCAGCTGCTCAAGCTCGGCACGGCGATGCCGCCGCCGAAGGATCCGGCCAAGCTCGAAGAGCTGACAAAGATCGCTTCGAAGCTCGAAGGCATGTACGGCGCCGGCACCTACTGCACCGGCGACGGCGACGCCAAGAAGTGCCGCCAGCTGGGCGAACTCGAAGACGTGCTGCGCAGCAGCCGCGACTACGACGCCCAGCTCGATGCCTGGCAGGGCTGGCACACCATCGCCCAGCCGATGCGCAAGGACTACACGCGCTTCGTCGAGCTGGTCAACGACGGCGCCCATGACCTGGGCTTCGCCGACACCGGCGAGATGTGGCGTTCGGGCTACGACATGAGCCCGGCCGAAATGTCGGCCGAAACCGATCGTCTCTGGGGCCAGGTCAAGCCGCTGTACGAGCAGCTGCACTGCTACACCCGCACCCGCCTGGAAGCCAGGTACGGCGACGACAAGGGCCACGTCGCCGGCAACATGCTGCCGGCGCACCTGATGGGCAACATGTGGCAGCAGGACTGGGGCAACCTCTGGGACATCCTCGCCCCGTACCAGAACGCCGGCAGCCTCGACATCACCGGCGCACTGGAATCGCAGTACCAGGCCGCGTATGACGCGCAGCTGGTCAAGCACGCGGGCCAGCGCACGCCGGCCGACCTGGCCCAGATCGAGCAGGACGCAAAGCTCGCTTCGGCCAAGCTGATGACCGAACGCGCGCAGGACTTCTACACCTCGCTTGGCATGCAGAAGCTGCCGGCCAGTTACTGGGACAAGACGCAGTTCATCAAGCCGCGCGACCGCGACGTGGTCTGCCACGCCAGCGCGTGGGACATGAACATGGCCGGCGACGTGCGCACCAAGATGTGCATCAAGCCGAACGAGGAAGACTTCACCACCATCTACCACGAGCTCGGCCACATCTATTACGACCTGGCCTACAACAAGCAGCCGCCGCTGTTCCAGCAGGGCGCGCACGACGGTTTCCATGAAGCCATCGGCGACACCATCGTGCTGTCGATGACGCCCAAGTACCTGCAGTCGATCGGCCTGGTCGGCGACCAGCAGCAGAGCAACGAGGCGTTGATCAACTCGCAGATGCGCATGGCCCTAGCCAAGGTCTCCTTCCTGCCGTTCGGCCTGATGATCGACCGCTGGCGCTGGGGTGTGTTCGACGGTTCGATCAAGCCGGGCGAGTACAACAAGGCGTGGTGGGACCTGAAGGCCAAGTACCAGGGCGTGGCGCCGGCCACGGCGCGCGGCGAGGACTACTTCGACGCCGGTGCCAAGTACCACGTGCCGGGCAACACCCCGTACACGCGCTACTTCCTCTCGCACGTGCTGCAATTCCAGTTCTACAAGGCGCTGTGCGATTCGGCCGGCTACAAGGGCCCGCTGTACGAGTGCAGCTTCTATGGCAACAAGGAAGCCGGCGCGCGCTACCAGGCGATGCTGAGCAAGGGCGCCAGCCAGCCGTGGCAGAAGACCATGAAGGAACTGACCGGCGGCGAGAAGATGGACGCCTCGGCAGTGCTGGAGTACTTCGCCCCGCTGCAGAGCTGGCTCAAGCAGCAGAACGAAGGCAAGACCTGCGGCTGGCAGGCCAGCGGCACGGCCGCGGCTGCACCGGCGGCGAAGCCGGAGCCTGCGAAGAAGGGCTGAGTTTCCTTCGAGCAGTGAAAAAGGGTCGGCGCTTGCCGGCCCTTTTTTGTCGGGGCTCCCCTGGCTTGTCGTACCGGACGTAATGAGAAGCCTGCTTGCGCCTGCGTGCCAAGGCTTCCGCCTGCGTTACGGCGTCGTCCGCCGGGCCCGAGCTCCTTCGCGACAATCACACCTGCGCCCTGTTACGTTCACCGCCAACCCCTGATCGCAGGAAACGAACATGCCCCTCGTACGCGTAGATCTGATGGAAGGCAAGGACGATGCCTGGTTGCAAGGCATCGGTGATGTGATCCACGAAGCCATCGAGGGCATCCTCAAGGCACCCAAGGACGACCGCTTCCAGATCTTCACGCATCATCCGCGCGGCGCGCTTTCGATCGACCGCACGTATCTTGGCATCGAGCGCAGCGACGACTGCATCATCATCCAGGTCACGCTCAACCAGGGTCGCAGCCTGGAACAGAAGCAGGATTTCTATCGCGCGGTCGCCGACGGTCTGCACACGCGACTTGGCATGCGCACACAGGACGTCTTCATCAGCCTTGTCGAGGTCGCCAAGGAGAACTGGTCGTTTGGCGACGGCATCGCCCAGTACGCCTAGCCGCATTCCACGTGCCGATGGCACGAAACCTTCACATCGTAGGGACAACAATGCCAGGGCCTGCCGCCACCACCGTGGCGGTTGCTGCAATCCGCCTCCTGATTCGCGAGGTCCTGCATTGCCATGCCCCAGGTTCCCGCACCACCGCAACTTCCCGCCGACATCGCCTCCGAGATCGATGGCAAGCCGGACGTCGCCAGCTCCTCAACGCGGCTGTCGATCTATCGCACTCGCCTGTCGGTGTATCGCACGCAGGTATCGAACCTGCGCTCGCACCTGGCCAATGAACGCACCCATCTGAGCTACCTGCGCACGACCGTGTCGCTGGTCGGCTTCGGCATCACCCTCAATCGCTTCAGCATGTACCTGGTGCAGCAGAAGGAACTCGCCGAGCATCACTCCCGGCACTTCCTTCGCGATGCCGGCAACGCCGGCCTGGGCATGGTCGTGCTCGGATTGCTGCTGCTGATGTGGTCGATCTACCGGTACTGGGCCGTTGGCAGGGACATCGAGCGCGGCGAGTACGTCTCCCACCAGCGGGGAACAATCGCTGCCAGCATCGGCCTGCTCCTGCTCGGCGGCCTGACCGCCATGTGGCTTTTCGTGCGATGAGGTGACGCCATGCTCCAGCAGGTGACCCCGGATAACGTCTACATCCTGACGACGGGCAACGTGATGCTGCTGTTCTTCATCATGCTGGGGCCAGTGAAGATCCTGGCGCCGTTCCATCGTGCGACCTCGACGATGAAGCCAAAGGCGGTCCGGAGGATGGCGATCAAGGTCGCCCTGATCAGCGCGGGCACGCTGCTGGTCGCCGGGCTGATTGGCAGCGCCATGATGCAGAAGTGGCGCATCACCATTCCGGTGATGGAGCTGACCGGCGGAATCGTCTTCCTGCTGGTCGCTCTGAAGCAGGTGCTGGAGCAGTACGGCGACCCCGCACCGCCGGCGGGCTCCGAGCCGCGACTGATGCACCTGGTCTTTCCGATCGTCGTCACGCCTTACGGCATCGCCGCGCTGATCGCGTTGATGGCGCTCAGCAGCGACGCCTCGCGTTCGACGACGCTGCTCGGCGGGGTGATGGCGATCATGGCGGTGAACCTGCTGGCGATGATGTTCGTACGCCAGGTCATGCGTGGCGTCGGACCGCTGCTGCTGCAGATTTTCGGGGCGGTGCTGGCCGTGCAGCAGGTGGCACTGGCACTGCAACTGGTCGTGGTGGCGTTGAAGGGAATGGGGGTTGGGTAGTCGTTCGACCACGGGGGTGGGGAATTCGGGGACGTGGCATGCAATCCGAATCGCGGCTCGGCCGCTCGAAGTCCAAGGAGCTTCAAACATGGGAACTGCAAAGAAGAGCGACAAGCCGAACATCCTTGTCATTTTTGGTGACGACATCGGCATGTGGAACGTCGGTGTCTATTCGCACGGCATGATGGGCACCACGCCGAGCATCGACAGCATCGGCCGCGACGGCATCGTCTTCACCGATCACTACGGCCAGCCCAGCTGCACCGCCGGGCGCGCTGCATTCATCATGGGCCAGCTGCCGATCCGCACCGGCATGACCACCATCGGCATCCCCGGCTCCACCCGCGGTATCCAGGCCGAGGACCCGACCCTGGCCGAAGTGCTCAAGTCGGTCGGCTACGCCACTGCCCAGTTCGGCAAGAACCACCTTGGCGACCGCAATGAATTCCTGCCGACCATGCACGGCTTCGATGAGTGGTTCGGCAACCTGTACCACCTCAACGCCGAGGAAGAGCCTGAAGAGCTCGACTATCCCGGCCAGAAGAATCCCGAATACAAGAAGAAGTTCGGACCGCGCGGCGTCCTCCACACCTGGGTCAGCGACAAGGACGATGCCACGGAGGACCCGAAGTTCGGCCGCGTCGGCAAGCAGAAGATCGAGGACACCGGGCCGCTGACCCGCAAGCGCATGGAAACTTTCGACGGCGAAGTGGTCGAGAAGACCCTGGACTGGCTCGATCGCGTCGGCAAGGGCGACAAGCCGTTCTTCTGCTGGTTCAACACCACCGCCATCCACATCCATTCGCACTGCACGAAGAAGTACATACAGAAGGCGGTGGACGAAGGCCGGGCCGAGGAAGACCTGGTCCGCGCCAAGATGATCGAGCACGACGAGCAGGTCGGCCAGCTGCTGGCCAAGCTCAAGGAGCTCGGTGTCGAAGACAACACCATCGTCATCTACTCCACCGACAACGGCAACGAACTGATGCTGTGGCCCGATGGCGGCTATGCGCCGTTCCGCGGCGAAAAGGGCACGACCTGGGAAGGCGGCGTGCGCGTCCCGTGCCTGATGCGCTGGCCAGCCAAGGTCAAGCCGCACACGATCTCCAACGGCATCCAGAACCACGAGGATCTGTTCGCCACGCTGGCGGCCGCGGCAGGACTGCCCGACCTCAAGGACAAGCTGATCGCCGGTTACACGATGAACGGCACCAGGTACAAGGTGCACCTGGACGGCTACAACAACCTCGACCACTGGACCGGCAAGTCGGCCAAGTCGGCGCGGCGCGAGATCTTCTACTACGACGAGACCGACCTGATGGCGGTCCGCGTCGATGGCTGGAAGATGCACATCGGCGTCAAGCGCGAAGGCAGCTGGTGGGATGCCAAGTACTACCCGAGCGTGCCCTACGTGTTCAACCTGCTGATGGATCCGATGGAGAAGATGGATCCGCAGTCGCACGAGTGGGGCTACATCGGCCGCAAGTTCTTCGCTTCCAAGCTGTGGGCCCCGACGGCGGCCGGCCCGTTCATCGCCGCGCACCTGAAGACCCTGATGGACTTCCCGCCTTCACAGGGTGCGGACACGCTGAGCATGAAGAAGGCGCTGGAAGAAGCGCAGCGCAAGATGGAGCAGCCGCACGCCAGCAGCAACTGAGGCGCGATGACGACGCAATGACGCTGCGCCCTGTCGCTGTCGACGGGGCGCAGTTTCGTTCAACAGCCGAACTGCGACCGGGCCGCACACGGGCGGCGGAATGCGCTATATATTTCGCTATATAGCGACCCACTGCCGTCCGGAGCAGCACCATGCCCGCCCAGCCCCTGCCTGCCCTGCCCCCGCTTCCCCTACGCCGGTTCGCCCGCCGCCTTGCCCTGGTCGCGCTGCTGGCCCTGGCCGGCCCGGCCGCCGCCGAGGAACCGGTTCGGGTCTTCGCCGCGGCCAGCCTGACCAACGCCCTCAACGACATCGGCGCGGCCTGGGAAAAGGCCGGCCACCCCAAGCCGAGCCTGGCCTATGCCGCTTCCTCGGCGCTGGCCAAGCAGATCGAAGCCGGCGCGCCGGCCGACGTCTTCGCCTCGGCCGACCTGACCTGGATGGATTACCTCGACCAGCGCGGCCGGATCGCCGCCGGCACGCGCATCAACCTGCTCGGCAACGACCTGGTGCTGATCGCGCCCAAGGGCCAGAACGTCCCGGTCGAGATGAAGCGCGGCTTCGACTTCGCCGGCGCCTTCAAGGGCAAGCTGTGCACCGGCGAGCCGGGCGTGGTGCCGGTCGGCATCTATGCCAGGCAGAGCCTGGAGGCACTGGGCTGGTGGACGCCACTGAAGGGCCGCATCGTCGGCACCGACGACGTGCGCACGGCGCTGGCATTCGTGGAGCGCGGCGAGTGCCCGCTCGGCATCGTCTACGCCACCGACGCGAAGATCAGCAGCAGGGTCGACGTGCTCAAGGCCTTCCCGGCCGACACCCACAAGCCGATCGTGTACCCGTTCGCGGTGGTCAAGGGCGCGCGCCCGGAAGCGCAGGCGTTCGTGCGTTTCGTGCAGACCTCCGCCGCCGCGGCGGATATCTTTGCCCGCTACGGGTTCACCCGCCTCAAACCCTGATTGCACATGTGGCTGTCGCCAGAAGAGTGGGATGCATTGCGCCTGTCGGCGAAGGTGGCGCTGTGGTCGACCGCGGCCTGCCTGCCGTTCGGCATCGCCCTGGGCTGGCTGCTCGAGCGCCGGCGATTCCCCGGCAAGTTCTGGATCGACATGCTGGTGCAGCTGCCGATGGTGTTGCCGCCGGTCGTGCCGGGGTACCTGCTGTTGCTGTTGCTGGGCACCAACGGCCCGCTGGGCGGCTGGCTGCAGGCGACCTTCGGGATAGTGATTGCGTTCACCTGGAAGGGCGCGGTGATCGCCTCGGCGGTGATGGCGTTCCCGTTGATGGTGCAGCCGATCCGGCTGGCGTTCCGCCTGATCGATCCGCGCCTGGAGAATGCAGCGATCACCCTGGGCGCGCGGCCGTGGAGCGTGTTCTTCAGCGTGACGCTGCCGCTGTCGGTGCCGGGGATCATTGCCGGCAGCTTCCTGTGTTTCTCGCGCAGCCTGGGCGAGTTCGGCGCGACGATGGCGTTCGTCGGCAACATCCCCGGTGAGACGCGTACCCTGCCGCTGGCGATCTACAGCCTGACCCACGTGCCCGACGGGGAAGCAGCGGCGATGCGGCTGTCGTTGCTGTCGATCGCATTGGCGGTGGCGGCGCTGCTGCTCAGCCGCTGGGTCAGCCACCGCGCGGAACGCAAGCTCGGGTTCCAGGACCACAGGCACCAGCATGCTGAGCTTTGACCTCGACTTCGCCCGTGGCGATTTCACGATGTCGGCCCGTGCCGAAGTCGGCGCCGGAGTGACCGGCGTGTTCGGTCCGTCCGGTTCCGGAAAGAGCACGCTGCTGGCCTTGATCGCCGGATTGCTGCGTCCCGGTCGCGGCATCATCCGCGCCGACGGCGACGTGCTGGTCGATACCGCCAGCGATCGCTTCGTCCCGCCGTGGGAGCGGCATTTCGGCCTGGTGTTCCAGGACGGCCAGCTGTTCCCGCACCTGACCGTGCGCCGCAACCTGCTGTACGGCCACGACCGCATCGCGCCGCAGATGCGCCGGCACGACCTGCATTCGGTGGCCGAACTGCTGGAGATCGTGCCGCTGCTCGACCGTCGCCCTGCCCTGCTGTCCGGTGGCGAACGCCAGCGCGTCGCCCTCGGTCGTGCGCTGCTCTACTCGCCGCGCCTGCTGCTGCTCGACGAACCGCTGTCGTCGCTGGACGATCGCCTGAAGCAGCAGATCCTGCCGTTCCTGCGACGCATCAAGGTAGAGACGCGCGTGCCGATGCTGTATGTCACACACTCGCGCAACGAGATCGACTACCTCGCCGACGCAGTAATCACGATGGATCGCGGGCGACTTGGCGTGGCGACCTAGGCCCCGACAGCGAGGATCACGCTGGAGGCCTTGAAGATCGCCGCGGCCTCGACGCCTTCGGCCAGCTGCAGCACCTGCGCCGAGGTGTTGGTGATGATCGCCGCAACCGAATTGCCCCCGCCAAGGTCGATCACCACTTCCGCATTGACCGCCCCCGGCTGCACGCGAGCTACCTTGCCCTGCAGGCGGTTGCGCGCCGACAGTTTGACCCCGGCATCGGCGCCGGTAGCGACGATCACGCTCGACGCCTTGACCAGCGCCACCGCGCTGTCGCCCACCGCCAGCGCCATGTGCTGAAGGCTCTCGTGGGTGATGATCGCGACAATGCGCGCGCCACCCGACAGCTCGAGTTCGACTTCATCGTTGACCGCGCCAGTGGCGATGCGGACAACCTTGCCGGCGAAGTGATTGCGCGCGCTGGTGAGCATGGCCAGTCTCCCGATGGTTTCCAGTTCCGCCGCTGCGCCGGACATGCGTGCGTTGATGCGCTCGATGAAACGCTGGTTCTCTTCCTCGACTGCGCGGTAGGCGTCCACAAGCCGACGACCGTGATCGGTCAGGCGCGTACCGCCGCCGCCCTTGCCACCGACCGCCCGTTCCACCAGCGGTTGCTCGGACAGATTGTTCATGGCATCGATCGCGTCCCATGCGGCCTTGTAGCTCAGGCCAACCTCCCTGGCCGCGGCAGTGATCGACTCGGCGTCACCGAGCGCGGTGAGCAATGCCATCCAGCGCCGGCCACCGAACGGGCCGCGCCTGGCTTCCACGGTCAGTGCGCTGTTGATGCGGAACGACGGGTCGGTCATGGGGCGAGTCTGGCCAGCTACACCACCAGCCGCAACCCCAGCCGCGACAGCGCCGCCTTCAGGCGCAACGCGCGCCCTGCCGCACCCTGCTGGCCCTGCGATACATGGATACCGACCAGCATTGCATCCTCGCTCATCCATGCAGCGCCTGAGTCGCCTGCGGCAAAGGCGGCATACCCTGGCGGCATGCCCGCTTCGGGCAACACCTGGAACACGTCGGCATCGACCTGGCCGATGCGCGCACGCGTCACCCCGGTCGCGAATCCGGACTTCATCACCACCATTCCGCTCACGGGTTCGGCAACGCCCTGCCAGGCCCCGAGTTCCAGGATGGCCGGCGTCGTGGCGATGGTGCGCGCGATGCGGAACGCGACCACGTCCAGGCCGGCGACCACCTTCATGTCCGTCAACGGTTCCGACACCAGCGCCCCAACCACGCGCAGATCCGGCTGGAACATGTCCATGCGCCGTGCGTTCGTGCGCGTGACCACGTGCCCGGCGGTAATGCCCCAGCGATCCTGGCCGTTGCTGGTGGCCAGGCATCCCAGCGTGCCGAACGTCCCCAGCTCCGCCGAGGAGATCGCCACGCTGGCACGCAGTGGCCGATAGCGCAGGCGGTAGTTGGCAACGCCAATCATGGCCGGATCGAGGATGCAGTCACGGCGAGTCGATATGCCCGGCGCGCGCTTCCAGGCGCTGCGACTGCGCCGGCTCCAGCTCGGGCATGAAGTCGAACCCGGAACGCTCTTCGACCCAGCGCACCGGCTTGATGAAGTCCGCGTGCGAATACGGCGATGGCGGCTTGGCGTTGGCGATCACGAACGCCACTGCCTCCACGTCGCCGTTGTCCTGCTCGCTGACCACGATCTTGAACAGGTGCGTCGGCACCGCCACGCCGGCGCCGATGGTGAAGTATTCGACCCAGCCGTCGGCGGTCGAAGCCTGCTCCTCCTCCGGGTCGTAGAGCAGCGCGCCGGTGATCACCCAGGTGACCACGCTGTCTGCGGCCATCGTGCGCACGCGTTTCTCGACCTGGCTCCAGACCCCGGAGTTGAACCCGCCCAGCTGCGGCGACATGTTCGACAGATAGAAGGTCTCGTCGAGCAGGCGCTTGCTCCAGGCGTGGTCCTCCGCCGGCGCATGGTGGCCGCGGGCAAAACCCGACCCCTTGTAATCGGCCAGCTCGGCGTGCGGCCCGGACAGTTCCGGATCGGCGCGGAAGTTGTCCTTGCGCGGATAGCGGCTGTTGAGGTGCTCCGGCACCAGCCGCTCGCACACCCACAGCGGAATGCGGTACTGGCCACTGTGTTCGAGCGCGTAGCCGTCGCGGACCACGAACTCGGTGAGGCCGTGGTCCCAGCCCGGTACATGTTGCGGCATGCCGAACGGGCACAGGTCGGCGACCTTGTCGATCTCCTGCGCCGTCAGCTCGGTGCCCTGCAGTGCCTGGAAGGCGGTGTGCTGCGCGCGCTCCATCCGCTTGACCGGCGCGTGCGTGGCGCACGACGCCAGCAAGACGCACGTTGCTACCACCACGGTCAGGCGCGGGTTCATGGTCCGGACAACGCAGCCTTCGCGGCCCGACGGCCAGGCCTATGGCGGCGGCCCGCCGCTTCCCCTATGTTGTCGTCACACCCAACGACGACGGCCGCGCCACATGTCCGATTCATCCGTGCATCCGGATCACCTCAAGCGCAGCCTGTCCAACCGGCATCTCCAGCTCATCGCCATAGGCGGGGCCATCGGCACCGGCCTGTTCATGGGTTCGGGCAAGACCATCAACCTCGCCGGCCCATCCATCCTGCTGGTCTACCTGATCATCGGCATCATGCTGTTCTTCGTGATGCGTGCGATGGGCGAGCTGCTGCTGTCGAACCTGGAATACAAGTCGTTCATCGACTTCTCCACCGACCTGCTCGGGCCCTGGGCCGGATTCTTCTGCGGCTGGACGTACTGGTTCTGCTGGATCATCACCGCGATCGCGGACGTCATCGCCATCGCCGCCTACGCCCAGTTCTGGTTCCCCGGACTGGCGCCGTGGATACCGGCGGTGATGTGCGTGGTGCTGCTGCTGTGCCTGAACCTGGTCACGGTGAAGCTGTTCGGCGAAATGGAATTCTGGTTCGCCCTGATCAAGATCGTGGCGATCTGCGCGCTGATCGTCACCGGCCTGGGCATGGTTGCCTGGGGCTTCCAGTCGCCGTCGGGGCATGTGGCCTCGCTGTCGAACCTGTGGAGCGACGGCGGCCTGTTCCCGACCGGCATCGCCGGGTTCTTCGCCGGTTTCCAGATCGCCGTGTTCGCCTTCGTCGGCATCGAAGTGGTCGGCACCACCGCCGCCGAGACCGCCAACCCGGAGCGCAACCTGCCCAAGGCGATCAACTCCATCCCGGTCCGCATCATGCTGTTCTACGTGCTGGCGCTGGTGGCGATCATGGCGGTGACGCCGTGGCGCGAAGTGGTGCCGGGCAAGAGCCCGTTCGTGGAACTGTTCGTGCTTGCCGGCATCCCCGCCGCGGCCAGCCTGATCAACTTCGTTGTGCTGACCTCGGCCACGTCCTCGGCCAACAGCGGCATCTTCTCGACCAGCCGCATGCTCTACGGCCTGGCCCAGGAAGACCACGCGCCCAGGTCCTTCGCGCTGCTGTCGCGCGCGGCGGTGCCCTCGCGCGGCCTGCTGTTCTCGTGCCTGTGCCTGCTCGCCGGCGCGATGCTGGTCTACGTGATCCCGAACCTGGTGACGGCCTTCACCCTGATCACCACGCTGGCCGCGGTGCTCTTCATGTTCGTCTGGTCGCTGATCCTGTTCGCCTACATCGCCTACCGCCGCAAGCGCCCGCACCTGCACGAGGCTTCGAAGTTCAAGATGCCCGGCGGCGTGGCCATGTGCTACGCCTGCCTGGTGTTCTTCGCATTCGTCCTGGTGCTGCTGACCCTGCAGGCCGATACCCGCCAGGCACTGCTGGCCAGCCCGGTCTGGTTCGTCCTGCTGGGCATCGGTTACTTCTGGCGCCAGCGCCGTGGCGTGGCCCTTGAGGCCGGTTCGGCCTGACCGAGGTGTGGACGGGCGCGGTCGGAACTGGGGGGCGGCCCACGTCGCCCTCCCTGTTCAGGGACCGTGACCTGGCTGGCAACGGTGCCAAACCTGCCGACCGGCCTTCCATCGTGACCTTCGACACCCCCCTACGGAGCTGAACCAGTCTAATGTCCGCCGATGCCCCGCCCAGGGGTGTCGTTTCATTTCCCATGCCTGACCGGCCGGAGCCATCAGTGAGCCTCAACAAACCGCAAGTCCTCGTACTTTCCCTTGCCGTCGTCACCGCCCTGGCCGCATGCGCCAAGAAGGACGAAGCCGCAGCGCCGGCTGCCGACGCCGCCAAGCCGGCCGAATCGACCGCCCTCAAGCTCGACGAGAGCAAGCTGCCCGGCGTGAACCGCTTCACCGTCGCCGACCTCGACACCAGCAAGGACGCGTGCACGGACTTCAACGGCTACGTCAACGGCAAGTGGCTTGCCGCCAACGCGATCCCGGGTGACCGCACCTCGTGGGGCGCGTTCGAGATGCTCAACGAGCGCTCGATCGCCGTGCAGCGCCAGCTCGCCGAGCAGGCTGCTGCCGACACCAAGGCCACCGGCGTCGAGAAGATCGTCGGCGACTTCTGGGCGACCGGCATGGACGCAGCCAAGATCAACGAGCAGGGCATTGCTCCGCTGAAGGGCCACCTCGACGCGATCGCCGCGCTCGACAGCCAGGAAAAGATCGCCGAGTTCCTGCGCACCAGCGCCGCGAAGGGTGAGAACGTCCTGTTCGGCTTCGGCGCCGAAGCCGACTTCAAGGATTCCAAGAACAACATCGCTTATGCCTCGCAGGGCGGCCTGGGCCTGCCGGACAAGGCGTACTACTTCGACGCCGACAAGAAGGACAAGCTGGCCGCCTACGAGCAGCACGTCGCCAAGGTGCTGGAGCTGAGCGGCGTTGCCGCCGCCGACGCCGCCAAGCAGGCCAAGGACGTGGTCGCCTTCGAGACGCGCCTGGCCAAGGCCTCGATCGACAAGAAGACGCTGCAGCGCGACGTCTCGCTGTACTACAACCCCGTCAGCCCGGCCGACGCCGACAAGCTGGCGCCGAACTTCCCGTGGACGAAGTTCTTCGAGTCGCAGGGCGTGACCGTGCCGGCGATGTTCTCGCTGGCGATGCCGGACTTCCACAAGGAAGTCAGCAAGATGCTGGCCGACGTGCCGGCCGCGCAGTGGCAGACCTACCTGCGCTTCCACACCATCGACAGCGCTTCGCCGTACCTGTCGGACGCGTTCGTCCAGGAGAACTTCGCGTTCTACAACCAGACCATGCGCGGCCAGAAGGAACTCAAGGAGCGCGGCAAGCGCGTGCTGGCGACGATCGAGGACCAGGCCGGCGAAGCGCTGGGCCAGATGTACGTCAAGGTCGCCTTCCCGGAAGAGTCGAAGGCGCGGATGCAGACGCTGGTCAAGAACCTGTCGGAGTCGCTGAAGGGCCGCATCGAGCACCTGGCCTGGATGGGCGACGACACCAAGAAGAAGGCGATGGAGAAGTGGGCCGCCTTCACTCCGAAGATCGGCTACCCGGACAAGTGGCGTGAGTGGAACGGCCTGACCACCGGCCGCGACAGCTACAT
The DNA here is from genome assembly GCF_022637455.1 of Lysobacter sp. S4-A87. Classification (NCBI taxonomy): domain Bacteria; kingdom Pseudomonadati; phylum Pseudomonadota; class Gammaproteobacteria; order Lysobacterales; family Lysobacteraceae; genus Lysobacter; species Lysobacter sp. S4-A87. The sequence continues at coordinate 1,274,280 of NZ_CP093341.1, forward strand.
CGGCAACGTGCTGGCCGCCCAGGAGTTCAACTACAAGTGGAACCTCGGCAAGATCGGCAAGCCGGTCGATCGCACCGAGTGGGGCATGCCGCCGCAGATGGTGAATGCCTACTACAACCCGCTGCAGAACGAGATCGTGTTCCCGGCGGCGATCCTGCAGCCGCCGTTCTTCGATCCCAATGCTGACGACGCCACCAACTACGGCGGCATCGGCGCGGTGATCGGCCACGAGATGACCCACGGCTACGACGACCAGGGCAGCCGTTTCGGCCCGGCCGGCAACTTCGAGGTGTGGTGGACCGATGCTGACGCCAAGAGCTTCTCGGGTCGTACCGACAAGCTGGTGCAGCAGTTCAACGGTTACGAGGCAGCTCCGGGCATGAAGGTGAAGGGCGACCTGACCCTTGGCGAGAACATCGCCGACCTGGGCGGCCTGGCCACGGCCTACGATGCGATGAAGAAGGCCACTGACGGCACGCCGGATCCGAAGACCGACGGCCTGACCCGTGACCAGCGTTTCTTCCTCAACTGGGGCACCGTGTGGCGTCGCAACTTCACGCCGGACGAGCTGAAGCTGCGAGTGAACACGGACGAGCATGCACCGGCGACCTTCCGTGCGATCGGCGCTCCGTCGAACCTGCCGGCATTCGCGGCTGCGTTCTCGTGCAAGCCGGGCCAGCCGATGGTTCGCGAAGGCGACAAGCAGGTCGTGATCTGGTGATGCGGTAACGCTTTACTCCTGGCCCTCGTCGGCAAGGCAGAAGGCCCGGGAACTCCCGGGCCTTCTTTTTTTTGGATGCCATCTGGTCAATGTCACCGTCATCCCGGCGAAAGCCGGGATCCATGTTGATCCAGCCCTTGGATGCTGCGGTCGTCAGTCGACTTCGGAGTGGCGTTGGCCGCAGGGGCGGGGAGTGCTCCGTCCCGCAGACGACATCCTGTCTTTATGCGGGACGCGGGACATCCATGTCCCGCTGCTCCGCACTCCCCGCCCCTGCGGCCAACGCTTCGGCGATTCACTGCATGGTCTTCGGCAGGCAACGGCGCCAGTTTCCAGGAGATCCAGGGGCGTTGCCTCGGCTTCGGCTGTGGCTTCGGCTGTGGCTTCGACTGTGGCTTCGACTGTGGCTTCGACTGTGGCCTCGGCTGTGGCTTCGCCTTGCGCCTTCGCGGTGAACGTCACAGCCGGCACCCACACCAGACCCGGAGGGCGCCGCACAGGACGTGCGGCGTTTTTCTCAGCGACATGGATGTCGCTTAGAAAAATCCCCGTACCCGTTCCGGTCGTGGGACTGGGTTGTCGAGGAGGCCGTTTCTTTTGGTTACTTTTCTTTGGGCCAGCAAAGAAAAGTGACCCGCCGCTTCAGTGGCGGAAGCTGTTGCTCCTAAGGGCAAAGGCAAAGTCAAAATGGATCCCGGCGCTCGCCGGGATGACGGTGAGGCCTCCTACTTCGCCGGAATCTTTTCCGCGATGCGCCCCAGCATGTACCCATGAAACGGGTTGTAACTGAGGCGGCTCAGACTCTCCTGCGAAACCACCAGCACATTGCGCTCACCACGCACCGCCAACGCCCCCAACTGCACGATCGCCCGCCCCGACGGCACATCACCGTAGAGCGCATCGTCGCGCGCGAACGGCAGACCGATATGCGACAACGAATACACCTCGGTCGGATAGCGCACCCCTGCAGGCTGCTGCTTGACCACCCCGGAACCGACGTCCCGCGTGCGCGCCACCACCGCCGCATCCTCGGACGAAGCCGCCCCCACCACGGTCAGCGTGTAACGACGTTCCGGATCCTGCAGCACATCGCCGACCCAGTCGGTCGCCGTCGTACGCAGCACCGGCGCGATCACGCGATTGCGGTTGACGTCGAACAACACCAGCTCGTTGCCATTGGAAGCAAGACGATCGAACAACCGCGTCATCACCGCCTGCGCGCCGACGGTGTCGTCGACCACCGACTGGAACGCCAGGATCGGTGGCACCTGGTCCAGGCGCCGTTGCGCGGCGACCTCCTCCATCACCGCGCGCAATTCGTCGGTCACCAGGTAGGACTCGCGCGCAGCACGCACCGGGAAGGAGTTGTACTTGAACGCATTGAACTCGGGCAGCACGTCCAGCCAGGCCGACTTGGCGTAGCGGCTGAACAACGCCGGCCAGCCGGCGATACCGGCGAAGCGGGCAAATCGATTCACTTCGATCATCGGCGACATCAGCACGATGCGGTCGACGTCGCGCTTGTCGCCACGCTCGATCCGCGCCATGACGTAATGCATCGCCAGTGCCGCGCCGTTGGAGTAACCCACCAGGTGGACCGGCAGGCGCCCCGCGGAACGGCGCCGGGCTTCGGCCATGGTCATCTCCACGGTCGCGTGCCATTCCTTGCGACCTTCCTTCGTCAGGCCGGCCGGCACGGTGCCGTGTCCCGGCATGCGCGGCGCGATGGCAACGAAGCCATGTAGCCGGTACAACTCGGCCACGCTGCGCATGCTGTAGGGAGAATCGGTCAAGCCATGCACCAGCACGACGACGCCTTTCGCCGCACCCGTGGGTTCCAGCACGTAGGAGCGGTTCCAGTCGTGGCCGAACGCTTCCGGTGAAGTCAGGCTGGCGGGGTAATAGCGATTGAGCAGGGTGCGGTCGCCCGGCTTCATGGCGCTGTCGAGCTTGCGGCGCAATTGCTCGTACATGCGCTGCTCGGCCGCTACATAGCTTTGCCAGTCGCCGCCGGCAATCTCGCGGGCGCTGGGTTCGTCGGGAACGATCGTGTGCCAGGGTTGCAGCGGCGGGCCCTGCGTCGACTGGCAGGCGCGCACGGCGACGACCACGAGCACCAGCAGCGCCACGAGCACCACGCCCTTGCGCAGCACCTTGCCGGCGAGGGTAGCCAGTCGCGACACGACGGACGATTCCGGCGGCCGATCCAGGTCGTCATCATCGGGGCTGGTGACCATGCGCGTTTCCCTGCGGGGACAGTTGCGACGGATGTTCGCACGATCCGCGACCACCACCAGTGACCGCATGGCTCCGTCCAAGGCCCGCACCAGGCAGCGTTCGAGGTGCCCAGATGGGCATCACATGGCCGCTGCTAGACTCCGGGCCACCCCGTCTCCCCCGGTACGGATTCCGCCATGAACCTACGCCCGCTTGCCTGCGCCTTGGCCCTGAGCCTGATCGCCGGAATCGCCTCGCCGCCCGCCGATGCCCAGAAGAAGCGCGCCGCCAAGCCCAAGGCCGCCGCAACGGCAAGCGCGTGCAGCGACTTCTATGCCAGCGCCAACGCCGACTGGCTCAAGAGCAACACGCCGTTGCCCAACGTCGGCTCGGTGTCGGCACTGGAGCAGCTGGGCGCGCGTTCGCGCCAGCAGCAGCTGGACCTGCTCGATGCCGCATCCAGGTCGCCACAGGGCAACGTGCAGCGATTGCTCGGCGACTTCTGGGCCAGCGGCCTGGACGAGGCCGCGGTCGAACGCGACGGCGCCCAGCCGATCGCGCCGCTGATCGGCCGCATCGATGCGATCAAGAGCGCCAAGGACATTCCGCCGGCGATCGCGGCACTGCACCAGGTCGGAATCCCGGTGCTGTTCAACTTCGGCGCCGACATCGACCTCAACGACTTCAACCGCCACATCGGCTACTTCGCCCAGGGCGGGCTCGGCCTGCCCGACCCGGCCTACTACACCCGCACCGATGCCGACACGCGCGCGTTGATGGGGCGTTACAGCAATTACGTGCAGAAGATCCTGGCCCTTACCGGCACGCCGCAGGCGCAACTGGCTGCCGATGCGCAGGCGGTGATCGACCTGGAAACGCGCATCGCCTCGGCGTCCAGGCCATTGCTGGACCTGCGAGACCCGCGCACCAACTACGGCCCGGTTGCGACCAACACCCTGGGCAAGAAGTACAAGCGCCTGCAGCTGGACCAGTTCCTCAAGGTCCAGGGCGTCAGCGACGACACCGTGTCGATGGCGAACCCGGCCTTGTTCGCGCAGCTCGACGGCCTGGTCGGCAGCCTCAAGCCGGCGCAGTGGAAGGCGTACCTGCGCTGGCGCATCGGCGATGCCATGGCACCGTACCTGGCCAAACCGTTCCGCGATGCCAGCTTCGAGTTCCGTGGCCAGGTGCTGCAGGGCCTGGCCGCGCCACCGTCGCGGCCGCAGGCGGTGCTCGATGCGATCACGCTCGCCGCCGGACCGATGGTCGGCCACGAGTACGCCGCGCGCTACCTGCCCGCCGCCACCGACAAGCGCGCCGAGGAGATTGCCGCGAAAGTGCGCGATGCCCTCGCCCAGGCGCTCGATCGCGACACCCGTTTCAGTGCTGCAGCGAAGGCTGAAGCCAAGGCCAAGCTCACCGCCCTCAAGATCGAAGTCGGCACGCCCAACCGCGACCTCGACTACACCGTGCAACCGATGGGCCGCGGCAGCTTCGGCAGCAACATGCTGATTGCATCGACCTGGCGCCACCGCGAAGAAATGAAGCGCATCGGCCGCGGCAATGCCGACCGCCGCTGGGACGTGTTGCCGCAGGAACCCTCGCTGGCCTACGACATCACCCAGAACCGCCTGATCGTGACTGCGGCGATGCTGCAACCGCCGGTGTTCGACACCGGCAAGTCGGCGGCGTGGCTGTACGGATCGTATGGCGCGCTGGTCGGACACGAACTCAGCCACGGCTTCGACAACCGCGGCCGCTTCGTCGACGCCAAGCAGGAATTGCGCGACTGGTGGACACCGGCGGAAGCCTCCGCCTGGGATGCGCTGAGCAAGCGCGTGGCCACGCAGTACGGCGCCTTCGACTATCCGGGCTTGAGTGGCACGCGCGTCAACGGCGCGCAGACCGCCGCCGAGGACATCGCCGACATCGCGGGCGTGGAACTGGCGTGGGCAGCCTGGAACGCATCCGAACCGGGCGCAGCGAAGCCGGCCAGCCAGGACTTCTACAAGGGCTGGGCCGCGCTATGGCCGCAGCAGATGACCCCGGAGGCCGCGAAACAGCGCGCAGCCACCAGCGTGCACGCACCGGGCCGCTGGCGTGCGAACGGACCGCTGTTGAACCAGGCCAGCTTTGGTGAAGCGTTCACGTGCAAGGCCGGAAGCGGGATGCAACTGGCGGCGGATCAGCAGATCAGGTTGTTCCCCTAGGGCGTCCCGGGTCCCCGCATTCGCGGGGACGACGGACGGCTACCGCACCACCCGCATCCGCGGCGGCCCCTTCTTCTTGCCGAACGGCGGCTGCCCCCGCCAATAGCGGATCAACAGCCAGCCGAACAACATCCCGCCCAGATGCGCGAAATGCGCCACACCCGGCATCGCATTGGTCACACCGAGCAACAACTCGATCGCACCGTAGACCAGCACCAGCGTCCGCGCCTTCATCGGAATCGGCGGAATCAACAACATCACCCGCTGGTTCGGGAACAACAGACCGTAAGCCAGCAACAGACCGAAGATGCCACCGGACGCACCCACCGTCGGATAAGTCTCCCCACCCTGCGACATGGTCCACATGCCCACGCCGATCTGGCACAGCGCCGCACCGACCACGCACACCAGGTAGTACGTCAGGTAACGCCGATCGCCCCACACGTGCTCCAGCGGCGCGCCGAACATCGCCAGCGCCAGCATGTTGAACAACAGATGGGCGAAGTTGCCATGCATGAAACCGTACGTGAGCAACTGCCACGGCATGAAACCGACACCGTCCAGCTCGCCACCACCGGGGGGCCACAGCATGAACTGCGCGAGGGCGAAGTCGCCAAGCGCCCATTGCAACAGGAACACCAGCCCGTTGGCGATCAGCAGGGCCTTGGTGACGGGGGGAAGGTTGGAAAACATTGCGACTCCTGGGGGTGCGCTACATGGTAGCCGCTGACCGGCGCCATCGGGCCGGCGGAAAAATTCGCAGTGCCTGCGACCTCAACCCGGGCGCTTGGCGCGTGCAGGCGCCTTGCCGGGCATGGCCGAGGGTGTTGCGGAGCCTGTCCGCGCGCGCCGTGGCTTCACCGTCGCCGGGGCCGTCATGGGCGCGCCCCACATCTGCTCGTCGAGGGTGGCGGCGGCGCGCTGGCCGCGCACGCGCCCGGCCTCGACCCGCACGCCTTCGGCGCGCAGGCGCTGGCCCTGCTCACGGAAGCCCCTGGATCCTTCGGGGAAGGCGATGCGGCCGTCCGAGCGCAGCACGCGGTGCCACGGCAGGTCGGGATCCTCGTTCTGCCCGAGGATCCGCGCCACCAGGCGCGCCCTGCCCGGCAAGCCGGCGCGACGCGCGACTTCGCCATAGCCGGCGACCTCGCCGGCCGGGATCGCACGGATCGCCGCCAGGATGCGCGTGGCAGCGTCGTCCTTTGCGGCAGCTGTGGGCTTGCTCATCGCGGTAGCATACCGATCATCCCCCGGAAGGAGCCGCCACGTGCGCAACTTCGAATCCATCCGTCGCCATCTCAAGGCGGCCGATTTCAACACCACCGAACATGGCGTCGACCTGATCTGCATCGAACTGTCGCTCGAGCAGGGAACCCGTCACCAGGCGATCTTCCTGTCCGAACTGGACGACGACGACGGCCGGCCCTACCTGCGGGTCAGCACCGCGGTTTCGCCGATCACCGGCCTGGATGCCAAGCGCGCGCTGATCTTCAACTGGCAAAGCCGCGTCGGCTATCTCGCCATCGGCGACCTGGACGGCGTGCCGCACCTGCAGCTGTGCGAGAACCGTCCGTACGAAGGCCTCGATGCCGCCGAGATCGACCGACTGGTGCTGGAGATCGGCGGACTGGGCGACCGCATGGAGCGGTCGCTGTCGGCGGGCGGGGACTTGTTCTGATCCGAGGGAGCTCTCCCCTCATCCGCCCTTCGGGCACCTTCTCCCGCGCACGGGAGAAGGGACATACGAGGCTTACGCCCAGCCCATCGCCCGGAACAACTCGAAGAACAGGTAGGCGATGCCACCCGCGGCCGGGATCGTCAGGATCCACGCCCAGATCATCTTCTCCACCACGGTCCACTTGATCGCGTTGAAGCGCTTGGCCGTGCCCACGCCCATGATCGCCGACGAGATGTTGTGCGTGGTCGACACCGGGATGCCCAGCGACGACGCCGCCAGGATCACCGCTGCGGCGCTGGTCTCGGCGGCAAAGCCGTTGATCGGGTGCAGCTTCACCAGCTTGTGACCCAGCGTCTTGATGATGCGCCAGCCACCGGCCGCCGTGCCCGCCGCCATCACGATGGCGCAGCTCAGCTTGATCCAGGTGTCGATGTCGTTGTTTTCCAGCGCCTCGCGCGAGGGGTGCAGGAACGCCAGCCACGACGGCAGGTTGTCGAGCGTGCCCGCCGACTGCGCGCCGACCAGGGCCAGGGCGATGATGCCCATGGTCTTCTGCGCGTCATTCATGCCGTGGGCGAAGCCCATGCCGGCGGCGCTGACCAGCTGCGCCTTGCCGAAGAAGGCATTGACCCAGCGCGGCCGCGCCATGCGGGCGAGGAAACCACCGCTGCTGGCCATCGCCGAGATGATCGCGAACAGCAGGCCCATCACCAGGAAGCCCGAGGCGAAGCCGAGCAGCGGCGAGCTGAACATCGGCACGACCACTTTCCACAGCACGCCGGCGCTCTTGTACCAGGGGTCGGCCGGCTGCGACCAGATGATCGAATGGAAGTTGTTGCTGGCCGCTGCCACCGCGGCGCCGCACAGGCCGCCGATCAGTGCGTGCGACGACGAGGACGGCAAGCCCTTCCACCAGGTGATCAGGTTCCACACGATCGCGCCCAGCAGCGCGCACAGGATCAGCTGCGAGGAGACCTGGACCACGCCGCTGTCGAGCAGGCCCGAAGCGATCGTCTTGGCGACCGCGGTGCCCCACAGCGCGCCGAGCAGGTTGGTGATCGCCGCCATCGCCACCGCCTGCATCGGCGACAGCACCTTGGTGGCGACCACGGTCGCGATCGAGTTGGCGGTGTCGTGGAAGCCGTTGATGTACTCGAACGCGAGCGCAACGATCACCACCACCAGGACCAGGGTCAGCATCGGCCCGGCCCTCAGGAATTCTTGAGGACGATTTCGTAGGCCACCGTGCCTGCCTCGCGGCAGCGGTCGATGGCCTTCTCGAGGATCTCGAAGAACTCCTTGAGCAGGAACATCTGCAGGCTGTCCAGGCGCCCCGAATAGATGTCGCGGTACAGCTCGAGCATCAGCCGGTCGGCCTCGTTCTCGATCGAGCGCAGCTGGTCGTTGAGCGCCTTCATCGGCTCCAGCTTGAGGTGGCGCAGCTGGTGGACCATCTGCACGACCACGCCGGACGCCTGCATGAGCATGGCGCCGCGCGGTGCGAAGTCGATGTGCTCAAGGTGGCGGGTGGCCAGCGAGTAGCGGTCGGCGAACTTCTCGACCTGCTTGGGAATCTTGTACAGCGCCGACCCCAAGGCTTCGATGTCCTCGCGCTCGATCGGGGTGATGAAGCTGTTGACCAGTTCATGGCTGATCTTGTCGGAGGCATCGCGCTCGCGCTGGCGGGCCAGCTTGAAGGCGTCCAGGGCCGGCTGGCGGTCGGCCGACTTGAGCATGGCGTGCAACGCCACGGTGCTGTCATGAGCGGCGACTGCGGCCTCCTCCAGCAGGGTATAGAACTGATTGCCTTGGCCGAAGATCGTTTGCAGGGAGAACATGCTGAGGGGGCCTCGTGGTGCCGGACTGGCGGCTCGGTGGGGGTTCTGCGGGCGGAATTATGACGGTTCGGGGACAGCAACGCTCGCCCGAAGGGTTGAATTCGGCGGCCCTGCTACCATCCCAGCGCTTGCGCCCCCCTTTTACCTGCCCCCGGCCCCATGGACGACGACCCAAAACAGCCCTCCGCACACGCCTGCCCCCCTCTCCCCCATCACGGCATGTGCACTCCGGCCTGCCATCCTGAGGCAGGGATCGCATGCTGGAACTGCTGACCGTCATCGCCCTGATCATCCTCAACGCCTTCTTCGCACTGTCGGAGATGGCGCTGATGACCTCGCGCAAATTGCGCCTGAAACAGATGGCCGAGGACCCGGCCCATCCCAGCCGCGGCGCGCGAATGGCCCTGGCCCTGGCCGAGCACCCGGACAACCTGCTGTCGACCGTGCAGGTGGGCATCACCACGATCGCCATCCTCACCGGCACCTTCGGTGGCGAGGCCATTGGCCTTGCGATCGCCGGCTGGCTCAGCGACCTGTGGCCGGAAGCGGCGCGTTACGCCCGCGCCATAGGCCTTAGCACCGCTGTCACGCTGATCACCTCCGCCTCGGTGATCTTCGGCGAGCTGATCCCCAAGCGCCTGGCCCTGACCAATCCCGAGCGCATCGCCAGCGCGGTGGCGTTGCCGCTGTACGGCCTGTCGCGCGCGGCCCGGCCGGTGGTGGCCACGCTGGGTGCGATCAACCGCCTGGTGCTGCGCATGCTCGGCATCAAGGACGACGCCCGCAGCGCCATCAGCGAAGAAGAAATCCGCCTGCTGGTCAGTGAGAGCCACGAGCAGGGCGTGATCGATGCCGACGAGCGCAAGATGATGAACCGCGTGCTCAGCCTCGGCGATCGAACTGCCGAGAGCCTGATGACGCCGCGCACGCGCATCGCCTGGCTCGACGCCTCCGCGGAGTTCGCCGAGAACCTGGCGGCGATGCGCGAGACGCCGTTCTCGCGTTACCCGGTCTACCGCGGCAACGACAGCGAGGTGCTGGGCATCCTCGAGGTGAAGGCGCTCCTCGACCGCCTCGACGAGAAGGCGCCGGACCTGTTCAAGCAGCTGCGCGAACCGCTGTTCGTCTCCGAATCCACGCATGCGATGAAGCTGCTGGAGATCTTCCGCGAAGAGCAGCAGTCGCTGGCGCTGGTGGTCGACGAGTACGGCGACATCAGCGGCATGGTCACCGTCGCCGACCTGATGGACGCGGTGGTCGGGCGGATCCACTCGAACATGGGCCACTCCGGCGAAACCGAGGACGACAGTTCGCCGGTGGTGGAACGCGCCGACGGCTCGTACCTGCTCGACGGCTCGCTGCCGATCGAGGACCTGCGCGAGCTGATCGGCGGCGGCCGCCTGCCGGACGAGGACGAGCACGATTTCCACACCGCCGCCGGAATGGTGATCGCCCACTTCGGTCGCATCCCCTATGTCGGCGAGCACTTCGACTGGAGCCACTGGCGCGTCGAAGTGGTCGACCTCGACGGCCCGCGCATCGACAAGCTGCTGCTGCAACGCATCGAACAGGAACCCACACCGGATGACACAGCGGGCTAGGCAACAGCGGCCCCACGAAGCCGGTACGCGCGCACTGCTCGACGGCTTCGCGGAAGGCGACCCGAACGAGCAATTGCGCATGAGCGACGTGCTGCACGGCCTCGGCGACCGCTCGTTCGGCATGCTGCTGTTCGTCTCGACCATTCCGGCCTTCATCCCGATCCCGGGACTGGGCGGCGCGATCAGCGGCCCGCTGGTGATCCTGATCGGCCTGCAGCAACTGTTCGGCATGCGCGAGCCGTGGCTGCCGGCGTTCCTGGCCAAGCGCGGCCCGCACCGCAGCGCCATGGCGCGCTTCCGCGACCTGCTCGCGCCGTGGCTGACGCGGCTGGAAAAGCTGGTCCGCCCGCGGGCCACGCTGATGCTCGATCACCGTCTCGCAGACTTCTTCACCGGCCTGCTGCTGGTGCTGCTGGGGCTGCTGCTGTCGCTGCCCATCCCGTTCACCAACTTCCTGTTCGGCGGATTGCTGGTGGTGTTCGCGCTGGCGCTGCTCGAGCGCGACGGGTATCTGATGGGGTTCGCGTGGGTCGCCGGCGTGATCGCGATCGCGGTGTTTGGAATCCTGTCCGGGAGCCTGGCGGCCGCGGCGGCGCGCTGGATCGACATGGTGGTTTGAGGATTGATCCGGCGTACGCCGGGACCGCAAATCAGCAGGCGACAGCCAGGAATTCTTCCGCCGTCACCGGATGCCCCAGCCAGTAGCCCTGGGCGAAATCGCAGCCGCGCTCACGCAGGATCGCGTACTGCCCTTCCTTCTCCACGCCCTCGGCCACCACCAGGATCCCCAGCGAGTGCGCCATGGCGATGATGGCCGTGGTCAGGGCCAGGTCGTCGGGATCGCGCAGCACGTCGGCGACGAAGCTGCGATCGATCTTGACGCCGTCCACCGGCACGCGGCGCAGGTGGCTCAACCCCGAGAAGCCGGTGCCGAAGTCGTCCAGCCATACCTTCACGCCCATGCCGCGCAACTGCGACAGCAGGCTGCTGGCATGACGCTCGTCGCCGATCACCGCCGTCTCGGTCAGTTCCAGGTGCAGCAGGTCGGCCGCCAGTCCGGTTTCGCGCAGCGAGGCGGCCACCACATCCGGCAGGTCGCCGTTGCGCAGCTGTCGCGGTGACACGTTGACCGCCAGGAACAGCGGCTCCTCGCCGGCGCGTGACTCCTGCCAGCGCACGGCGTCCGCGCAGGCCTGGTGCAGCACCTGCGGGCCCAGCACTTCGATCAGGCCGCTCTGCTCGGCCACGTCGATGAACACCGACGGCGCGACCACGCCCAGTTCCGGATGCTTCCAGCGCAGCAGCGCTTCGGCGCCGATCATCGCGCCGTCGACCAGGCGGAACACCGGCTGGTACGCCAGGCTCAGTTCGCCGCGGTCCCAGGCGCCGCGCAGTTCGTGCTCCAGGTGCACGCGGCGCTCGACCGCCTGGTCCATCGCGCGGCTGTAGAAGCGGAAGCAGTTCTTGCCGGCGACCTTGGCCTGGTACATCGCGATGTCGCCGTTCTTCATCAGCGAGGTCGCGCCGGAGGCGTCTTCCGGGAACAGGGTGATGCCAATCGAGGTGCCCAGGAACACCTGGCGATCCTGCACCAGGATGGGTTCGCCCAGTTCGGTCACCAACGTCTCGGCCAGGTGCGTTGCGATCTTGCGTACGTCGGCGTGCGGGTCAGCGCCGGCCTGCACGAGGATGACGAACTCGTCGCCGCCGAAGCGCGCCAGCATCGCGTCGTCGCCACCGATGCGCTGCACGGTGTGCTCGATCCGGCGCGCGCACTGCAGCAGTACGTCGTCGCCGGCATCGTGGCCGAGGGTGTCGTTGACACGCTTGAAATCGTCGATGTCGGCGAACAGCAACGCCAGCTGGCAGCCGGCGCCGTGCAACTGCAGCAGGCGCTGGTCAAGCGACTCGCGGAACGCCAGGCGATTGGCCAGGCCGGTCAGCGCGTCGGTGTAGGCCATGCGCCGGATCTCGCGATCGTGCCGGGCCAGGCTGCGGCTCATCCGGTCGAAGGCCAGCATCAGGTCGCCGACTTCGTCGTTGCGGTTGTCGATGGGCGTGGCGGTATCGAAGCGGCCGGCCTCGATCGCACGCGCCGACTCGGCCAGCTCGCGGATCGGGCGCACCAGCAGGCGCTGGATCAGCCACAGCGAGAGTGCGCCGAAGGCGAGCATGCCCGCGCCGAGCAGGCCGATCCAGATCACGTAGCGCTGGCTGAGCGTGTCGAGCCGACCGCGCAGCTGGCCCACGGCCTGGTCCTGGAAACGCCGCATCGCCACCAGGTCGTAGCCGATGCGGACGCCGCCGATGCGCTGCTCGCCGATCATGATCGGCGCCGACACGTCCATCACCTTCTCGTCGCATTGCGACATCAGCGCCTTGGAGGCGATGACCTTGTTGGCCATCGCATCGTCCATGCGCTTGCCGTAGTTGACGATGGCCTCGCTGCCGTCGTGCAGGACCTGCCCGGCGTCGTCATAGACGATCACGTAGCGCACGTCGGGATTGCGCAGCGTGGAGCGGCTGAGCACGCCGATCGCGTCGAGGTCGGAGTAGTACACCGGATTGGTGAGCGTGGCAGCCAACTGCGCGACCGCACCCTCGCCCTGCCGGCGCAGCGACTCGCCCATCATCGTGCGCATGGTCTGGCGGCTGACGCCCTCGACCTCCATGCGCATGCGCTCCTGCCGGTTGAACAGCAGTGCGACCAGCGCCAGCACCACCAGCAGCGCGATGCCCATCAGCAGCATGAACTTGGCCTGCAGGCCGAAGCGGAGATTCATTCGACCTCCGCCCGCACCCGCGTGACACCGTCGGCAATGTGGTCCAGTGCACGCTTGGAATCGGGATCGATCGGCATGAACCGGGTGGTGCGGAAGAAGCGCAGCAGTGCGTCGCCGGCCTCCGGGTCGCCGGCGGCGTCCATCAGCACTTCGCGCAGCCGCGCTTCGACTCGCGGGTCGAGGTCGCCACGCACCATCTCGATCGCGCGCGGGTACTCCTCGGTCTCGCCGATCACCACCAGGTCGCTGCGGAAGGCCGGCGGCATGCGCCGCGGGTTGGCCCAGTCGAGGTTGCTCATCACTCCGACGTCGGCCAGGCCCTTGTGCACCCAGGTCGAGATGTTGAGCTCGGACCAGGCGAACATGTAGCCCACCGAACCGGTTTCAATGCGGTCATCGGGCGACAGCAGGATCTCCAGCGGCAGTCCGCGATCGAGCAGTTCGATGGCGGGGACGAAATAGGCGCTGGTCGAGGATGGCCGCTGGAAGGCAACGCTGTGTCCGCGCAGGTCGCCGATCGAGCGCAGCCCGCTGTCGCGTCGGGCGAAGAACAGGCTGTGGTAATGGCTGGTGCCGTCGCGCTCGGTCAGCAGCAGCGGCTTGGCCGCGGCGCGCTGGCGCAACAGCATCGCCGTGCCCGTGGTCTCGGTGACCCAGTCGACCCGCCCGCGGCGCAGGTAGCTGGCCATCTGCTGGGAGTCCTTGGCCATCAGGATCCGGCCCTCGCGGATGCCGACGTCGGCCATGCGCGGGACCACGTAGTCGAGCAGCGGCTTGAGCTGCTCGTAATGGGTCTTGGGGTCGTCGCTGATGCGCCCAAGCACCAGCACGCCGGAGTCATTGCCGGCCTTCGTCGGAAACGACATGGCCGCCGATGCCAGCGCGAGTACGGACAACAGGGCGATACGACTCAGGCTAGCGATCAAGTACGGACGACCCGTCTAAGTGCCGCGGCCAGCCTAATACGAAACACCGGCGGGCCGATACTGCAAACCGACGGCCGAACCGCAGTTCAGACCTATGGTTCAGGCCGGTGGTTCAGGCCTCTTGCCCACTTCCGGGGGCGTCAGTCGCCTTTCCGGGCCAGGGAGGCCATGCGCTGGGCATCGGCCAGGATCCCGCGCAGGATCCGCACCTCGCGCGAGTCCAGCCCGGCCCGCAGATACAGCCGGCGCAGCTTGCGCATGGCCGACTCCGGGGCACGCCCCTTGTGGAAGTCGATCGCATCGAGCGTGTCGCCGAGCTGGGCGAAGAAGCCTTCCATCTCCGAATGCGATGCCGGCGGCTCGCGCCGCTCCGGGCCACCCTCGCCGCCCTCGGCGTCGGGCCCGGTGGCCTGGCCTGCGACGGCGAGCACGGCCAGCCGCAATTCGTAGCTGAGCACCTGCACGGCGGCGGCCAGGTTCAGCGAGCTGTAGTCCGGGTTGGCCGGGATATGGACCGAGGCGTGGCACAGCTGCAGTTCGTCGTTGCTCAGGCCGGTGCGCTCGCGGCCGAAGACCAGCGCTACTTCGGCACCGGCCGCCGCTTCGCCGACCGCGCGGGCGGCGGCGTCGCGCGGCAGCAGTTCTTCCAGCGCAACCCGGCGGCTGCGTGCGGTGCAGCCCAGTACCAGCCGGCAATCGGCCACCGCTTCGGCCAGGGTCGCGCAGGTGGCGGCGCCGGCCAGGACATCGTCGGCGCCGGCGGCCAGGGCGTAGGACTCGACGCTGGGGGCCTTCTCCGGAGCGACCAGGACCAGCCGCGACAACCCCATCGTCTTCATCGCCCGCGCCGCCGAGCCGATGTTGCCGGGGTGCTGGGTGCCGACGAGCACGATGCGCAGGCGGTCGGCCGGGCCGGGTACCTGGTTGGAGGGTGTGGAGGCGGGATCGGACACGGGGTTGGGCACGGTATCGACTTAGGAAGTCACGGCCTGCAATGGTAAACTCCGCGCCCCGGCCCCGAGCCGGTCCGCTCTTTGCCGCCGCCAGTCCGTCCCCCACCTCCCCCTACGAGGCCGCTTGCCATGCAGAAACCCGCCGTCACCCTCATGGTCAAGGCCGCCCGCGCCGCCGGCAACGTGCTGCTGCGGCACATGAACAAGCTCGATGCGCTGAACGTGGTCGAGAAGGACCGGATGGACTATGCCAGTGAAGTCGACAGCCTGGCCGAGAAAGAGATCATCAAGGAATTCCGCCGTGCGACCCCCGACTACGCCATCCTCGGCGAGGAAAGCGGTCCGCTCGGCAACAGCCGTTTCACGTGGGTGATCGACCCGCTCGACGGCACCAGCAACTACCTGCACGGCATCCCGCATTTCTGCGTGTCGATCGCCCTGGTCGAGAACGGCGAGCCGGTCCACGGTGTGATCTTCGATCCGCTGCGCAACGAGCTGTTCACCACCAGCCGGGGCAGCGGCGCGACGCTCAACGATCGCAAGATCCGCGTTGCCGACCGCAAGGATCTCAATGGCGCGATGCTGATCACCGGCTTCCCGCCGCGCGAGCGTGCGCGTACGAGCGCGCATCTCAAGTGCATCGATACGCTGTTGACCGAGGCCGAGGACATCCGTCGCACGGGTTCGGCGGCGCTCGATCTGGCGTATGTTGCGTGCGGTCGCGCGGATGCTTACTTCGAGGCCGGTGTGAAGCCGTGGGACATCGCTGCCGGTGCGCTGCTGGTGCGTGAGGCAGGCGGCAAGGTGGTCGACTTCCGTGGCCGCAGCACGGGGCCGATGGACACGCGCGGGCAGATGCCGCGCCAGCTGGTCGCCGGCAACCTGAAGATCTGCGATGCGCTGCAGAGCAAGATCGTCAATACGGGGTATGCGGCTGCGTTCGACTGAGGCGCCCTGCCCCTGACCTCAAGGAAAGCCGCGCATTGCGCGGCTTTTTTTGTTGCGCCTGTGGTTGTTGCGCGTGTTGCGCGTGTTGCGCTTGCGGGTTTGCGGGTTTGCGGGCTTGCGTCTGCGGCGCGGCGGTGTCCGCCGGGTCGGGGATTGCTCCGCCCCTCCGGAGGCGGCGAGCCGTGACAGCCAAGGTCAAGATGGATCCCGGCGTTCGCCGGGATGACGGGACAAAAGAAAAGGCCGCGCAAAGCGCGGCCTTTTCCGTCGAACCAACAGCAGCCCTTACGGACGGCGAGCCAGTGCCGCCTCGTCCTTGGCCTTCGGCATCAGGTCCTGCTTGGTGACCTTCAGGAAGCCGATCGTCAGCAACGGGCAAGCCACGAAGATCGACGACAGCGTGCCGATGATGATGCCGATCATCTGCGACTCGGCCATGCCCTGCAGCGAACCGCCGCCGTAGAGGTACAGCGCGAACACCGTCAGGAACGCAACGAACGACGTGATCACCGTACGCGACAGCGTCTGGTTGATCGACTTGTTGAGGATCTCCTGCGGCGTAGCACGCATCGAACGGAAGTTCTCGCGGACGCGGTCGAACACCACGATCGTGTCGTTGATCGAGAAGCCCATCACCGACAGCACGCCCGCCAGCACGGTCAGGTCGAACTCGTGGCCGCTCAGCGCGAACCAGCCGGTCACCACCACCACGTCGTGCAGCGTGGTCAGCACGGCCGCGATCGCGAACTTCTTCTCGAAGCGGAACGAGATGTAGATCAGGAAGCCCACGACCACGAAGATCAGCGCCCACAGGCCGTTGATCGCCAGGTCCTTGCCGACCTGCGGACCGACCACCTCGCTGCGCAGCACCTTGCCGGGGTTGCCCTCGAATGCCAGCGCATTCTGCACGTCGCTGGCAGTGGTGTTGCCCTTGTCCTCGGCGCCGGCCGCAGCCTGCTTGGGCTGCAGGCGGATCAGCAGGTCGTTGCCGCTGCCGAAGGACTGCACCTGGGCACCACCGTAGCCGGCACGGTCCAGGCGCTCGCGGACGTCATCGACGTCGACGGGCTTCTCGAAACGCATCTCGGTGACGGCGCCGCCGGTGAAGTCCAGGGCGAAGTTGAAGCCCTTGACCACCATGCCGCCGACCGCGACCAGCAGCATCGCCAGGGCGATGCCCAGCGACAGCCAGCGCAGGCGGATGAAGTTGATGTTGCTGTCGTAGGGGAAGACGTTGAACGGTTTCATCTGCTTATCTTCCCGTCAGATCCAGATCGACTTGATCTTGCGGCGACCGCCGTAGATCAGGGTTGCAATGGCACGCGACACGCCCACCGCGGTGTACATCGAGGTCGCGATACCGACGATCAGCGAAACGGCGAATCCCTTGACCGGACCGGTGCCGAACGCGAACAGGGCGACACCGGCGAGGATCGCGGTCAGGTTGGCGTCGGCGATCGTGCCCGAGGCGCGCTCGTAACCTTCGGCGATGGCGGTCTGCGGTGGCAGCCCCAACCTGAGTTCCTCGCGTATGCGCTCGTTGATCAGCACGTTGGCGTCGACCGACATGCCCACCGTCAGCGCGATACCGGCCAGGCCAGGCAGCGTCAGGGTGGCGTTGAACAGCGACATCACCGCGATCAGCATCAGCATGTTCAGCAGCAGCGCCAGGCAGGTGATGATGCCGAACACGCGGTAATAGAACAGGAAGAAGACCAGGGCGAAGGAGAACGAGTACACCACCGCGGTCAGGCCGCGCTCGATGTTCTCGCGGCCCAGGCTCGGGCCGACGATGCGCTCTTCGATGAAGTCCATCGGTGCGGCCAGCGAACCCGAACGCAGCAGCAGGGCCAGGTCGGCGGCTTCCTTGGAGCTGTCCAGGCCGGTGGTCTGGAACTCCTTGCCGAACACGCCGTTGATGTTGGCCACCGAGATCACTTCCTCGTTGACCTTGGTCGTGCGCACTTCCTTGCCGTCGACCACGCGCACCTCGGGAATGCGCTCGATGTAGACCACCGCCATCGGCTTGCCGACGTGATCGGTGGTGTAGTCGAACATGCGCTGGCCGCCGACGCCGTTCAGGCGCACCGACACCGCCGGCGTACCGGTCTGCGAATCCATCATCGAGGTCGCGCCAACCAGCTGGTCGCCCGAGGCGATCACGCGCTTGTTGAGCAGCACCGGCATCGGCTTGCCGTCCGGGCCGAGCTCGCGGCGGTAATAAACGCGCGCTTCCGGCGGCACGTTGCCGGTGGCGACGGCGTCGTAGGCGTTGCCCTCGACCACGCCGCGATACTCCAGCGTGGCGGTGGCGCCGAGGATGCGCTTGGCCTGCGCGGTGTCCTGCACGCCCGGCAGCTGCACGACGATGCGGTCGCTGCCTTGGCGCTGGATGATCGGCTCCGACACGCCAAGCGCGTTGATGCGGTTGCGCAGGGTGCCGACGTTCTGTTCGATCGCCTCCACCGCCATGCGCTGCATCTCGGCTTCCGAGACCTGCACCGACAAGGTGTTGCCCTGCACGTCGAGCAGCAGGTTGGGCTGGCTCTTGGCGATCTCCACGCGTGCCTTCTCGGCATCGGCGGCATTGGCCAGGGTGGCGATGATGGTGTTGCCGCCGCGGCGTTCGACCGAGTCGTAACGCACGCGACCGTCGCGCAGGCTCACCCGCACGTCTTCGGCGGTGGCGTCCATGCGCTTGTCGAGGGCGGCCTTCTGGTCGACCTGCATCAGGAAGTGCACGCCGCCCTGGAGGTCCAGGCCCAGCAGCATCGGCTTGGCGCCGATCTTCTCGAGCCAGTTCGGCACGGTCGAAGCGAGGTTCAGGGCAACCACGTAGTTGCTGCCGAGCTTGTCGCGCAGGACATCGTTGGCCTTGATCTGCTGGTCGGCGTTGTTCAGGCGCACCAGCAGGTTGCCGTTGTCGAGTTCGACAGACTTGGGCGTGACACCGGCTTGCTTCAGCGTGGTGCTGACCTGGGCGCTGAGCGCCGGATCGACCTTGGCGCCGCGGCTGGCCGTGACCTGCACGGAGGGATCCTGCGGATAGATGTTCGGCAACGCATACAGCGCGCTGAGCAGCAGAACGATCAGGATGACGAAGTATTTCCAGCGCGGGTAAGTCAGCATCTAGGGCCCCTGCGGCGGCCACCCCGGCCGCCGTATGTCAAATTCTTCTGGAGACGGCTTACGCCGACTTCAAGGTGCCCTTCGGCAGCACGTTGGCGATGGCGCCCTTCTGCACGCGGATGCGCACGTTGTCGGCGATTTCCACGGTGATGAAGTTCTCGCCGATGTCGGTCACGGTGCCGGCGATGCCGCCGTTGGTGAGGACTTCGTCGCCCTTGGCCAGCTTCTCGAGCATGCCGCGATGCTCCTTCTGGCGCTTCATCTGCGGACGGATCATCAGGAAGTACATGACGCCGATCAGCAGGATCGGGAACAGCAGCGACATGCCGAAGCCGCTGCCGCCGGCCGGAGCGGCCGCCTGGGCGTAGGCGGGGGATACCACGAGATCAAGCAGGTTCATGACGATTGTCCTGGATCGAAAAATAGCGGGGGATTATGCCACGGGCGCCGCCTGTCCCTTCTCCCGCTGGCGGGAGAAGGTGGCCGGAGGCCGGATGAGGGCGCTTTTTTGGCCGCCCGGACGCCCTGCCCTCACCCCACCCCCTCTCCCGCAAGCGGGACAGGGGCTCAACCCGCGAGGGGTTCTTGGGCCCGTGCGGCGTAGAAAGACTCCCGGAAGGCCGAAAAGGTTCCCTGGGCGATCGCATCGCGCATCTGCGCCATCAGGCGCTGGTAGTAGCGCAGGTTGTGCAGGGTGCCCAGCATCGGCGCCAGCATCTCGTTGCAGCGGTCCAGGTGGCGCAGGTAGCTGCGGCTGAAGCCGTTGCGGCAGGCGTAGCAGTCGCAGCCCTCCTCGATCGGGCGCAGGTCGCGCTCGTACTTGGCGTTGCGCACGCGGACCGTGCCGAAACTGGTGAAGTAGTGGCCGTTGCGGGCGTTGCGGGTCGGCATGACGCAATCGAACATGTCGATGCCGCGGGCGACGCCCTCGACCAGGTCCTCCGGCCGCCCCACCCCCATCAGGTAGCGCGGGCGGTCGGCCGGCAGCTGCGGACAGGTGTGCTCGAGCATGTGGTTGCGCTCGGCCTCCGGTTCGCCGACGGCGAGCCCGCCGATGGCATAACCATCGAAGCCGATCGCCTTGAGCCCTTCGGCCGACCGGTCGCGCAGCGCTGGATGGACGCCGCCCTGGACGATGCCGAACAGCGCCGCGTCATTGCCCTCGTGCGCCTTCTTCGAGCGTTCGGCCCAGCGCAGGCTCAGCTCCATCGACTTGCGTGCCACCTCCTCGGTGGCCGGGTACGGGGTGCACTCGTCGAAGATCATGACCACGTCCGAATCGAGCACCTTCTGGATGTGCATGCTCTCCTCCGGACCGAGGAAGACCTTGCTGCCGTCGGTCGGGGCGGCGAAGGTCACGCCCTGCTCGGTGATCTTGCGCTTGTGTGCCAGCGAGAACACCTGGAAGCCACCCGAGTCGGTCAGGATCGGGCCGCTCCAGCGACCGAAGCCGTGCAGGCCGCCGTGGTCGCCGATCACGTCCAGGCCCGGACGCAGGTACAGATGGAAGGTGTTGCCGAGGATCATCTCGGCGCCTAGCTCGCGGATCTGCTCGGGCATCACGCCCTTGACCGAACCGTACGTGCCGACCGGCATGAACGCCGGCGTCTCCACCGTGCCGCGCGGGAAGGTCATGCGGCCGCGGCGGGCGGCGCCGTCGGTGGTGATGAGGTCGAACGACATCCGGCTCATGCCGCCGGCTCCGGGTACAGCAACATCGCATCCCCGTACGAGAAGAAGCGGTAGCGCGAGGTGATCGCGTGGTCGTAGGCGGCGAATACGCGCGCCTTGCCGGCGAAGGCGGATACCAGCATCAGCAGGGTGCTCTCGGGCAGGTGGAAATTGGTGATCAGCGCGTCGACCGACCGGATCCGGTAACCCGGCAGGATGAACAACCGGGTTTCGCCGGCATACGGCTGCAGTTCGCGCTCGCCGTCGTCGTTGCTGCGCATGGCGCTTTCCAGCGCGCGCACCACCGTCGTGCCGACCGCGATCACGCGGCCGCCGGCAGCGCGCGTGCGCTGGATCTGCTCGATCAGCGCGGCGCCGACGTTGAGCCATTCGCTGTGCATCACGTGCTGGCCAAGGTCGTCGACACGCACCGGCTGGAAGGTGCCGGCGCCGACATGCAGGGTGACATGGCCGAACTGCACGCCACGCTCGCTCAATTGCTGAAGCAACGCCTCGTCGAAGTGCAGGCCGGCAGTCGGCGCGGCGACTGCGCCGACCTCGCGCGCGAACACGGTCTGGTAGCGGGTGTCGTCGTCGCTGCCCGCCTCACGCTGGATGTACGGCGGCAGCGGCAGGCGGCCGGCATGCAGCAACCACTGCTCCAGCGACTCGGGCACGTCGAAGCGCAGGCGGTAGAACTCGCCGTCGCGGCCGAGCACTTCGGCTTCGCCGCCGGCATCGAGCACGATCTTCGCGCCGGGTTTGGGCGACTTGCTCACGCCCAGCTGCGCGCGGACTTCATGGCCACCGAGCAGGCGTTCGATCAGGATCTCGACCCGACCGCCGCTGGTCTTCTGGCCGTACAGACGCGCCGGAATGACGCGGGTGTCGTTGAACACCAGCAGGTCGCCCGGGGCGAGCAGGTCCGGCAAGTCGCGGAAGACGCGGTCCTGGAACTCGAACTGCTGCGAGTCGCGGTCACCGGCGGCCGCCGGCGGCACCACCAGCAGGCGGCTGGCCGAGCGCTCGGGCAACGGCGCCTGCGCGATCAGCTCGGGCGGCAGGTCGTAATGGAAATCGGATTTCTTCAAGGCAGGGGGCATGCAGGCGGCGGGGCGGACCGCAGGACCGGCCATTGTAAGACCCTGGGCGAAGATGACGCCCGCTCCGGCCCTACCGCTCGAACTTGGCCGACAGGATGATCGCCGAGGTGG